>NZ_JBITES010000003.1:239019-737233 GCF_044455405.1 Streptomyces sp. NPDC051243 | reverse complement strand
GTCGAACGCTTCAACCGCACCCTGCTCGACGAATGGGCCTACCTACGGCCTTACACCAGCAACACCGAACGCACCGACGCCCTGACAGACTTCCTGCACACCTACAACCACCACCGCTGCCACACTGCACTCGGCGGCCACCCACCCATCACCCGCGTGAACAACCCTGCGGGTCAATACACCTAGGGCCTGTCCGGCGGATCCCGCCCGACAGGCCCCCGGCACCGCGTCCGTCTCAGCGCTTGAGCGTGAACGTGAAGTCGCCCGAGCGCCTGCCGCTCAGCCGGACCGCCGACACGAGCCTGCCCTGCGTGATCAGTCGCTCGACCTCGGCCCGCGAAAGACCGCAGCCTTCAGCGATCAGTCGCACGGGCCGGACCGGGATCCGCGCCGCGAAACGGACCGAGACGTCCAGAACCTCACGGTCCAGGTGATCCGATCCGCCGGTGTCGAGGCGCCAGGCGTCGTCCCAGTCGAGGGCGATGCGGTTACGGTGCCGCACGACCGGGTCCTGAAGCAGCTCGGCCGCCAGGTCGGGGTCGTTGTCATGCATGCGCTCCAGCAGGTCGGGGCGTATGGAGCGCACGTTCATCCGCTCCATGACCGTGAGCTTCGCCGTGTCCCCGCAGGCGGTACAGAGCACGAGGAGCCAGGCGTCCAGGAGCTTGTGGTTGGCGTTGACGCGGAATTTGCCGTTCGCCCGGAAGGTGTCGGACGCGCACGTGTGGCAGCGGCGGAGGACGAGCGGCAGGCAGGTGGGAACGACCACCCAGGTATTGAGCACAGAAGTACACCGGTTTCAGTGAGAAGTCCGCAGCAAGAAGCAGCGCGGCGCAGATGCGCGACGCGCGACAGATCAGCTCTCGGGAGGTCTCACAGGGTGTACAACGGCACGTCCTTGCCTGGGCGACTCGGTCGGGCAGCACGGTAATGGCGCACAGCGGCGCCGCTCCACTGGTTTTCGAGCGCTGCGACAGTCTGCCTCTGGACCGTCATCCGGTCATACGCAGCGGAAGGTGAGCCCCCCGGTCACGCTGGTGGCGTCCGCGGCCCACGTGGTGAAGGACTTCGAGCTCATGGTCTCGTAGTACACGTAGTGGTCGTCACCGCTCTTGTAGAACCGGAAGTCGGCCCTGACGCGGCATTCGTCGTCCTCCAGATCGGTCAACTTCCCCTGGACGCCGATGAGATCACCGTCGTAGCACCTCGCGTAGGTCAGCTTGCCCCAACTCTTGGTGATCGTGTCCCCGCGCGTGCAGTATCCGGCAGCTGCCGCCGGCGCAGCAGCCAAGGCGGTCACGCTGGTGCCCGTGAGGATGGCGACGCCCAGCAGAGAGGCAATGCGGTGTGCAGTCTTCACTCGTGTTCCCCGTTCCGCATGGTCAGTGATGCGCTCATCCCTGCGAGCGCGTAGCCAGTCTCCGGATTCGCGTCTCGTGGCGGTACCTACAACTTTTCAGGGTGCCCAGATACGACAGAACCCCTCGCATCCCGAACCCCAGGCTCAGTACGGTGGGATGGCCGAGCGACGGGGGTGCGGGAGATGTCCGGCTTCTTGCCGAAGTGGTGGAACCGAGTTCGGCGTAGCAAGGCCCAGGCCCAGCGCGAGCATCTGGATCGGCTCCGGGAAGACGCGCGCGAGCGGGACCGCGCAGAACACGAGATTCGTGAGGCAATCGAACAGCTCCAGGAGGCGGCACGGGTACGGCGCATGCTGCACGGGTTGCGGGATCGGGACCTCGAGGCCGCCGAGTCCGTCATGGATGAGTACGGGCGCAGAGCGGCAGCAGTTGAACGTGAGGCGCTGCTTCGTCGCACAAACTTCGACCAACGCTCCGAGAGGCTGCGTCGACTTCTCCACGAACTCGAGTACTCCCATGGCGAGTTCGAGCCAGATCAGGAGGATGCCCGATATCGGCGGGCCGAAGGGCTCGTCGCGGAGATCAAAAGGGTTCGCGAGGTTCTTGGCCTGTCGGGCGGCCCCGAGGAACCTCTCCGCCCGCGGCCTGGCGACGACTGGTACACCGCGGAAGAAGGCGAGCGGCAGACACCACCTGTTCTCGCCGCAGAGCTGGCACAGGCATGGGCCGACATTCAGCGGTACCACCCCGAACTGCCGGATCTCGCCGCGCCGGAGTCCCTGATCGGGGAGTCGTCGTCCGCCTGCGGTCACGAGCTCTCCTTCGAGCGACTGCTTCACGAGGCAGTCCATGGCATCGCCGCCGCGCGCGGCGTCCGCGACACCTCCCGGGCCGGCCGCTACCACAACCGCAGATTCCTCGCCATCGCCGAGGAGATGGGCCTGGACCACCCCGAGGAGCCGCACCCGAGCAGCGGCTTCTCCCTGGTCACGCTCAACGCCGAGGCCAAGCGCCGGTACCGCCCGACCATCGAACGCCTCCAGCGAGCCCTCAAGGCCCACACGGCGGCGACCTCCGCCGACACGAGCAGGACCTTCCGGGGCCCGGCCGCCCGCTCTGTCCGGGCGGGGCACGAGTCGTCAGCCGGGACGGAACGTCTGCTCGACCAGCCTCTGGGCCCCGAAGACATCGAATCGGTGGCCCATACCGCGGAAGAGACCATCGAGCACACCATGGCAAGGCTGTTCCTGAGGCTCGGTCCTCCACCGGAACCCACCGAACTCGACTACACACCGGCAGGGAGCGGCGGCGGAGGGGCGCAGCAGTGAGCGTTGAGAACAGCGGAGCGGTGCCGGTGCCGCGTGACGACGACCCCGTGATCTCCGCCGGCCTGGAGATCGCCATGAAGTGGGGAGCCGCGCTGGGCGGCCCGGAGCAACTGAAGGTTGCGTTCGAGGCTCTTGAGCCACAACTGAAGCGCGAGCATCAGATCCGCCTGAAGCAGCTTGAGGCGCAGAGGGACGCTGCCGAGACCAAGGCGCGCGCCGAGCGCGAGGCCGCCGAGCACAGGGCACGTACCGAACGCGAGACCCGCCAGCACCGGTTCCGCATGACCAGCCTGGTCGTGGGCGCGGTCATGAGCATCGCCATGCTGGGAGCCGGCGTCTACGTCGCCAAGGATGTGTGGTGGCTGGCCATGGTCCTGTGCGGACCAAGCCTGATCGCCATTCTCAAGATCATCGTCCTCCGGCGCAGTGATCCATCGGACATGGCGGCCGTCGCCGCGGCTGCGAGGGGGGCCACGAACGCGGCGTCGCAGGCGCAGCCCCCTGTCTAGCGAGCCGGCATCACTGAAAGCGCAGGGAAGGCCCCCCGGGGAAATCCCCGAGGGGCCTCTGAACCTGCTACTTGGAGCCTGTGGGCGCGGACGGTTTCGAACCGCCGACATCCTGCTTGTAAGGCAGGCGCTCTACCCCTGAGCTACGCACCCGGGACAAGCCGACAGCCTACATTGCCCTGGGCCCTGTCCTGCAAACCGGTATCGCGGCACAGGCGGCACAACAGGACCGGCACCCGGCACCCGGCACCCGGCACCCGGCACCCGGCAGCGGGGGCTAGCCCCACCTCGAGTCCGGTAGTCCGCCGGATCCCCGGCAGCACCCCGGATCCGTACGGTCGAAGCACCGTCGAGGTTCCTGGGCCGTACAGGTCGGCCGGGAGAGTCCCAGAGTCCCAGGGGGAGATCGTCATGGCCCGTACCGTTACCGGCCGCGCCGTCGCCGTTGCCGGAGCCGTGGTGGCGCTTGTCGCCGGGGTGGCCGCCTGTGGGGCCACCGCCTCGGACGACAAGGAGCCTGAGCACCGGACCTTCGCACTGGAGGGGCGGACCCTGACCGTCGACTCCGACGACTCGGCGCTGGAGATCGTCGCGGCCGAGGGGAACAAGGCGGGCACGGTCGAGGTGACCCGGTGGTTCAAGGGATCGGTCGCGGTCGGTTCGGATCCGAAGGTGACGTGGGCGATGGAGGACGACCGGCTGGTGCTGCGGGAGAAGTGCTCGGGCATGATCGCCAACTGCTCGGCCAAGCACCGCATCGAGGTACCGCGCGGGGTCTCGGTGAAGGTCGAGGACCGGGACGGGAGCGTGCGGGCGCGGGGGTTCCACGACGCGCTGAGCATTCACACGGGGGACGGCTCCGTGCATGTCACCGACTCCAGCGGCCCGCTGGACCTGGCGACGGGTGACGGCTCGGTGCGGGTCTTCGACGTCTCCTCGCGGCAGGTCAGGGCGAGGACCGGTGACGGCTCGGTACGGCTCGAACTCGGCACCGTGCCGGACCTGGTGGAGACCCGCAGCGGCGACGGCTCCGTGACGGTCGAGCTGCCGCGGGCCACGTACCGCGTGACGACCGAGACCGGCGACGGCTCGGTGGAGGTGTCCGTGCCCCGGGACGAGACCAGTTCCCATGTGGTCTCCGCCCGCACCGGCGACGGAAAAGTCACCGTGCGAACCGCGAACTAACCGGCCCGTGTGTTCGTCCTAAACCGGTGGGAGAATGACACCGGGCAGGGTGAATGACAGCACGGGAGAGGGATGTGACGGCGACACCTCCGCAGCCGCACTCGCCGTCAGCGCCGCGCGCACAGCGCCAGGGCCGCCCTGTTCCGCCGCGCTCGCGGCACGCCCTGCGGGACACCCTCACCCTGGCCGCCGCCCTCCCGCTGGTCGCCGTACTCGCCCTCCCCGCCGCCTTCGCCGGCGGCGGCACCCGGCGCTGGTTCGGTGGGCGGTCCGAGAGTCAGCGGGCCGAGGCGCAGGCCGCGAAGGACGCCGCGGCGGCCGCGTTCTACGAGCTGGACACCGCCCAGCGGGATCTGCGGATCTCGATCGAGACGATCACGGCCGTGGACGACTCCCCGGCCGCCCGCCGGGCGAGCAGCGACTTCGAGGCGCTCGGGCGGCGTATCGACGAGGTCTCCCACCAGTACATCAACGCCGTCGACGCCCACGACCTCGACCGCGACGACCTGGAGGCCTCGGCCGCCGCACGCGCGCGCACCGAGCTGACCAGGGCGAAGGACGAGCTCGACAACGTCAAGCGCGAGCTGGACCGGTTCGCGGACGGGCTCGGGCCGTTGCTGGGGAAGGCCGAGACCCAGCTGGCCCGCCTCGCCCCGGCCGTCGAGCGCGCCCGGCAGGGCCTGCTCGCCGCGTCGAACGCCCTGGACGCCGTACGGTCATCGGGGCTGAAGGCGGACGACCTCGCCGCCCGGCTCGCCGCCCTCGCCCCGGAGCTGACCAGGCTGAACCAGGGTGCCGGGCAGCACGGCGTCCCGCAGACGCTGGAGCGCGCCGAGCGGGTCGCGCGGGAGGCCGAGGCGGTGCGGGCGGAGGCCGAGCGGCTGCCGGAGCGGGCGGCCGAGATCGACCACCGGCTCGTCTCGCTGCGGACGCGCGCGCAGGCGCTCACCACCCGTGCCGGGCAGGTCGAGCCGGTGCTGAGCGAGCTGCGGCGGCGGTTCACGGCGGCCTGCTGGCAGGACCTGCAGAACGTCCCCGACGGCGCCGCGGAGAACGTACGGCAGGCCGAGCTGAAGCTGAAGGAGGCCCGGGCCGCCCGCGACGAGCAGCGCTGGCCGGACGCCACCGCGCTGCTGTCGACCGTGCGGGCGCTGCTGAACACCACCGATGAGTCGGTCTCCGCCGCGGGCGACCGGCTGCGCCGGCTGAACGCCGTGCAGAAGGACCCGCAGCAGGAGATCGACCGGACGCGGTTCGCGATCCGGGACGCCCAGCGGCTGGCCATGGCGGGACGGAACACGCCCGACCCGCGGCACGCTCGCCCACTGGACGACTCCGTGGCCCGGCTGGAGCGGGCGATCGGCACGCTGGAGGGGCGTCACCCGGACTACTGGCACTTCCTCACCGAGACGGAGGCGGTGCGGCGGACCGTGGCGCGGGTCGTCGCGCAGATACGGGAGGAGCGGGGAGCCGGGCACTGACGCGGGCGCCGGTTAACCTGTGCGCATGCCTCGCTACGAGTACCGGTGCCGCAGCTGCGGCGACACGTTCGAACTGAGCCGTCCCATGGCCGAGTCGTCCGCGCCCGCGAGCTGCCCGGCCGGGCATGACGACACGGTCAAGCTTCTGTCGACGGTGGCGGTGGGCGGCACAGCGTCCGCCCCGGCCCCCGCGCCCAGGGCGAGCGGCGGGGGCGGCTGCTGCGGCGGAGGCTGCTGCGGCTGACGGACGGCAGCCGAGACGCCCTGAGGGACGCGGGGCTGTATCGATTTGCGGCTCCGCCGCGTGGGCGCGATCAACCGCACACGACCCGCAGCCGCCCGGCCACCGATCAGCCCGAGCTCTTGGGCGCGACAGCCTTCAAGAACTCCCGCAGTATCCGCTCCCCCGCCAGCACCCCCCGCTCCGGCAGCGCGCTGATCGCCGGCGCCGTCCAGTCGGCGTCCGCCAGCTCGCCGTGCCCCGGCCGCCAGCCCTTGTCCGCGGCCAGCAGCAGGTCGGCGTCGAGCAGGGAGTCACCGGCGGCCAGCGTCAGATCCGCGCCCGTGCGCCGGGCCACCTCGTACATGGCGGCGCTCTTGGTCAGCGGCTTCGGGACGGCGTAGATCTTGCGGCCCTGCAGCGAGACCGTCCAGCCGCGGTTCTCCGCCCACACCGCGAGCTCCTTCACCCACTCCTCGGGCAGCAGCTCGCGCTCCACGACGAGGTAGGCGAAGAGGTCCTCGGCGATGCGGTGCTTGCGCACCCACGCCGGGGACGCCGTCGCCATCAGGTGGTCCTGCACCTCCGCGAGCGGCGCGCACTGCTCGGCCAGCCGGGAGGTGACCTGCGCGTTCCAGTCGGGGTCGGAGACGCCGTCGACCAGCAGGTGGCCGCCGTTGGCGCAGATCGCGTACTTGGGCGGCGGGCCCGGCAGGTTGATGCGCTGGTACTGCTTGCGGGTCCGGGTCGTGGTCGGCACGAAGACCGCCGCGTCGCCGAGGTCGGTCAGCAGCTGGGCCGCCGTCTCGGTCATGTACGACAGCGGCTTGCTCTCGTGCACCTCCACACACAGCAGCCTGGGCGCCCGCGCGTCCGGCATGGTCAGCGCGAGGGCCGCGGAGGAGTAGATCAGCGTACGGTCGAGGTCGCTCGCCACCAGCACCGGCATCAGACGTTCACCGCCCTGCCGTCGGCGCCCGTCGCGCCCCGCGTGTACTTGGGGTGGATCAACCCCACGCAGGTGTACGGCAGTTCGGCCACCTCTTCCACCGGTACCCCTCTCTGTTCGGCCAGCAGTCGTACGTGGTCCAGGTCGGCGCCCGCCCCGGCCCGCGCGAGGATCTTCCAGGGCACCCGGCGCAGCAGCACCCGGGTGGTCTCGCCGACGCCCGGCTTGACGAGGTTCACGTCGTGGATGCCGTACTCCTCGCTGATGCGCTCGACGGCGGCCCAGCCCTCCCAGGTCGGGGCGCGGTCGGCGGACAGCAGCTCCTTGGCGGTCGCGTCGACGGCGTCCAGGACCTCCGGGAAGCGGGCGGAGACGGCGTCCAGGAAGGCCACGGAGACGTCGGTGCCGGCGAGTTCGCGGTAGAACTTGGCGCCGTGGTAGTCGTTCGGGCCGACCAGGTCGGCGCGCAGGACGGTGCGTGAGATCAGGCCGGAGACCGTGGAGTTGAGGCACGCGGACGGGATGAGGTAGTCGTCGCGGGTGCCGTACGTCCGTACGCAGGAGCCCGGGTCGGCCAGTACGGCGATCTCGGGGTCGAAGCCGGTGATGCCGTCGGACTTCTCGAACTCCTCCAGGGCCACGGCGAGTTCGCGGGTGATGGCGCCCTTGCCGGTCCAGCCGTCGACGAAGACGACGTCCCGTGGGTCGTGGTGGGCGGCCAGCCAGCGCAGCGCGTTGGCGTCGATGCCGCGGCCGCGCACGATCGACACGGCGTAGTGCGGGAGTTCGAGGCCGTGCCGGAACTGGGCCCAGCGGCGCATGAGCACGCCCACGGGGGTGCCGGCGCGGGCGAGGGAGACGAGTACCGGGCGGGGCGACCGCTCGGCCAGGACGATCTCGGTGACCGCGCCGACCGCCTGCGCCAGCCGCGCCGCCGACTCCTCCAACGCGGCGTGGAACAGGGCCTGGTACTGCTCGCTCGGCTGGTACTCCACCGGCAGCGACTCCGCGTAGTGCGCGCCGCCGCTCTGGATGGCCTCCTCACGCTCCTCGGTCGGCGCCTCCAGCGTCACGTCCGACAGGTCCTGCAGCAGCCAGCCGACCTCTTCGGGGGCGTACGAGGAGAAGGCGGGGCCGCGGAGGGGCTCGGGCAGCATGGAGTGCCTTTCGGGGACGGCCCTTTCGGGAAGGGCCAGGGGTCCGGGGACGTACGACGGTACGACCGCGAGCAGGACGTGCGGGGTGTGGACGGCGAGCTGCGCCAACAGCCCCTCGGGGGCGTGCAGTTCGGGGGTGTCGGCGGTCGAGTCGACGACGGCTATGACGGCGTCGAAGCCGGCGCCGGCGACGTTGTAGGCGTAGCGCTCGCCCGGGCCGTCGGCCGGGTCGTCGTGGGCGGGGAAGACGAGGCGGGTGCGTATCGCGTAGCCGGGGTCGTCGACCGCGAGGACGGGTGAGCGGGTGGTGGTGGAGTACCGGACCTCGACGCCTTCCGCGACCTGCTCCAGCTCACGGGCGAGGCGGAGCGGGGCGTACATCAGCTCCTCGAAGCCCAGTACGAGGACGCTGCCCGTGTCGGCGGGGAGTGCCTCTGCCAGGCGGGCCGCCATGGCGGGGAGGGCGCCTTCGAGGCGGGTGCGGTGCGCGGGGGTGAAGCCGTGGCGGCCGCCGTCGGGGAGGCCGGGGGGCCAGTGCAGGTCTACGGGGGTGATGTGGGGGTGGGGCAGCGTCTGCCAGGTGCGCTCGCTGTCCGGGTGCGGGTGGTCGGGGGCTGGTCGCGCCCGCGCGGCGGTAGCCGAAGATTCAACACAGTCCCGCGCCCCTGGGGCCTCTTCGTACCGTGCGACCAGTTGCTGACCCTTCTCCAGCACCCCGTCAGGGAGCCGCACCGTCCCCGAAGCCGCCGCCACCAGATCCACCCGCGCGCCGATCTCCCGCGCGAACCCCTCCAGCCGGCCGGCGTCGGCCGCCGACCGCATGTCCACCAGCGCAACCACCACGTACCGCCGCCGCGGATACCGCTCGTGAAGGTCCCGGATGGTGTTCAGCACCGTGTTCCCGGTCGAGAACTCGTCGTCGACCAGCACCAGCGGCCCGTCCCCGACCAGCAGGGCCGGATCCTCCGGTAGCAGCAGATGCGAGGTGGCGTGCGAGTGCGACTCCTCGAAGCCGCCCGCCCGGGCGACCCCGGCGACGGGGCGGCGGGTGGAGTGCAGATACGGCGCGAGGCCGATGCCGTCGGCGACGGAGTGGCCGAGGCCGGTCGCCGTCTCCGCGTAGCCGAGGACGACGGCCCTGGCGGCCTCGTCGGCGCCCAGGAGGTCCCGCACCCGGCGACCGAGGGCGAATCCGGCGCCGTACACCACGGAGGGTGACTGCGGTACGTGCTTGCCGAGCACGTTGGAGACCAGCAGATGCGCCCGCTTGGGGTTGCGTCGCAGGGCGAGTCCCAGCAGCTCCGTGAGCTCGTCGTCACCCACGAGCTGGACTCCGAGCCGCTCGGCGACCCAGCTGCCGGACCAGTCCCCGTTGTTCACTGCGTTGTTCATGCGTCCCTTGGATGGAGAAACGGTCAGGCCGGGATTCCGGCGGCGAGCAGTTCCACGAAGCCGATGTCCTCGTTGGCGACACCGAACACCTCGGCCCGCAGCAGGGTCCGCTCGGCCCAGGCGCGGTGCGGTTTCACCTCATTCATCTTGTTCGTGTACTGCGACCGAAGTACACCCCCGCCGCAGCGCTCGGGTCGCAGGATGTCCTGGGCGTCACTGAACTCCTCGTGACTGACCACGGACAGTGCGTGCACCGGGAGGACGTGCGAGGGATGGATGCAGGTCTTGCCGAGCAGACCGTTGGCGTGGTCCAGCGTGATCTCGCGCAGGAGGCCGTCCATGGCGTGCTCGATGAGGGCCTCGCGCAGCTCCTCGGCCTGGCCCTCCAGGAAGGGGCTGCGGCGCAGCTGGGGCTTGAACATACGCTCCTGCACCCGGAAGTACTCCCACACCGGCCCGGTCACCGTGAACCCGGTGCCGTCGGCTCTGCCCAGCATGTTCACCACGTCGGCGATCACGGAGGCGACGATCTGGACGTCGTACGCGGTCATGTCGGGGGCGCGGCGCAGGCCGTACGAGGAGCAGAAGTCGGTGACGCCGAGGCGTAGCGCCAGCACCCGCTCGCGGTACTTGTCGACGGCGCGGAAGATGCCCTCCAGAGTCTCCACGCGCGACTCGCGGTAGAGCAGCTCGGGCGATTCCAGCACCGGCATGGCGAACAGCCGCCGCCCGCTCGCCGCCTCGGCGCTCGCCTGGGCCTCCAGGAAGGGCATGCCGCGCTCTTCGGTGAACTTGGGCAGTACGAATCCGGACAGCAGCCGGACGGCGGGGCCGAGCCGTCGTACCAGGTCGGGGATCTGCTCGGGCGTACGGACCCTGATGAACAGCAGCGGCAGATCCGTCACGGAACGGGCGGCGAGGTCGGTGAACTGCCGGACGAGGTTCTCCTCGCCCTCCGCCACGTCCTCGTCGCCGATCGAGTCCTCCAGGCACAGCACCATCGAGACCACGCCGCGTCCGGTCTGCTTGACGATGTCGTCGGCGAGCCGCGGCCGGGTGGCCGGACTGTAGAGCGTGGCGCCCAGGGCCGCGGCGAGCAGCCGGGCCGGGGAGTCGGCGGAGAACTCGCACGGCTCCTGGTGGAAGAGGCGCTGCCGCACCTCTGGGGCGATGTGCCCGAAATGACGCATAGAACTCCCCCGTGGTGGTTCAGTGGCCCCTGCGATCCGTTCACAGGTGGCCGGTAATAGTACGTAGATACCCATGTCAGGGGTTCCCGCCAGGCATGAATTTCTGGTAACGCGGACAAACACGCCCGCGCACGGCCGGTAGTACCCCCGCGTTGTCGTGACCAGGACGGAGAGGGCAGGATTGCCGCATGACGCACGCGATGTTGAAGGGGTCGAACGTCCCGCTCGAAGCCACGACGGTACGCGCCGTGCTGCGCTGGACGCCCGGGCAGGGGGTCCCGGATGTCGACGCCTCGGCTCTGCTCCTCGGCCCCGACGGTCGTGTGCGCTCCGACGAGGACTTCGTCTTCTACAACCAGCCCCGGCACCCCTCCGGGAAGGTCTGGCGGCTCGGCAAGAAGCGGCTCGCCGAGGGTCTCACCGACACCATCCAGACAGATCTCGCCGGTGTCGAGGCCGGCGTCGGCCAGATTCTGCTGGTCGCTTCGGCGGACGGCGTCGCCTTCGATCGCGTACGGGATCTGCGCATCCTGCTGTACGACGCGGCGGCCGCCGACGCCGATCCGCTGGCGTACTTCGACATCAAGCCGGAGACCGGCGAGGAGACCGCCCTGATCTGCGGCGAGCTGTACCGCCGCGGCGAGACCTGGAAGTTCCGCGCCCTGGGCGAGGGCTATGCGAACGGCCTCAAGGGCCTTGCCATGGACTTCGGCATCTCGGTGGAGGAGTCGGAGGGCATGCAGGAGCCCGCGGCAGCCCAGCCGGCCCCGACCCCGGCCCCGGAGGTCTCCCGGCCGCTCCCCCCGGAGCAGCCGACGACGACGGTCCCGCCCCAGCCGGCCTACGGCTACCCCCAGCAGCCCCCGGCAACGCAACCGGCCTACGGCTACCCTCAGCCCACCAGCCAGCCGGCCCCGGCCCAGTCGGGCTACGGCTACCCGCCTCCGGTGACGGCCGCAGCAGCCCAGGAGTTCCGCCTGCCCCCACAGGGCCCGCAATTCATCGGACGTTAGCGGCAACGCCCCAAGGGGCGCGGGGCCGTGTCGATATGCGGCTCCGCCGCGTGGGCGCGACAAGCCACAACAAACCCGCAGCCGTCACCCGACACAAGGCCCCGAGCTCTCAGGCGCACCGGCCGAGACTCAGCGTCAGCGCTCCGCCTTCGTCTTGTATCCGCGCCCCCACTGCAGCCCCCACCCGAACAACCGATCCAACTCGGCCTGGAAGCCATACACGAACTTCACCTCACGCCGAACCCACAGCTCCCCCTTGACGTTCTCGATCATCACCACCGCACACGACCGAGCCTGCGGATGCCGCTCATCGAGACCTATCTCGATCCGGGGCCCATTGCTCGGATACAGCGTGACGATCGCATGCGTACGGTCGAACGCCGGCGTCTGGTCGTAGATGTACACAAAGACCAGCAGCCGCTTGATGTTCTCCCGGTGATCGAGGTTGACGTAGATCGTCTCCCCGGACGCCGACCCGAACCGGTCGTCCCCACTGAGCTTCACATACGGCGGCGCGTTGACGTCCCCCAGGAACCCGCCCAACGGCTGGACGACCCCCTTCGTCCCGTCGGTCAGCTCGTACAGGCACCCGAGGTCGAGGTCGACATTGACCATGCTCTGACTGTGCCCGAGCACTTCCGGTGGCTTCAGCGCCTTGAAGGGATGCCGCAACAGACTCTCCCGCTGCGACCCACCGATGTCGGACGTCCGCATCCGCCAGGTCAGATTGATCCGCAGATTCCCGGTCGCAGCGCCCTGCTTGGTGAGCGAGACCCGGTCGTGCCGTTTCGTCAGCTCGATCGAGTTCGTCGACGCGCTGCCCGAGTCGAACTCGGCCGCCCGGCCGCGCCAGAGTCCGTCCAAGAAGCCCATTCCGCCCCCACGTCCCACGAAAGACCCGCGTTCACCACGAAGGATCCGCGTTCACTTGGAAAAACCGGCGGGGCGGCCGGAGGCCCGGCCGCCCCGCTCAGAGCGTTCCTCACCCGCAGGGGTGTCACACCCCGGACGAGACCTCAGTCTTCTCGTCCGAGGCCGCCGCTTTTCCCTCGGCGGCCGCGATCGCGCGGTTGCGGCGCACCGAGGACCAGAAGGACGCGCCGATCAGGACGACGCCGATCAGGCCGGTGATGATCTCGCTGATCTCGTACTGGATGGTGATCAGCAGGATCGCCGCGAGGGCACCGATCGCGTAGTGGGCGCCGTGCTCCAGGTAGACGTAGTCGTCGAGGGTGCCCTGGCGGACCAGGTAGACCGTCAGCGAACGGACGTACATGGCGCCGATGCCGAGGCCGAGCGCCATCAGCACGATGTCGTTGGTGATGGCGAAGGCGCCGATCACGCCGTCGAAGGAGAAGGACGCGTCCAGGACCTCGAGGTAGAGGAACATGAAGAAGGCGGCCTTGCCGGCCAGGGCGACCGCGGAGCGGGGCTTGCCGGTGCGCTCGGCCTCTTCCTCCGCCTCGTGCTCGCGCTCCTCCTCTTCCTCGAGCTTGTCCTCGAAGTAGCCGGAGAGACCGCCGACGATCATGTACGTGATGAGACCGGCGATACCGGCGAGAAGAACCGTCTCCGCCTTGTCGGCGGGCCCGGCGTGCAGGTGGGCGTGGGTCGCGAAGGTCATCGCGGTGATCAGCAGGACGATCAGCGCGATGCAGACCGACAGCATGTCGATCTTGCCGAGCTTGGACAGCGGCCGCTCCAGCCAGCCGAGCCACTTGATGTCGCGGTCCTCGAAGATGAAGTCGAGGAAGATCATCAGCAGGAACATGCCACCGAAGGCGGCGATGGCCGGGTGCGCGTCGGTGACGAGCTGCTCGTACCGGTCCTTGTCGGTGAGGGCGAGGTCGACGGCCTCGATCGGGCCCATCGAGGCGGTCACGGCGACGATGACGACAGGGAAGACCAGCCGCATACCGAAGACGGCGATCAGGATGCCGATGGTGAGGAAGATCTTCTGCCAGAAGGCATTCATCTTCTTCAGGATTCCGGCGTTGACCACCGCGTTGTCGAACGACAGCGAGATCTCGAGGATGGAGAGGATCGCCACGATGCCGAAGGCGGTCCACCCCCCGAAGAGGACCGCTGCAACCAGGCCGAGCGCGGTGACCGCGAACGACCAGCCGAAGGTTTTCAGAACCACTGGCTACCCAATCCTGTGTGTACGGGGCTCCCGAGCGCCGCACTCGGCTTTACGAAGACTTTGACACCGAAGTCTAGTCGGCCCCCCTCCGCACCCCACGGGGCCCTGACTTTTGCTCATATCGCGTTATGAAACGTTGACTCCGAAGTCCAGCGCGATGCCCCTGAGTCCCGACGCGTACCCCTGGCCCACCGCCCGGAACTTCCACTCTCCCTGGTAGCGGTAGACCTCGCCGAAGATCATGGCGGTCTCGCTGGAGGCGTCCTCACTCAGGTCGTAGCGGGCGAGTTCCTGGCCGTCGGCCTGGTTGACCACGCGGATGAAGGCGTTGGACACCTGGCCGAAGGTCTGGCCGCGCTCGTCGGCCATGTGGATGGAGACCGGGAAGACGATCTTGTCGCAGTCGGCCGGCACCTTGGAGAGGTCGACCAGGATCGACTCGTCGTCGCCGTCGCCCTCGCCGGTGAGGTTGTCCCCGGTGTGCTCCACCGAGCCGTCCGGGCTCTTGAGCTGGTTGTAGAAGACGAACCACTCATCGCCCATGACCCGTCCGCCGTTGCACATCAGGGCGCTGGCGTCGAGGTCGAAGTCGGCTCCGGTGGTGGAGCGCGCGTCCCAGCCGAGCCCGATCACCACCTGAGTGAGGTTCGGTGCGGCCTTGGACAGGGAGACATTGCCTCCCTTGGCGAGCGTGACGCCCATGATGCTGGTCCTCCCCAGGTGATGCTTCTTTGGTTGTCCTGCGCATCCGGCGCCGCACCCAAACGAATGCGGCGCCGGACTCAGCCAGTGGCGCCTCGGATGTTCACGCCTGGGTTGTGGAACTCAGACGTTCACACCGAAGTCCTGCGCGATGCCGCGCAGACCCGAGGCGTAGCCCTGGCCGATGGCGCGGAACTTCCACTCCGCGCCGTGCCGGTACAGCTCGCCGAAGACCATCGCGGTCTCGGTGGAGGCGTCCTCCGAGAGGTCGTAGCGCGCGATCTCTGCGCCGCCGGCCTGGTTCACGACGCGGATGAACGCGTTGCGGACCTGGCCGAAGGACTGCTGACGGTTCTCGGCGTCGTAGATCGAGACCGGGAAGACGATCTTCTCGACGTCGGCCGGGACGCCCGCGAGATTGACCTTGATCTGCTCGTCGTCGCCCTCGCCCTCGCCGGTGAGGTTGTCACCGGTGTGCTCGACGGAGCCGTCGGCGCTCTTGAGGTTGTTGAAGAAGACGAAGTTGGCGTCGCTGCCGACCTTGCCCGCGCTGTTCAGCAGCAGCGCGCTGGCGTCCAGGTCGAAGTCGGTGCCGGTCGTGGTGCGGACGTCCCACCCCAGACCGACGATGACCGCAGTGAGGCCGGGGGCCTCCTTGCTCAGTGATACGTTGCCGCCCTTGCTGAGGCTGACTCCCACGAGTCCTCCATTGGTGTCCAGGGGCGGGGAGCCCCGCCGTGCGTTTGATATCGGATCAACGAGTCGATCCTAGTGACGGGTTCCCGTGGCACGCAGGCCTTGATGCCGAAGAATCACAGGTGTCGGTCACTGGCGGGATCGGGCGGGATCAGAGGGTGTCGAGCGCCTTGACGTACTCGTTCAGGTCGCGCGCGTCGGGCAGGGCGTTGACGACGGTCCAGCGGACGACGCCCTCCTTGTCGATGACGAAGGTGCCGCGCACCGCGCAGCCCTTGTCCTCGGCGAAGACGCCGTAGGCGCGGCTGACCTCGCCGTGCGGCCAGAAGTCGCTGAGCAGCGGGTACTCCAGGCCCTCCTGCTCGGCGAAGACACGCAGGGTGTGGATGGAGTCGTTGGAGACGGCGAGCACCTGGGTGTCGCGGTCCGAGAACTTCGGCAGGTTGTCGCGCACCTCGCACAGCTCGCCGGTGCACACGCCGGTGAAGGCGAAGGGGTAGAAGAGCAGGACGACGTTCTTGGAACCACGGAAGTCGGAGAGCTTCACGGTCGCACCGTGGTTGTCCTTGAGCTCGAAGTCGGGGGCCTTGTCGCCGACCTGGATCGCCATCGCGTGGATGTCCCTTCGGGTGGGGCTGTTCGGGTGGGACCCACCCTATGCAGCGGCCACCGAGGCCCGTGCAGGAGGCCGGGCCGGGCTTCTCAGCCCGGCCCGGCACCGTCACCGGTTACTTCTTGGTCTTGGCGGCCTTCGGCGTCACCAGCCGGCTGCCGCTCCAGTCCTTGCCGACACTGACGCTCTTGGACGCCGACAGACCCGCCGTGGTCGCGGCTTCAGAGATGTCGCTGGGCTCCACATAGCCGTCACGGCCGGTCTTCGGCGTGAGGAGCAGGATCGAGCCGCCCTCTTCGATGTACGTGGTGGCGTCCACCAGTGCATCCGTCAGGTCGCCGTCCTCGTCGCGGAACCACAGCACCACGGCATCAGCTACATCGTCGTAGTCCTCGTCCACGAGGTCGCTGCCGATGACTTCCTCGATCGCCTCGCGGAGCTCCTGGTCTACGTCGTCGTCGTAGCCGATCTCCTGGACCACCTGCTCGGGCTGGAACCCCAGCCTGACGGCAGGGCTCGTCCGCTCCTCCGCGTGGTCCGCGGTCGCGCTCACGGGTTGCCTCCTGATCATGTCTTGGGAATAACTCAGCCACGCGCGTGCGCGAAGCATTGGCCGTAGTCCACACGGGCGGGACGGATCGCGCAAGTACCCGGCCGTTCAGACCGCCGAAACGGTGACGATCCTGAACGTGTCACCGCAACTCCAGGCACACCATCATCGTCTCAAGGTGACGCGCACCACACCAATCTGCCCCCTTTGTGCGTTTGGGAACCATGCATGGGCACTCAGCCGTTCACCAGGCCCCCGATTACCCCACAGTAGAGATGACGTTTGGCCCCCCGAGGTACACGATGGGGAGCGGTGCAGGCACTGACAAACCCCAGAAACACAGCCCTCTGACAGGTAAGGAACAGCGTGGCTTCCGGATCCGATCGCAACCCGATCATCATTGGCGGCCTTCCGAGTCAGGTTCCTGACTTCGATCCCGAGGAAACCCAGGAGTGGCTCGACTCCCTCGACGCCGCCGTGGACGAGCGCGGCCGGGAGCGGGCCCGCTATCTGATGCTGCGGCTGATCGAGCGGGCCCGCGAGAAGCGCGTGGCCGTGCCCGAGATGCGCAGCACGGACTACGTCAACACGATCCCCACCAAGAGCGAGCCCTTCTTCCCGGGCAACGAGGAGATCGAGCGCAAGATCCTCAACGCCACGCGGTGGAACGCCGCGGTCATGGTGTCGAGGGCCCAGCGCCCCGGTATCGGCGTCGGCGGCCACATCGCCACCTTCGCCTCCTCCGCCTCCCTCTACGACGTGGGCTTCAACCACTTCTTCCGCGGCAAGGACGAGGGCGACGGCGGCGACCAGGTCTTCTTCCAGGGCCACGCCTCTCCGGGCATCTACGCGCGCGCGTTCCTGCTGGACCGCCTCAGCGAGCAGAACCTGGACGCGTTCCGCCAGGAGAGGTCGAAGGCGCCGCACGGGCTGTCCAGCTACCCGCACCCGCGGCTGATGCCGGGCTTCTGGGAGTTCCCGACCGTGTCGATGGGCCTCGGCCCGATCGGCGCGATCTACCAGGCGCGGATGAACCGCTACATGGAGGCGCGCGGCATCGCGGACACCTCCAAGTCGCATGTGTGGGCGTTCCTGGGCGACGGCGAGATGGACGAGCCGGAGTCGCTCGGCCAGCTGTCCATCGCCGCCCGTGAGGGCCTGGACAACCTCACCTTCGTCGTGAACTGCAACCTGCAGCGCCTGGACGGCCCGGTGCGCGGCAACGGCAAGGTCATCCAGGAGCTGGAGTCGATCTTCCGGGGCGCCGGCTGGAACGTCATCAAGCTGATCTGGGACCGCACCTGGGACCCGCTGCTCGCGCAGGACCGCGACGGCATCCTCGTCAACAAGATGAACACCACGCCGGACGGCCAGTTCCAGACGTACGCCACCGAGACCGGCGCCTACATCCGCGACCACTTCTTCGGTGACGACCACCGGCTGCGCGCGATGGTCGAGGGCATGACCGACGACCAGATCCTGCACCTGGGCCGCGGCGGTCACGACCACCGCAAGATCTACGCCGCGTACTCGGCCGCCCGTGCCCACAAGGGCCAGCCGACGGTGATCCTCGCCAAGACGATCAAGGGCTGGACGCTGGGCCCGAACTTCGAGGGCCGCAACGCCACGCACCAGATGAAGAAGCTGACGGTCGACGACCTCAAGCGCTTCCGCGACCGGCTGCACCTGCCGATCGCCGACAAGGACCTGGAGAGCGGTCTCCCGCCGTACTACCACCCCGGGCGGGACACCGAGGAGATCCAGTACATGCACGACCGCCGCAAGTCGCTCGGCGGTTACGTCCCCACGCGCGTGGTGCGCTCCAAGCCGCTCGCGCTGCCGGACGACAAGACGTACGCGACCGTGAAGAAGGGCACGGGCAACCAGTCGATCGCGACGACCATGGCCTTCGTGCGGCTCCTCAAGGACCTCATGCGGGACAAGGAGATCGGCAGGCGGTTCGTGCTGATCGCGCCGGACGAGTACCGCACGTTCGGCATGGACTCCTTCTTCCCGAGCGCGAAGATCTACAACCCGCTGGGGCAGCAGTACGAGGCGGTGGACAGGGACCTGCTGCTGGCGTACAAGGAGTCGCCGCAGGGCCAGATGCTGCACGACGGCATCTCGGAGGCGGGCTGCACGGCCTCGCTGATCGCGGCGGGTTCGGCGTACGCCACGCACGGCGAACCCCTGATCCCCGTCTACGTCTTCTACTCGATGTTCGGTTTCCAGCGCACCGGCGACCAGTTCTGGCAGATGTCGGACCAGCTGGCGCGCGGTTTCGTGCTGGGCGCGACGGCCGGCCGTACGACGCTGACCGGTGAGGGCCTGCAGCACGCCGACGGCCACTCGCAGCTGCTCGCCTCGACCAACCCGGGCTGTGTGGCGTACGACCCGGCGTTCGGGTTCGAGATCGCGCACATCGTCAAGGACGGTCTGCGGCGCATGTACGGCGGTGACGAGGAGCACCCGCACGGAGAGGACGTCTTCTACTACCTCACCGTCTACAACGAGCCGATCCAGCACCCGGCCGAGCCGGAGAACGTGGACGTCGAGGGCATCCTCAAGGGCGTCCACCGCCTCGCCGAGGGGACGTCCGGTTCGATCCCGGCGCAGATCCTCGCGTCCGGTGTGGCGGTCCCGTGGGCGATCGAGGCGCAGAAGATCCTCGCCGAGGAGTGGAACGTCAGGGCCGACGTCTGGTCGGCGACCTCCTGGAACGAGCTGCGGCGCGAGGCCGTGGAGTGCGAGGAGCACAACCTGCTGCATCCGGAGGAGGAGCAGCGGGTGCCGTACGTGACGCGCAAGCTGAGCGGTGCCGAGGGGCCGTTCGTGGCCGTCTCCGACTGGATGCGGACGGTGCCGGACCAGATCGCGCGCTGGGTGCCGGGCACGTACCAGTCGCTGGGCGCGGACGGTTTCGGCTTCGCGGACACCCGTGGCGCGGCCCGCCGCTTCTTCCACATCGACGCGCAGTCGATCGTGGTGGCGGTGCTGACGGAGCTGGCGAAGGAGGGGAAGGTGGACCGGTCGGCTCTGAAGCAGGCGATCGACCGCTACCAGCTGCTCGACGTCTCGGCGGCGGATCCGGGCGCTGCGGGAGGCGACGCGTAGCGCCGGCCGACGTCAACGGCTGACCGGGGTGGTGTGCCCGTGGGTGACCTGCGGGACACACCACCCCTTCACATTTCCTACGATGCGGCCATGAAGCAAGCACCCGCACAAGTCCGTTGGGAACGGCGTACCCAGCGACCGCTGTTCGGTCTGGCTCTGGCGTTCGCCGTGGCCTATGCCGTGCCGATCGTCGAGCCGGACGCGAGCCGTGAGGTGGTGTCCGCGTGCCTCGCCGTGGAGTGGGTGGTGTGGGGCGCGTTCGCGCTGGACTACGTCATCCGGCTCGTCCTCGCCGAGCGGCGCGCGGAGTTCGTGCGCGATCACTGGATAGACCTGTGCGCGGTGGTGCTGCCGCTGGTGCAGCCGCTGCGGCTGCTGCGGCTCGTGTCCACGCTGCTGCTCGTCGGGCAGCGGGCGCGGATGGCGTCACAGGTGCGGCTGACGACGTATGTCGCCGGGTCGGTGGTCGGGTTGTTGATGTTCGGGTCGCTGGCGGTGCTGTCCGTCGAGCGGGACTCGCCGAACGGGAACATCAAGACGCTGGGTGACGCGGTGTGGTGGTCGTTCACGACGATGACGACCGTGGGGTACGGGGATCACGCGCCGACCACGGGAGTGGGGCGGATGCTCGCGGTGGGGCTGATGCTCTCCGGAATCGCGCTGCTGGGTGTGGTGACCGCGAACATCGCCGCGTGGTTCATAGCGCGGTTCGAGATGGACGACGTTGAGGAGCGGCGGCAGACGGAGGCGATACGGGTGCTGACGGAGGAGGTGCGGGCGTTGCGGGCGGAGGTCGCGTCGCTGTCAGGGGCGGCGGCGGTGCCGGGGCAGGTGAGCGAGGAGAAGGCTCGTTAGCGGGTAGCCCGGCGTCGGAGCTGGGCAGGGGTGGGTCGCGCAGCCCGGCGCTAGCGGGGTGCCTACCCCAAGCTCTTCGAGCAGGGGGTACCCCCAGCGCCCACCCGTGCCGCCCATGGGGGTACCTCCCAGGCCCTTTAGGCACTGGGGGAGGCACGACTGCCCGCAGGCTGGTCGAGTTGTGTCAGCCGACGGCACTGCAGCGCCCTAGGCCGTGTCCGCAAAGTCCCGCCTGCCCCGCGGGCGGACGACGGGACTTTGCGGACACGACCTAGGGGCGCGGGGCTGTAGTCGATTTGCGGCTACCGCCGCGTGGGCGCGACCAGCCACGACGCTCCCGCAGCCCGAATGCGACACGCACCCCTACGGCGAAACCGCCCGGCCAGGCCGGCCGCAGGCCCGGCGCGCCATCCCCCTCCGGCAGCGCGCCGCAGGCCCGGCTTGACCCACTGTGACCTGCGGCGCGTGTGAGGCGGGAGGGATCTTCGGCGTTGTCACCCTGATAGGGGAACCCGCCTCCGACCCCTCCCTGAGCCCGTGCGGACCCGGCGCGTCAGATGTGCGCGGCGCCCGCGCCCGCCTCCGCGTTCTCGCCCCGCTTGGTGAGGAACGCGACCGTGACCGCCACGACTGCCACTCCCGCGGCGACCAGCGACGCCAGGCTCATGCCCGAGATGAACGTGTCGTGCGCGACGTCCGTGATCTTCGCGGCGACGGCGTCCGGGGTGCCCGGAGCCACGGGAGGCACGCCGACCTGTACCGCCTCGGAGGCCTCAGCCTCCTGGGCGGCGGTGAGCGGCGGAAGTCCCGCGTCCGTCCAGTTGCCCGCGAGGTCGCTGTCGACCTTGGAGGCCATGACGGCGCCCAGGACGGCCGTACCGAGGCTGCCGCCGATCTGCATCGCGGCCTGCTGGAGACCGCCGGCCACACCGGACAGCTCCATGGGCGCGTTACCGACGATGACCTCCGTGGCGCCGACCATGACCGGCGCGAGGCCGAGGCCGAGCAGGGCGAACCAGAGCGACATGACGGCGCTGCCGGTGTCCGTGTCCAGCGTGGACATGCCGTACATGGCGATCGCGGTGGCCGCCATGCCGCCGGCCAGCGGGACCCGCGGGCCCAGCTTGGTGATCATCGCGCCCGCGAGCGGGGAGCCGACGATCATCATGCCGGTGAGCGGAAGGAGGTGGAGGCCGGCGTCGATCGGGCTCATGCCGTGGACGTTCTGGAGATAGAACGTCACGAAGAACAGGCCGCCCATGAACGCGATGGCCATCAGGACCATCAGGACGACACCCGCCGACAGCGGGATCGAGCGGAAGAGGGCCAGCGGGATCAGCGGCTCCTTCACCTTCGTCTCCCAGAAGGCGAAGAGTGCGAAGCCGATCACCGAGGCGGCTATGAAGGCCCACGTCTGGCCGTCGCCCCAGCCCCACTCCGGAGCCTTGATCAGGGCCCAGACCAGGCAGAACATCGCGGCCGACAGCAGGGCGATGCCCAGAATGTCGAAGGAGCGCGGGGCGTTCTCGGCGCGGTGGTCGAGCAGGATCATCACGCCGAGGACGACGGCGAGGATGCCGACCGGCACATTGATGAAGAACACCGACTGCCAGTTGACGTGCTCGACGAGGACACCGCCGAGGATCGGGCCGCCGGCGGTGGACGCGCCGATGACCATGCCCCAGATGCCGATGGCCATGTTGAGCTTCTCGGCCGGGAAGGTCGCCCGCAGCAGGCCGAGCGCGGCCGGCATCAGCAGCGCGCCGAACAGGCCCTGGAGGACACGGAAGACGACGACCGCGGCGATGCTGCTGGACAGGCCGATAGCGCCGGAGGCGGCGGCGAAGCCGACCACGCCGATCAGGAAGGTCTGGCGGTGCCCGAAGCGGTCGCCGAGCTTGCCCGCGGTGATCAGGGAGACCGCGAGGGCGAGGAAGTAGCCGTTGGTGATCCACTGCACCTCGGCGAAGGTGGCGCCGAGGTCCTTCTGGATGGCCGGGTTGGCGATGGCCACGATGGTGCCGTCGAGGGCCACCATCATGACCCCCACTGCGACGGTGATCAGGGTGAACCAAGGGTGGCCGCGCAGTCCCTTGGCCGGCGCCGCGTCCGACGGAGCTGCTGGCGCCTTGTCCCCCGACCCCGTCGTTTCGATGGTGGTCTGACTAGTCATGTGTTCGAGGCTAATGACAGCCTCTGACAATTGACAAACCAATTCACAAGTCGGTAACTGACAGCTATGGAAACACTGCGCGAACGGAAGAAACAGCGCACCCGGGAAGCGCTGCTGCGGACCGCGCTGGAACTCTTCACCACCCAGGGTTACGACAACACCACCGTCGATGACATCGCCGACGCCGTCGACGTCTCGCAGCGCACCTTCTTCCGCTACTTCGCCGGCAAGGAGGAGGCCGCGCTCGCGCTGCAGGAGATGACGGTCGCGCACTTCCTCGAAGCGGTGCGGGCGCGCCCGCCGCACGAGGCGCCGATGGAGGCGCTGCGACAGGCGGTGCTGGAGGGCTGGGACACGCTTCACGACGTGATCGACGCCGTCGCACCGGTCGAGGTGTTCCTGCGCATGTACCAGGTGGTCGAGTCGACGCCGGTCCTGCTCGCCGCCCATCTGCGGCGCTCCATGGAGATCGAGGAGGCGATCGCGCGCATCCTCGCCGAGCGCGAGGGCGTCGACATCGACGCCGATCCGCGGCCCCGGCTGGCGGTGGCCGTCTTCGGCGGGGTGATGCGGCTGACGGAGCGCCAGTGGAGCACGGGCGAGGACTTCAGCCTCGACGCCATGCGGGCACTGACCGTCTCACATCTCGAACAGGTGGGCCCCGCACTCAGCGAGAGCTGGCGAACACGCTGAGGTCATCGGCGCGTTCGCATGGGCGTGATCGAAACGTGATACCCATCACTTGGTTAACGCGAGACCCTCCCGTTCTCCTAGTGTGTCCTCCCAGTGACTTCCTTCGACACGTCCCCGCAACTGAACGTCTGGCGCGCGCTGCTCGCGCTGGCCGTGGTGTTCGTGATGCTGGCGACCACCGGCTGGACCGCCCTGCGCAACCACCGGAGCGCCGCACCGCTCGAGGCCTCGCTCAGTGCCTGGGACCGAGGCAGCATCGCCGGACACAGCCTGCCCGACGCGGACTCCTCCCCCACCCGGCTCGCCCGGTTCTTCGCCTCGCTCACCGACCAGCAGCGCGGCACCCTCGCCATCCGCTATCCGCTCGCGGTCGGCAACATGAACGGCGCCCCCGTGGAGCTGCGCTACCGCGCCAACCGGATCGCGCTCGGCGAGGCGCGGGACGTCGAGCGCAAGCGCATGCACGACAAGGGGCTCACGCCCGAAGGGCAGCGTGAGGCGGGCCGCCGTATGCATCGCTTCGAGGACATGATGCAGGCGGACCGGCACATCCTCGCCTTCGACCCGGAGGGCTCCGGGCGTGCCGCGGAGGTGTTCGGGGACCTGACGAAGGCCGAGCGGATCTCGGTCGTGGTCCCCGGCGTCGACACCAACCTGCTGACCTTCCAGCGCACGACCCGTAAGTACTCCGCGCCGGTCGGCATGGCGCAGTCGCTGTACGCGGCCGAGCGCGCGGCGAGCCCTTCGACGCGTACGGCCGTGATCGCCTGGGCCGACTACACCTCGCCGGACGGCCTCGGCATCGACTCGGCGACGGCGATGCGGGCCGCGTCCGGGGCCGTACGCCTGAACGCGCTGGTGCGGGCACTGCCCGGCAGCTCGCCGGTCTCCCTGTTCTGCCACAGCTACGGCTCGGTGCTGTGCGGCCTGGCCGCGCACACGCTGCCGCGGCGGGTGGCCGACATAGCGGTGGCCGGCAGCCCCGGCATGCGGGTCGAGAAGGCCTCCCAGCTGCGCACGTCCGCGCGGGTGTGGGCGATGCGGGACGCGGACGACTGGGTCCAGGACGTGCCGTATCTCGAGCTCGGCGGGCTGGGGCACGGGGAGGACCCGGTGTCGGCGGTGTTCGGGGCGCGGGTGCTGTCGGCGTGGAAGGCGAAGGGCCACGGCGGCTATTTCGAGCCGGGTACGGACAGCGTGGCGAACTTCGCCGAGATCGGGGTTGGCGCGTACGAGTCGGTGCGGTGTGCCGACGATGCCGAGGCCTGTCGGGCGGGTTTGTCCGACACGGCGTCGGCCGGACGCGCGTAGAGGCGCAGGAACTGCGGTCTGCGCGGGGTGGCGACGGAGGAGCACGTGCCGCATACGATGAGCCGCATGGGTGACGTACTGGCCGGATTTCATGCCGCCTGGGAGTTCGAGTCCGACTCCGTGCTCATCCGCTACGAACGGGGGATTCGAACACCTAAGCTCTTTCAGGCACTCGGGGAACGACGGCTTCCGCTCGAGGCGATCGCCGGGGTGACGCTGACACCGGGCAAGCGCGGGACGGTTGTTCTGCGCGTCGAGCCCCGGCCCGGGGCCGATCCGTTGCTGGAGGCGGCTGCCGGGCAGTTGAAGGAAGGCGGGGATCCGTATCGGCTGGTGCTGCCCGCGGAGCGGGAGACTCTCGCCGAGTACTACGCCGACGAACTGCGGGCGCAGCTGACGGAGTCCGGGCCCGCGGAGGAGTTTCTGGTTGCCGCGCCCGAAGTGCCGTTGCAGTTCAAGGCGTATGACGGGAAGGCGTCCTTCGACGGGAACGTCGTCCGTTTTCGGTGGTTTTGGACGGGTGCTTCCTCGGCGAAGTGGAAGGCCGGGGACCAGAGTTTCCCGGTGAGCGAGCTGAGTGGGGTCGAGTGGCGGTCGCCGGAGGTGTTCGAAGGACATCTGCGGTTGCTGCGGCGGGACTCCGCCGACGACCAGCCGGCACAGGCCGACCAGGATCCGGCGGCCGTTGTCTTCGGGCTCGGGTACGGGCCGGTGCACGAGTCGTTGCCGTTCGCGGCCGCGGTGTTGGCGGCGGTGCGGAAGTCCGGGCCGGTCGCCGCGGTGCCCGCGTCGGCACCGCGGCGCGACCCCGCCGACATCGCCGACCGCATCCGCCACCTTGGAGAGCTGCACGAGGCGGGGTTGGTGACGGATGAGGAGTTCTCCATGAAGAAGGCGGAGTTGCTGGCCGAGCTCTAGGGCTACTCCCTGCCTGCGGATGTGAAGGACATGTCCGCGTAGCGGTTGCCCGACACCTTTCCCGCGATCGGCTCCAGCAGGGCCAGTTCCTCCTCCGTCAGCACGATCCGCGTCGCCCCCACGTTCTCCTCCACCCGGGCCGGCTTGCGCGTCCCCGGGATCGGGACGATCGGAAGGCCGTGCACCGATGCCCGCTGCTGCACCCACGCCAGCGCGATCTGCCCGAGCGTGGCCCCGTGGGCCTCGGCCACCGTGCGGATCGGGTCCAGGAGGGCCGCGTTCGCCGCCGCGTTCTCGCCGGTGTAACGGGGCTGCTGGCGGCGGAAGTCGCCGGCCGTCAGGTCCTCGGCCTTCGCGAACGAGCCCGTGAGGAAGCCGCGGCCCAAGGGTGAGTACGGGACCAGGGTCACGCCCAGGTCGCGCGCCGCGGGGACCACGTTCGCCTCGATGTCGCGGCTGAAGAGCGACCACTCGGACTGGACGGCCGCGATGGGGTGTACGGCGTGCGCGGCGCGCAGTTCCGTCGCCGTCACCTCGCTCAGGCCCAGGTGCTTGACCTTGCCCTCACGGACCAGCTCGGCCATGACGCCGACGGTCTCCTCGATGGGGACGGCCACGTCGCGGCGGTGCATGTAGTAGAGGTCGATCGCGTCGACGTCCAGGCGCTTCAGGCTCGCCTCGATGCACTGGCGGATGTAGGGGACGTCGTTGCGGATGATCCGCTTCGTCGGGTCCTCCGGGTCGATCGCCAGCGCGAACTTGGTGGCGATGACGACCTCGTCGCGGTGCGCCTTGAAGAACGGCGACAGGAACCTCTCGTTCTCGCCCGCGCCGTACGCGTCCGCCGTGTCGTACAGCGTGACGCCCAGCTCCAGTGCCCGCTCCAGGGTCGCCCTGGACTCGTCCGCGTCCGAAGGGCCGTACGCGAAGCTCATGCCCATGCACCCGAGGCCCTGGACACCGACCTCGGGGCCGTTGTCGCCGAGTCGTACGGTCGGGATCCTGGCGTCGGTCATCGAACCTTCTCTCCTTCGTGGGCGGTGGCCCGCCCGGCGTCCGCGTAGAAACTGATCTTCCGGTCGAGTACGGCCAGCGTGTCCTGCAGCTCGGCGATCCGGGCGAGGACGTCGCGGCGGGTCGACTCCAGCAGCTCGAAACGCTCGCCGAAGGTGTGGTCGCCCTCGCGCACCAGCTCGGCGTACCGGACCATGTCGGCGACCGGCATACCGGTCAGCCGCAGCTTTCCGACGAGGTCGAGCCAGTCCAGGTCCCGGTTGCTGTAGCGGCGCTGGCCGGTGTGCGAGCGGCCGATGTGCGGCATGAGGCCGATCCGCTCGTACCAGCGCAGGGTGTGGGCCGTCAGACCGGTGAAGGCGACGACCTCGCTGATCGTGTAACTGTCCTGGCCTTCCGGCCGCCGGTGCGGGTGTGGCGGGGCGGCGCAGCTGTCGGTCCTGGTACTCGTGGTCTCCATCACCGTCATGCGCTCCACGCTATGACCTTGGAGTGGGCTCCAAGCAAGCGGAAACGGTAAGAAAACCACGGGACATGGCGTGATCGCCGTGGCTAGCGTGCGGGACATGAGTCTCGTACGCCGCGCCCTGCCCGAGGACGCCGCCGAAGTGCTGCGGCTGCGTCAGGTGATGATCGACTCGATGGCCTCGGCGCCCGGTGCCACGGACTGGCATGCCGAGTCGCTGCCGACCCTGCGGTACAGGCTGAGCGAGCCGGACGGGAACTTCGCCGCCTTCGTCGTCGATCATCCCGAGCGGCCGGGGACCCTGGCGGCGCTGGTGGTGGGCACCCTCGAATACCGCATCGGGCGGGCCGGCAACCCGCACGGGGTGATCGGGTACGTGTTCAGCGTCGCCACCGATCCGGACGCCCGGCGTCGGGGGTACGCGCGCGCGTGCATGGCGGAGCTGCTGGACTGGTTCCGCGCGCGGGGCGTCGGGTACGTCATGCTCACCGCGTCCGCCGACGCCGAACCGCTCTACGCGTCGCTGGGCTTCACCCGGGACCCGGACCCCTCGATGCGGCTGCACCTGTGAGCGGCTTAGGCTCACAGGCATGTCGCTGAGCAGCCTCGCGTTGATCGAAAACTGGCCGGTTCCCTCCGCCGCGGCGGGTGTCGTACGGGCGGACGGCACGGTCCTGGGGACCCACGGGCCGACCGGGCACCGGTTCCCGCTCGCCTCGGTCACCAAGCCGCTGGCCGCGTACGCGGTGCTCGTCGCCTACGAGGAGGGCGCGGTCGAGCTGGACGAGCCGGCCGGGCCGCAGGGGTCGACGGTACGGCACCTGCTCGCGCACACCTCGGGGCTGGCCTTCGACGAGCACCGGGTGACGGCCCCGCCCGGGGAGCGGCGGCTGTACTCCAACGCCGGGTTCGAACAGCTCGGGGATCACATCGCCAAGGCGACGGACATTCCGTTCGCGGAGTATCTGCGGCAGGCGGTCCTGGAGCCGCTGGGCATGACGGCCACCTCGCTCGAAGGCTCCCCGGCCAAGGACGGGGTGTCGACCGTCGAGGATCTGCTGCGGTTCGCGGCGGAGGTGCAGGCGCCCAGGCTGCTGGACCCGCGCACGGTCGCCGAGGCGATGACCGTGCAGTACCCGGGGACGAAGGGCGTGCTGCCGGGATACGGGCACCAGAACCCCAACGACTGGGGGCTCGGCTTCGAGATCCGCGACGGCAAGTCCCCGCACTGGACGGGCTCGTCGTCCTCGCCGCGCACCTTCGGGCACTTCGGGCAGTCGGGCACGTTCCTGTGGATCGACCCAGACGCCGGGCGGGCGGGCGGGAACAGCCCAGGCGCGGCCTGCGTCGCGCTGACGGACCGGGCGTTCGGGCCCTGGGCGGTCGAGGCGTGGCCGGCGTTCACGGACGCGGTGCGCGCCGAGCTGTAGCCGGGCCCGTGCCCTTGGGGGCCTCCGCCTCCCCCTCGGCGTCGATGTGCGGCAGGACCCGGTCCAGCCAGTGGGGCGTCCACCAGGCGTGCCGGCCCAGCAACGTCATCACGGCGGGCACCATGAGCAGCCGGACCACGGTGGCGTCGATGAGCACACTGACGGCGAGGCCGAGGCCCAGCATCTTGACCACGATGTTGTCGCTCACGATGAAGGCCGCGAAGACGCTCACCATGATCAGTGCCGCGCAGGTGATCACGCGCGCGGTGATCTCCAGCGCGTGGGCGACGGAGTCCTTGGCGTCCCCGGTGCGCAGCCACGCCTCGTGCACCCGGGACAGCAGGAAGATCTCGTAGTCCATGCTGAGCCCGAAGATGATGGCGAACATCATCATCGGCACATAGCTCTCGATCGGCACCTTGCCGTTGACGCCCAGCGCGGGCCCGCCCCAGCCCCACTGGAACACGGCGACGACCACGCCGTACGAGGCCGTGATCGACAGGACGTTGAGGACGGCCGCCTTCACCGCCACCAGCAGCCCCCGGAAGACCGCGAGGATGATCAGGAAGGCCAAGGCGACCACGACGCAGATGATCAGCGGCAGCCGGCTCGCGACGATGTCGCGGAAGTCCACCTGGGCCGCGGTCGTCCCAGTGACGTATCCCTTGGCGTCGGTGCCGGAGACCGCGCCGGGCAGGGTGTCGTCGACCAGCCGGTTGGTGAGGTCGGTGGTGTCCGCGCTCTGCGGGGACTCGGCGGAGTAGACGGTGCCGACCAGGACGTCGCCGTCCTGCGTGGGCGTCAGGGGGCTGACGAACGCCGTCCCGGACTCGTCGTTGAGCGCCTGCTGGGCCTTCGACGCGAGGTCCGAGCGCTGCGCGTCCGGTACGGAGGTCTGGTCGATGACGATGGTTAGCGGCCCGTTGGAGCCGGGGCCGAACGCGTCGGTCATCAGGTCGTAGGCCCGCCGGTCGGTGAAGGACGTGGGGTCGGCGCCGTCGCCGATGTGGCCGAGCTGGATCGAGAAGACGGGGATGGCCAGCACCGCGACGGTGACCAGGCCGGCGGTCAGGAACCGCAGCGGACGGTGCTCCACGCGCTTGGCGTAGCGGTGCCAGGTGCCCTCGGAGACGTCCCCTTCCGGGTCGGCCTCGGCGACGGGCTTGCGCAGGTGGTAGCGGTCGACGTTGCGGCCGATCAGCCCCAGCAGGGCCGGGACCAGTGTCAGCGCGCCGAGGACCGCCGAGACGACCGTGACGGCCGCGGCGACGCCGAGTTTCCCGATGAAACCCACACCGGACACCCACAGGCCCATGAGGGCGACGATCACCGTCGTACCGGACACGAGGACCGCGCGTCCGCTGGTGGCGGCGGCGTGGCCGGCGGCGCGCACCGGGTCCGCGCCGTCCATGAGGCCCTGCCGGTGCCGGGTGATCAGGAAGAGGGCGTAGTCGATGCCGACGCCGAGGCCGATCATCGTGGCCAGGGTGGGCGAGACCGTGGCGAAGGTGAACGCGATGGCGAGCAGCCCGAGGCAGGCCAGCCCGCCGACCACCGCGATCAGCGCGGTGACCAGCGGCAGCACGGCGGCGATCACACTGCCGAAGCCGACCAGCAGGACGACGATGGCCACCGCGAACCCGATCAGCTCGCTCACCCGGTCATCCGCATCGGGCCGCGCCAGCTCACCGAGCGATCCGCCGTACTCGACCTCGGCGCCGGCCGCTCTCAGCGGCTGTACGGCGTCGTCGACCCCGTCGAGGTAGGAGTCGCCGAGCAGGGAGGGCTGCTCGGCGAAGCGGATGGTGATGTAGCCGGTCTTCCCGTCGGAGGACACCGGCCCGACCTTCGAGGAGCTGACGTCCAGCGGGTTCTGCACGGACAGGACGTGCGGCAGTTTCTGCAGGTCGGCGACGGTGGCCGACAGCTGCGAGCCGAGCGAGGCCAGGGACTTGTCGGCGTCGTGCAGGACGATCTGGCTGCTGTAGCCGCCGGCCTGTGGATCGTGCCGCTTCAGGACGTCCAGGCCCTCCTGGGACTGCACGTCGGAGAGGGCGAAGTCGTCGGAGTACTCACCGCCGTGGAGATGGTTCAGCGCCTGCAGCGCGCCCAGCGCCACGACCCAGGCGACGATCACGATCACGAAGTGGTGGGCGCACCACTCGCCGAGTCGTCGCAGTCCCCCGGTGTCCTTGGGTGTGGCCATGCTCTCGGCTCTTCTCTGCCGAGCGGGTGTCCGACCTCTCCATTGGACGCCACTTGGCCCCCTCCGGCACCTCGGGCACCTCAGGCCTCGGCGCCCGGCCTCCCGCTACCCGGCCATCTCCCAGACCAGCAGCTCCGCCCCGCTCACCCCTACCGCCTCCACGTCCTTGGCGTCCGTGATCCGCACGGCGTCACCGGCGGCCAACTCCTCGCCGGCCAGGCGCACTTCCCCGCGCACGACATGCACGTACACATACGCCCCGTCGGGCACCGCCGTCCGCTCCCCCGCCGCAAGACGCCTTACGTGAAGCATCGCGCCCGCCTCCGGGACGGCGTACGGCGTCGAGTCCGCGATGCCGTGGACGATCTCGTACGACGGGTCCCCGCCCGGCGTCAGCGGGGCCAGCCACGTCTGGATGAAGGTCAGGGGCGTGTCGGCGTCGTTGCGCTCGACGTGCCGTACGCCGCCCGCCGAGCTCAGCCGCTGTACGTCGCCGGGGCGGACCCGGGTCTCGTGGCCGGTGGAGTCGCGGTGGGTCAGTTCGCCCTCCACCACCCACGTGACGATCTCGGTGTGGCTGTGCGGGTGCTCGTCGAAGCCGGCGCCGGGGGCGAGCCGCTCCTCGTTGCAGGCGATCATCGCGCCGAAGCGGAGGTTACCCGGGTCGTAGTGCGGGCCGAAGGAGAAGGCGTGGCGTGACTCGATCCCCGCTGCCGGATCCCCTCCGGGATAGCGCTCCGCGGCGCGCCGTACGTCCATCACGGGACCACGGTAGCCCTGCCGACCAGCCCACACCGACGCCGGCCAGGTGCCCACACCACCGCCGGGCAAGTGCCCACCAACCGCACTGGTCCGACGACGCCGGCCGCGAGGGAGCTATAGGGGCGCGTCGGTGTCGAGACGGCTGGGGCCCCCCTGCTCGAAGAGCTTGGGGGAGCGCGGAGGCCCGAAGGGTCGAGCACGATCGCCGTCTCGACACCGACATGCGGCGCCCCGGAGGCGACCGAGCCATCAACGAGGCACATCACAACCCCCTCCGGCACGCGCACCCGTCCCGATAAGGCAGTCTTGTCCCCGTGCCCGAACCCGAAGCCCGTAAGTCCGAAGCCTCCGTGCACGACGTCCACCCGCACTCCGCGACCCTGAAGCGGCTCGAGAAGTCGTCCGGTTCGCTTGCCGCGCAGGCCATCGCGCGGATGGACGAGACGCTGCCGTGGTACCGGGCCATGCCCCCGGAGAACCGTTCCTGGATCGGTCTCGTCGCCCAGGCCGGTATCGCCGCCTTCACCGAGTGGTTCCGGCATCCCGACGCGCCGCAGGCCATTTCCACCGACGTCTTCGGAACAGCGCCCCGCGAGCTGACCCGCGCCATCACCCTCCGCCAGACCGTGGAGATGGTGCGCACCACCATCGAGGTCATGGAGTCGGCCATCGACGAGGTGGCGGCGCCCGGTGACGAGAGCCTGCTGCGCGAGGCGCTGCTCGTGTACGCCCGGGAGATCGCCTTCGCCACCGCCCAGGTCTACGCCCAGGCGGCCGAGGCACGCGGTGCCTGGGACGCCCGCCTGGAGTCGCTCGTGGTCAACGCCGTGCTCAGCGGCGAGGCCGACGAGGGGGCCGTGTCGCGGGCCGCGGCGCTCGGCTGGAACTCGCCCGAGCACGTCTGCGTGGTCCTCGGCACCGCACCCGACGGGGACAGCGAACTGACCGTCGAGGCCATCCGGCGCGCCGCGCGGCACGCCAAGCTCCAGGTGCTCACCGGTGTGCTCGGAGACCGGCTCGTGGTCATCGCGGGCGGCAGCGACAATCCGCTCGCCGTCGCGAAGTCGCTGATCGGGCCGTACGCCGCCGGGCCGGTCGTGGCCGGGCCCGTCGTCCCCGATCTGCTGGCCGCCACCCGGTCCGCGCAGGCCGCGGCCGCCGGGCTCAAGGCGTGTTCCGCCTGGCAGGACGCCCCGCGCCCGGTGCTCGCGGACGACCTGCTCCCGGAACGTGCCATCGCGGGTGATCCGAGCGCGCGCGAACAGTTGGTGGAGGAGATCTACAGACCACTGGAAGAGGCCGGGTCGGCTCTGCTGGAGACGCTCTCGGTCTATCTCGAACAGGCGAGCAGTCTGGAGGGCGCGGCGCGGATGCTCTTCGTGCATCCCAACACCGTGCGCTACCGGCTTCGACGTGTGACTGACGTCACCGGCTGGTCGCCGTCCGATGTACGCTCCGCGTTCACTCTGCGGATCGCGCTGATCCTGGGGCGTCTGGTCCACGGCGATCTCCAGCTCTAGGGTTTTGTCGGGGGCCCACAAAACCCCCTCGTGTTCTTCGTCCTTGTCCCCACGGGCGGCTGCGGCCGTCCCCAAGAGAGAGTGTGAGAGTGCTCGTACTCGTCGCTCCCGGCCAGGGCGCCCAGACGCCCGGCTTCCTGACCCCCTGGCTCGAACTGCCCGGTGCCGCCGACCGTCTCGGTGCCTGGTCGGACGCCATCGGACTGGACCTCGCCCACTACGGCACGCAGGCCGACGCGGACGCCATCCGGGACACCGCCGTGGCGCAGCCGCTGCTCGTCGCGGCCGGCATCCTGTCCGCCGCGGCACTGGGTGACATTTCTCCCGGCGCGGTCGCCGGCCACAGCGTCGGTGAGATCACCGCGGCCGCCTACGCGGGCGTGCTGGACGACACCGCCGCGCTGACCCTCGTACGCAAGCGCGGGCTCGCCATGGCCGAGGCCGCCGCGATCACCGAGACCGGCATGTCGGCGCTGCTCGGCGGCGACCCGGAGGTCTCGGTCGCGCACCTGGAGAAGCTCGGCCTCACCCCGGCGAACATCAACGGCGCCGGCCAGATCGTGGCCGCCGGCACGATGGAGCAGCTCGCCGCGCTGAACGAGGACAAGCCCGAGGGCGTGCGCAAGGTCGTCCCGCTGAAGGTCGCCGGCGCGTTCCACACGCACCACATGGGCCCGGCGGTCGAGAAGCTGGCCGAGGCCGCCAAGGAGCTCGTCCCCGCCGACCCGAAGCTGACCTACGTCTCCAACAAGGACGGCCGGGCGGTCGCCACCGGCGCCGAGGTGCTGGAGCGTCTCGTCGGGCAGGTCGCCAACCCGGTCCGCTGGGACCTGTGCATGGAGACGTTCAAGGAGCTCGGCGTCACGGCCCTGATCGAGGTGTGCCCGGGCGGCACGCTGACCGGTCTGGCCAAGCGCGCGCTGCCCGGTGTCAAGACCCTGGCGCTCAAGACCCCCGACGACCTGGACGCTGCTCGCGAGCTCATCGCAGAGCACGCCTGACAAGGAGCCCGGAGCATGGCGAAGCTGAAGCCCAGCAAGGGCGCCCCGTACGCGCGCATCCTCGGTGTCGGCGGGTACCGCCCGACGCGGGTGGTGCCCAACGAGGTGATCCTGGAGAAGATCGACTCGTCCGACGAGTGGATCCGTTCGCGCTCCGGCATCGAGACGCGGCACTGGGCGAACGACGAGGAGACCGTCGCCGCGATGTCCATCGAGGCGTCCGGCAAGGCGATCGCCGACGCCGGGATCTCCGCCGAGCAGATCGGCGGCGTGATCGTCTCGACCGTGTCGAACTTCCGGCAGACCCCGGCCGTCGCCACCGAGATCGCCGACAAGCTCGGCACGAACAAGGCCGCCGCCTTCGACATCTCGGCCGGCTGCGCGGGCTTCGGCTACGGCCTCACCCTCGCCAAGGGCATGATCGTCGAGGGCTCCGCGGAGTACGTCCTCGTCATCGGCGTGGAGCGCCTCAGCGACCTCACCGACCTGGAGGACCGGGCGACGGCCTTCCTGTTCGGCGACGGCGCCGGCGCGGTCGTCGTGGGCCCGTCCCAGGAGCCGCACATCGGCCCGACGGTGTGGGGCTCCGAGGGCGACAAGTCCGAGACGATCAAGCAGACGGTGCCGTGGGACCAGTACCGGATCGGCGACGTCTCCAAGCTCCCGCTGGACAGCGAGGGCAACGTCAAGTTCCCTGCGATCACGCAGGAGGGCCAGGCGGTGTTCCGCTGGGCCGTGTTCGAGATGGCGAAGGTCGCCCAGCAGGCGCTGGACGCGGCCGGAATCACCCCGGACGACCTGGACGTCTTCATTCCGCACCAGGCCAACGAGCGGATCATCGACTCGATGGTGAAGACTCTCAAGCTGCCGGAGCACGTCACGGTCGCCCGCGACGTGCGCACCACCGGCAACACCTCGGCCGCCTCGATCCCGCTCGCGATGGAGCGGCTCCTGGCGACCGGCGAGGCGAAGAGCGGCGACACCGCGCTAGTCATCGGATTCGGGGCGGGTCTCGTATACGCCGCCACGGTCGTTACTCTCCCCTAGGCACTCCGTGCCGGATCATGCGAACCGGCACGGGAAGAAGCACCACCTGCCGCTGCCGCGGCGGGCGCCAAACCCTCTGAACAAACAACGAAGGAGCGCCAACATGGCCGCCACTCAGGAAGAGATCGTCGCCGGTCTCGCCGACATCGTGAACGAGATCGCCGGCATCCCGGTTGAGGACGTCCAGCTGGACAAGTCCTTCACCGACGACCTGGACGTCGACTCGCTGTCCATGGTCGAGGTCGTCGTCGCCGCCGAGGAGCGCTTCGACGTCAAGATCCCCGACGAGGACGTCAAGAACCTCAAGACCGTGGGCGACGCGACCGACTACATCCTCAAGCACCAGGGCTGATCTTCCGATCAGACCTGGGGCCGCCTGCCCCGCCACCCGGCGGTGGCGCCGCTGAATCCTCGTATCCGTTGGAGAAAGAATTCCCGTGAGCTCGACCAATCGCACCGTGGTCGTCACCGGTATCGGCGCAACCACACCGCTGGGTGGCGACGCGGCCTCTACCTGGGAGGGCCTGGTCGCCGGACGTTCCGGCGTCAAGCCCCTGGAGCAGGAGTGGGCCGCCGAGCAGGCGGTCCGGATCGCCGCGCCGGTCGCCGTGGAGCCGACCGAGGTCATCCCCCGGCCGCAGGCCCGCCGGCTCGACCGCTCGGCGCAGTTCGCGCTGATCGCCGCGCAGGAGGCCTGGAAGGACGCCGGGTTCGAGGCCAAGGCCGGCGAGGACTCGACCGTCGACCCGGACCGCCTCGGCGCGGTCATCGCCTCCGGCATCGGTGGCGTGACGACGCTGCTCGACCAGTACGACGTGCTGAAGGAGAAGGGCGTCCGCCGCGTCTCCCCGCACACCGTCCCCATGCTGATGCCGAACAGCCCCTCCGCCAACGTGGGTCTGGCCGTGGGCGCCCGTGCGGGCGTGCACACGCCGGTCTCCGCGTGTGCGTCGGGTGCCGAGGCCATCGGCTACGCCATCGAGATGATCCGCACCGGCCGCGCGGACATCGTCGTCGCGGGCGGCACGGAGGCGGCGATCCACCCGCTGCCGATCGCCGCGTTCGGCAACATGATGGCGATGTCCAAGAACAACGAGAACCCGCAGGGCGCGTCGCGTCCCTACGACGTCGCTCGTGACGGCTTCGTCCTCGGCGAGGGCGCGGGCGTGATCGTCCTGGAGTCCGCCGAGCACGCCGCCAAGCGCGGTGCGCGGGTGTACGCCGAGGCCGTCGGGCAGGGCATCTCCGCCGACAGCCACGACATCGTGCAGCCGGAGCCGGAGGGCCGGGGCATCTCGCACGCCCTGCAGAACCTGCTGGAGCGGACCGACCTGGACCCGGCGGAGATCGTGCACGTCAATGCGCACGCCACGTCCACGCCGGCCGGTGACATCGCCGAGTTGAAGGCGCTGCGGAAGGTGTTCGGTGACGACGCGGACCACATGGCCGTGTCGGCGACGAAGTCGATGACCGGGCATCTGCTGGGTGGTGCCGGTGGTGTGGAGACGGTCGCGACCGTGCTCGCGCTGTACCACCGGGTGGCTCCGCCGACCATCAACATCGAGAACCTGGACCCGGAGGCCGAGGCGAACGCCGACGTCGTCCGTGGCGAGGCGCGCAAGCTGCCCGTCGAGGGCCGGATCGCCGCGCTGAACGACTCGTTCGGGTTCGGCGGTCACAACGTGGTGCTGGCGTTCAGGACCGTCTGAGCGGCATCCATACGTACGTGAAGGGCCCCCACCTCGAAAGGGTGGGGGCCCTTCACGTGTCCCGGCTTCACACCACTTGGTGCAACCAGCGCACCGGCGCTCCCTCACCCGCGTACCTGAACGGCTCCAACTCGTCGTCCCACGGTTTGCCCAGGAGCTTGGCGATCTCCGCCTCCAGGTCCGTCTCTCCGCGCTGTGAGCGGGCCAGGGCCGCCCTCAAGCGGTCCTCGGGGATCAGGATGTCGCCGTGGATGCCCGTCACCGCGTGGAAGATGCCCAGGTCGGGGGTGCAGCTGTAGCGCTCGCCCTCGGCCGTGGGGCAGGGCTCGGCCGTGACCTCGAAGCGCAGCAGGTGCCAGCCGCGCAGCGCCGACGCCAGCTTGGAGGCCGTGCCGGCCTCGCCCTGCCAGCTGAACTCCGAGCGCCAGGTGCCAGGTGCGGCCGGCTGCCGGATCCAGTCGAGGCTGACGCGTGTGCCGAGCACGCCGGCGACGGCCCACTCGACGTGCGGGCACAGCGCGCGCGGCGCGGAGTGCACGTACAGAACTCCACGTGTCGTCACCGGTACCTCCGGGCAGAGCGGACATTGTGCGAACTGGCGGACGATCGTGGCCGGGCAGCCACGTTGATGGCGAGGCTACCGTGCGGCGGCGCAAGGAGTGTGACGTACCGTCGGTCCCGCTGCCGTCAAACGTCCGCCATTCACCCGGCAGGACGCTTGTACGGGTGTGAGCCGTTGCATGAGCCGGGTGGGAACCCTTGTGCGTTGTCATTGGTTGGAAACCATGACGGGGACGACGAGGGGATGGACCAGGGATGCGGAAGCGCCGGCACCGTGCGCGCGCTGTCTTCGCCGCCGTGACCGCGGGGGCCGTGCTGGGGGTCGCCGGGTGTGACGCCGTCGGCGGCAACTCCCCGGCGCCGTCCGGCACCGAGGCGCAGAGTGCGCGCCCGTCGCCGAAGCCGACGCCGGCCTGGGACCGCAGCCCCGCCTCGATCGCGGCCGTGGGCGACTCCATCACCACCGGCTTCGATGCCTGTACGGTCCTGTCGGACTGCCCCGAGGTGTCGTGGGCGACCGGCAGCAGTCCCAAGGTCGACAGTCTGGCCGTACGGCTGCTGGGGGCGCGGAAGGCGGCCACGCACAGCTGGAACTACGCCGTGACCGGGGCGCGGATGGCGGACGTGGCCGGGCAGATGACGCGGGCGGTGACGCGCGAGCCGGAGCTGGTGACGGTGATGGCGGGGGCGAACGACGCCTGCCGGGACAGGGCCGACGCGATGACCTCGGTGGCCGACTTCCGGGCGCAGTTCGAGGACGCCATGGGCACGCTGCGGGACGCCCTGCCGAGGACGCAGGTGTATGTGGCGAGCGTGCCGAATCTGATGCGGCTGTGGGAACAGGGCCGTACGAACCCGCTGAGCAAGCAGGTGTGGAAGCTCGGCATCTGCCCGTCGATGCTGAGTGACCCCGACTCCCTCACCGCGCCGGCGACCCAGCGGCGCGAGTCGGTGCAGGAGCGGGTCGAGGCGTACAACAAGGTGTTGAAGGACGTCTGCGAGAAGGACCGCGGGTGCCGTTTCGATGACGGCGCGGTGTACGACTTCCGGTTCGGTGTCGAGCAGCTGAGCCAGTGGGACTGGTTCCACCCGAGTGTGAACGGTCAGGCGAGGCTGGCCGAGATCGCCTACCGGACCGTCACGAACTAGTGTCTCGCTCATGAGCGAACACTTCGGCACACTTTCCGACGGCACCCGGGTCCACCGCTGGACGCTGGAGCGCGCGGGCGTGCGGGTAGGGGTGCTGTCGTACGGCGGGATCGTGCAGTCGCTGGAGGTGCCGGACCGCGACGGACGTACGGCGAACGTGGTCCTGGGGTTCGCCGACCTGGACGGTTATCTGTCCCACCCGGGGCCCTACTTCGGCGCCCTCATCGGGCGGTACGCCAACCGGATCGCGGGCGGCCGCTTCCCGCTGGACGGCGTGACGTACGCGCTGGAACCCAACAACCCGCCCAACTCCCTGCACGGCGGCGAGCGCGGCTTCGACAAGCGGGTGTGGGAGGGGACGCCGGTCGAGCACGGGGTGCGCCTGAGCCGGGTCAGTCCGCACGGCGAGGAGGGTTTCCCCGGGCGGCTGGAGGTCTCGGCGACCTACACGCTGTCGTCCGACGGGGCGCTGCGCATCGCCTACGAGGCGGTGACGGACGCGCCGACCGTGGTGAACCTGACCAACCACGGCTACTTCAACCTCGCCGGTTCCGGGTCCGGGAACGCGGGCGGGCACGAACTGCGGCTGGCCGCCTCCCGGTTCACGCCCGTCGACGCGGACCTGATTCCGACCGGCGACCTGGACGAGGTCGCGGGCACCCGCTTCGACTTCCTTCAGCCGCGCAAGGTGGGCGCCGGGTACGACCACAACTTCGTGCTCGACAAGGGGGTGACGGAGAGTGCGCAGGACGTCGCCGAGCTCCATGACCCGTCGACCGGGAGGGTGCTGACGGTTTCGACCACCGAGCCCGGCCTCCAGCTCTACACCGCCGACCATCTGACCGAGCCGTACGCCCCGGGTGACGGGATCGCCCTGGAGACCCAGCACTTCCCGGACTCCCCGAACCGGCCGCGGTTCCCGAGCACGGTGCTGCGGCCGGGTGAGGTGTTCCGTTCGGAGACGGTGTACGGCTTCTCGGTGCGCTGATCCGCCGCACATCCGCCCCTGTGCACACCAGGAGCCCCGGTCCGGGCGTCAGGTACCGGACCGGGGCTGTTCCTGGGGTACTTCTCCCGCGTCAGACGTTAATCGTCACGGCCAGTCGGCGGTCGGCGATCGAGCGCCCGGCCTGGATCTCGTACGAACCCTTCACAAACATCCACGAATTGGTCTTCTCGTCCCACGTCTCGAAGGCCCGGCGCGGAAGTTCGACCACCGCCTCGACGCTCTCCCCCGGTCCCGCCTCCACGCCCGCGAACCCGGCCAGCCATCGCGCCGGACGCTCGGCGTCGGCGTCCGCCTCCACCGGCGCCAGGTAGACCTGTACGACCTCGCGCCCGGCGCGCTCGCCGGAGTTGCGGACGCGGACCGTGACCGTGGTGCCCTCGGCCTTGGCGGACTCGTATGTCCAGTCGGTGTAGCCGAGGCCGTGCCCGAAGGGGTACGACGGGACCCGGCCCTCCTTCTCCCAGGCGCGGTAGCCGATGAAGACGCCCTCGGTGTACGGGAGTTCGCCGTCGGACGGGACGACCTGGCTGACCGGGGCGTCGGCCAGGGAGCCCCAGGTGGTGGGCAGCCGGCCGCCCGGCTCGTGCGCCCCCGTGAGGACGTCCGCCAGGGCCGCGCCGCCCTCCTGGCCGGGGAACCAGCTCAGCAGCACGGCGGCGACGTCCTCGCGCCAGGGCAGTTCCACCGGGGAGCCGGAGTTGACGACCACGACGGTGCGGGGGTTGACAGCGGCGACGGCGCGTACCAGGTCGTCCTGGCGGCCGGGCAGCGTCAGGTCGGTCCGGTCGAAGCCCTCCGACTCGACACGCTCGGTGGTGGCGACCACGACGACGGCCGTGTCGGCGCCGCGGGCCGCCTCGACGGCCTCGGCGATCAGCTCGTCGGGGTCGCGCTGCGGCTCCTGGTGGGCGAGGGCGAAGATGATCGCCCGCATCGGCGCGTTCTCGGGCAGTTCGACGACGTAGGTGAGGGAGACGTCGACCGGTTCGCCGGCGGTGAGTTCGGCCTGGGCGCGGGGTGTGGGCTCGCCGAAGAAGGTGATGAAGGGGTCGTCCTCGGGAGGGTTCTGGACGTCGTCGAAGTACGTCGTGCCCCCGATGGTGAGCGTGAAGGTACCGATGCCCTGGATGCCGAAGGTGTGCGGGCCGCTCTCGCGCGGGGTGAAGGTGCCGGTCAGCTCGACGGTGTGCAGCCGCTCGTGCGTGACCCCGTCGGGCAGGGCCGACGGACCCATCCACTTGAGCTGGCCGCCCGGGGCGGAGTCGGAGCCGATGACGTTCCCGTCGGTGTCGCGGCACACCGCGCGCAGTGCGAAGCCCGTGTCGAAGACGGAGAGTTCGGTGTTCGGGTAGGCGCCGACGGCGTAGGTCGGGATGCCCTCGGGGAGGGCGGCGGTGAGGCCGTCGAGTGGGGAGACGATCCGCGCCGGGAAGACCGTGGCGGAGCCGCCACCGAGCACACGGGCGTCGCGGGCCGCGGCCCCGATGAGCGCGACCGTGCCGTTCGGCCGCAGCGGGAGGACACCGCCCTCGTTGCGGACCAGGACGAACGAGCGGCGGGCGATCTCGCGGGCCAGTTGCGTGCCGTCGACGGCCTCGGGGAGTTCGGTGACGACCGGTTCGGCGCCGTCGAGGGCGCCGACCCGGGCGGCGAGCCGCAGGACGTTGCGCACCGCCTCGTCGACCTTGGCCCCCGATACCTTGCCGTCCCGTACGGCCTGGGCGAGGGCGTCGCCGTACACGGTGTCGGGCCCGGGCATGGCGACGTCGAGTCCGCCCTCGATGGCACCGACGGTGGAGCGGGCGGCGACCCAGTCGGAGACGTTGAAGCCGTCGAAGCCCCATTCGCCGCGCAGGACCTCGTTCACCAGGTAGTGGTGCTCGGTCATCGTCGTGCCGTTGACCGTGTTGTATGCGGTCATGATGCCCCAGGGGTGGGCGTTGGCGACGATGAGCTCGAAGGGTGCCAGGTACAGCTCGCGCAGGGTGCGTTCGGAGAGCAGGTTGTTCACCGTGAAGCGCTCGGTCTCGGCGTCGTTGGCGACGAAGTGCTTGACGGTGGTGCCGACGCCACCGGACTGGACGCCGTTCACATACCCCGCGCCGATCGTCCCGGTGAGGTACGGGTCCTCGCTGTACGCCTCGAAGTGGCGGCCGCCGAGCGGGGAGCGGTGGAGGTTGACCGTCGGGGCGAGCAGTACGTGCACGCCCTTGCGGCGCGCCTCCTGGGCGAGGAGGGTGCCGGCCCGGTGGGCGAGTCCGGGGTCCCAGGTGGCGGCGAGGGCGGTGGGTGAGGGCAGCGCGACGGACGGGTCGTCGGCAGTCCAGCGCACGCCCCGGACGCCGATCGGACCGTCGGACATGACGAGGGACTGCAGACCGATCTCGGGGAGTTCGGGCAAGGTCCACATGTCCTGGCCGGAGAGCAGCCGCGCCTTCGCGTCGAGGTCGAGCCGGGCCAGAGCGGCCTCGACGACCGCCTCGCGAGCTGCGTCGGCCTGGGTGCGGGTTCCCGCCATCGCGGTGCCTCCTCGTTGAGTCACTTACACGTCTCAATCCTTCCTGGGCCACGGCGAAGGGCTCGAAACCGCAACCATCGATTGAGGAACCCCCACGGCGAGCAACCACGTCCGCGAGAGCGGCGGCGGTTCAGCCGCACAGAAGGGCGCGCTGCCGAGTACGGCGACCGCCCCGGACTTCCTCACGCTGCTGGGCGAGATCCCGGGCTGACGGCCGCGACGACCTCCACCTCCAGCAGCGCCTCCGGCCGGAACAGCCTCGGCACCTCGAAGGTCATGCTGGTGGGCGGGGTGCCGGTGAGGAACTGCCGGCGTACGGTGCCGTACTCCTGCAGGGTGCCGATGTCGGTGAGGCAGGTGCGGATGTTGATGATGTCGGCCAGGCTCGCGCCGTGGGGCTCCAGCAGCGCGGCGATCGTCTCGAAGATGCCGCGGGTCTGTTCGGCCACGGTGGCGCCCTCGGCGATCTGCCCGGAGAGGAACAACAGGGCGCTGCCGTCGGCGTGTTCGACGCGGGCGACCTGGGAGTAGTACGGGCTAAGGGGCTGGGGTGCGGAGGCCGGGTTGTCGAGGGTGATCTGCATGCCTTCGACGCTAGGTTCGGAGTTGAGATGCGACAAGCGAATGTCCAGCATGGCTGTCATGCCGAATCACCATGAGCTCCCCGAGGTGTCCACCGTCTGGCTGAGGGCTTTCCTGGAGGTCGTCCGGCACGGCTCCTTCACCGGCGCGGCCCGGACCCTCGGGTGGACGCAATCGGCGGTGTCCCGTCAGATCGCCACGTTGGAACGGGAGTTGGGCGGCGCCCCGCTCTTCGACCGGCTGCCCCGGGGTGTACGGCTCACCGAGGCCGGGCGGGTTCTCGCGCCGTATGCCGAGGCCGTGGCGGAGTCGCTGCACGCCGCGGCGGGCGAACTCACCGCCCTGCGCGAGGTCACGGGCGGAAGATTGCGGTTCGGGGCCTTCGCCACGGCCGACGCGGCGCTGGTGCCGCAGGCGCTGGCCGCCTTCCGCGCGCGGCACCCACACGTGCACGTGACCCGCGAGGAAGGCTTCACCCCGGCGCTCCTGGACCGCCTGACCGCCGGACATCTCGATCTGGCGGTCGTCTCGACCACGGGCCGGGCCCCGCTGGAGGCGTACGAACTCCACCATCTCCTCGACGAGTCCCTGTACGTCGCCGTGCCCGCCGGGCACCCCCTCGTGGACCAGGGCCGGCCCGTCCGGCTGGGTCAACTGGCCGACGAGGACTGGATCTCCGGCGGCTCCCGCCCCGAGGGCACCCTCCTCGACGCGGCCCTTCGGCAGGGTTTCCGGCCGCGTGTCGCGCACGTCGTCGGCGAGTGGACCGCCAAACAGGGCTACGTCGCCGCAGGCCTCGGCGTGACGCTCGTCCCCGCACTGGCCGCCGAGTCCGTGCGGCCGGACGTCGCGCTGCTGCCGGTGCTGGACGAGGGCGCCCCGGCGCGGGCGGTGTACGCGGCGACCGCGAGGGGGCGGTCGCCGACTGCGGCCGGGGAGGCGTTCGTGGGCGCGCTGCGGGAAGCCGCGGGGAAGATTCCCCGCACCATGGCGTAGACCTCTCCCGCCACGCGATACTTCCCGCGTCCCGCACGACGCACGCTCTGCCTCACCCCCCACCGTGACGGAAGGACCGGAACTCCCTTGAATTCCCTACGCGTTCGGATCGGCGTCCTCGGCCTCGCCCTGCTGGCCGGCCTCTCGGCTCCGACGACCGGGGCGGCCGCCGCCGGAACGGCGCCCGCGCCGACCGTCGAGGAGCAGCGCCTCGACAAGGCGGTCCCCCAGGAGATCCTGCGCCGCTCCGGATTCGACGCCCTGGCGGCGGACTTCACCCGCGACCTCGCCGCCGCGCGCTCCTACGCACAGGCCCGTCTCGTCGTCGCACGCGAGGCGTCGGCGCTGTGGCGCAGGGCCGTCGACCGGGCGCAGGGGCGGGGTCCCGCGGGCGGTGATCTGAGCCGGGACGACGATCGGCCGCTGTACTGGGCGCGGCTGTCGATGACGCGGGATGTGCGGGGCTGGGAGCCGGGGTTCGGCCTGAGCGACGGTCAGCGTGCCGCGCTGCTCGACCTGGTGGAGCGGGCCTCACGTGGCCAGACCGACATCGGCTACCCGCACGGAGACGGGATCAGAAGGATTCTGGTCACCGGCTTCGACCCCTTCACCCTCGACCGCGACATCCGTATCTCCAACCCGTCCGGGGCGACCGCGCTCGCGCTCGACGGCACGGTGATCCAGACGGCGGAGGGGCCGGCGCGGGTGGAGACCGCCGTGTTCCCGGTGCGCTGGCAGGACTTCGCCGAAGGGACGGTGGAGCGGACGCTGCGGCCGTATCTGAGGAAGGTCGACCTGTTCACGACGGTGAGCCAGGGGCGCGTCGGGAAGTTCGACATCGAGCGGACCAACGGGGCCTGGCGGGGCGGGTTCCCCGACAACGAGAACCTCTCCCGGACCGAGACGATCCCGGTCACCGACCCGGCCTCGCAGCCGCAGTGGACGTCGACGACGCTGCCGTACAAGGAGATCGTCGCGGCCGACACCGGCCGGTTCCCCGTGTACGACAACACGAGCGTGACCGAGATCCCGGCGGGAGGCACGGAGGCGGTCGTACGGCCGGGCGGGCCGACCGAGGGGTCCACCGCGCGGGCCGGGGGCGGCGGGAACTACCTGTCCAACGAGATCGCCTACCGGGCGACGCTGCTCCGGGACCGGCTCGGACTGCACGACACGCTGCCGGGCGGGCATGTGCACACGCCGGTGCTGCAGTTCGGGGCGGGCAACACGGACCCGGCGACGGGGTCGGTGACCGACCCCGAGTTCGTGCGGAACCGGCTGGACATCATCGCCCAGGTCCGGGCGATCCTGAAGGTGGCGGCGGACAGCCCGGTCACCACCTGACGTGCTCTCCGTCGGGCGCGGGCGCCGCTTCCTCCTGGGTCCGGGTCTCCTCCTCCATCAGCTCCCGCGCCATCAGCGTCGCCCCCGCCACCGCGCCCGGCATCAGGAACACCGCGACGAACGGGACCAGGAAGGCGGCGGCGAGGGGCGTGCCGAAGCCCCAGACCAGGGTCTTGCGGGAGCGGAGCATCCCCAGGCGGTCGCGGAGTTCGACCCGGCGGCGCTGGAGGGCGACGGCCGTGAGTTCCTCGGTGAGGAAGAAGCCGGTGACCGCGACGCCGATCACCGGTACGACGGTCTGGCCGACGACCGGGATGAAGCCGAGGGCGAAGAGCAGCACGCCCCAGAGGGCGGCACGCACCACGACCCGCAGGCTGTCGCGGCCCGAGATCCACAGCTCGCGCCAGAGCGGCAGGCCGGACTCGGGTGCCGTGCCGTCGGGGGAGACGTCCCGGTCGACCTTCTCGGAGAGGTTCTCGTAGAAGGGCTGGCCGATCAGCAGGGTGACCGCGGTGAAGGTGACGACGGACAGGAGCAGTCCCAGGGCGAACAGGACGGCGGTGAGGAAGCCGCGGAACAGGCCCTGCCAGGGGCTCGACCAGTCGTCGGCGAACGGCGTGGACCAGCCCACGAAGTCCTCGCCCCACAGCGCGAGCGCGACCAGTGCGGCCGCGTAGAGCACCAGGGTGATCAGGCCCGGGATCAGCCCGAAGCCGTACTGCTTGCCGTGCCGGGCCACCCATCGCTGGCCCCTGAGCAGATACCTGAAACCGGCACCAAGATCGCGCATGGAGGGAACTCTAGTCGGGGCTTGTCACACGACAGTCACAGCGCTTTCGAGGCCCGGTCACCAGAGGCCCTTCCCCCAAGGTCACCACAGTCCCTTCCCCCAAGGTCACCACCGCATCTCACGCGGGCGTCACCGTCACCACGACCCCCCGCTCCGCCGCCGGGCTCACCGCCGCAGACACCCGTACCGCCACCGCCCGTGCCACCCGCCCCGCCTGCGACGCGCCCGCGAGCAGCAGCGGCTGTATCCGTTCCAGCCCGGCCACCAGCAGTTCCTCCCCGGCGACCAGGACCGGACGCGCCGCCTTCGTGGTCGCCGCCGCTGCCTCCGTGAGGTCGGCGAGCGGCGGGAGGGTGGCCCGTACGACGTTCGCTCCGGCGGCGCCCGCGCGTTCCGCCAGGGCCACCTGGAGCGGCATCAGCGGGGCCAGCGCCGCCGTCAACGCGTCGGCGATACGGCGCAGTTCCGGGGACGACTCGCGCAGGACCTCCGCCGCCGAGCGCAGCAGCGGCGTCAGGGCGAGCAGCGCGCCCGCCGCGAGGCCCGCCGTGGCCGGCAGCAGGGGCGAGGTCGCCTCGATCAGTTCGCCCAGTGCCGCCGCGAACTCCTCGACCGCCGGCTCCACCGCGTCCAGCACCGGCAGCAGGCTGTCGCCGAGGGCGGTCAGCAGGGCCTGCGCGGGTTCGCTCACCGGGTGGACCGCGAGGGGCGCACCGCTGCTGCCGAGCCGGGTGAGGGTCTCGACGATGCGGTAGAAGGCCTCCTGGGCCTGCGGTGACGCGCTCGCCTCGGCCAGTTCGGCGGTGGTCTGCCGCAGTACGCGCAGGACCTCGGCGCCCGAACCGTCCCTGGGGTCGAAGGTGTTGATCGCGATACGGGTGATGTTCCCGGCCGTGTCCAGGAGTTGGCCGGTGATGTCGGTCGTGCTGCGTGCCATGCGAAGTACGTCGTCCCTGCTGGGGAGCGTGGGGATCGTTGCCATGCCGCCCTCTCCTCGCGTCACACACCCGTTGCCCGGTGCCCACAGCATGCCCTCTCCGGACGCCCCGGACGGGCCGTACGGGGTATCCGTGACACCAACTCCCTCTTGTTGCGGTTGAGTCGAACAGGTACACCTCGCCGTACCGATCTTTGGAAGTTCCGGAGGAGGTACGCGTGCGCACCACGAGAACCGTTCCTGCGAGACCCGTTCTGATCACCGCCCTCGCCCTCACCACGGCGGGCTCCCTGCTCCTCACCCCGCAGACCGCCGGCGCGGAGCCCGGGCCGCCCCCGGTCCACCGCGAAGCCGCGCCGGACGAGCATGCGGCGCAAACGCCCGCGAGCGCCGCCCAGCGGGCCCTGACCACGGCCGGGACCGCCTCCGAGGCGATCTCCGACGACAGCCGCGGCTATCCGCGCCGGCAGGTCCTCACCCCCGACCCCGAGAACCCGGCCGACAAGTCGATCAAGCTCGGCCTCACCCCGTACCACGCCATCGCGCCGAAGCTGAACTCGCTCCAGGCCCTCGGCGACCGGGTGAGCGTCGAGGTCGCCGGCCGCTCGGCCGGCGGGCACCGGCTCTACCTCGTCACCGTCACCGCCCCGGAGACCGCCCGCCAGGCCCGCGCCCAGGCAGGGATGCGCGAACTCATCGAGAGCGCACCCGCCCTCGCGGCCAAGTCCCCCGAGATCAGGAAGACGTACAAGACGCCCGTCTTCGTCAACAACAACATCCACGGCAACGAATGGGAGGGCACCGACGCCTCCCTGGAGCTGATCGAGCGCCTCGCCACCGCGCAGGACGACCGGACCCGGGACCTTCTCGCTCACAGCCGCCTCTACTTCAACATCACGGCCAACCCGGACGGCCGTATCGCGGGCACGCGCGCGAACGCCAACGGCTTCGACATGAACCGGGACTTCGTCACCGCCTCGCAGCCCGAGGTGCGGGCGATGCGGCAGATCATGACCGCCAAGCAGCCGGCCGTCATGCTCGACGTGCACGGCTACGTCAACGGCACGCTCATCGAGCCCACCACTCCCCCGCACGGCGAGAACTACGAGTACGACCTCTTCCTGAAGAACACCTACGCCAACGCCCTCGGCATGGAGGCCGCCGTCAACGGCCTCGGCTACACGCCCGAGAAGGACGGCGTGCAGCCCGCGCAGATCCCGTTCCGGGACCAGGAGGAGGGCTGGGACGACTGGCCGCCGATCTTCACCCCGCAGTACGCGGCCTTCCACGGCACGGTCGCCGCGCACACGGTGGAGATCCCGCTGCGGGTGAACAACGCCGACTACAACGCCCTGCCGGTCGCCGAGTTGCGCCGCCGGTCCGCGATCAACGTCGATGTCGCCGGGGCCGCCCTGCGCGCCACCCTCGACTTCGTCCAGGCGAGGCGGACCTCGCTGGTCGCCGACCAGATCGAGGTCTTCCGGCGGGGAGCGGCGGGCGCCGCGCAGGTGCCGGTGTCCGCGCAGACCGTGCCGGGCGTCCCCGGCATCGGCCCCGAGGACGTGTACACGACCACCTTCCCCCGCGCGTACGTCATCCCGGCCGGACGCGGCGACCAGCGCTCGGCGACCGCGGCGGCCCGCCTCGTCGACCATCTCCTCGCCAACGACATACGGGTCACCCGCGCGGCACACGCCTTCCGGCTCGGCGGCCGGACGTACGCCGAGGGCTCGTACGTCATCGACATGCGCCAGCCCAAGCGCGGTCTCGCGAACGCGCTCCTCGCGGACGGGCGGGACATCAGCGACAAGGTCTCGGTGATGTACGACATCTCGGGCTGGAGCCTGGGCCGGCTGTGGGGCGCGTCCGTCGAGACGCTGCCGGGTCTGCCGTACGGCGGCGTGCTGCGCCCCGTCCGCGCGGCGGCCCCCGTCGCGTACGTCGCCCCGCGCGGCGACCTGCGGCTGCGGCTCGACGACCCGAACGAGATCGCCGCCCTCAACTCCCTGCTGCGCCAGGGCGTCGAGGCCCGCCGCGCCGCCGACGGCAGTGCGATCGTGCCGGGCTCGGCTCGCGGCCGGGCGGCGGAGGCGGCTCGCGCCTACGACGTCGCCTTCCACGCCACGAAGCTCACCGGCACCACTCCGCTGCACCGCACCCGCGTCGCCGCCGCCGTCACGCCGGGTGAGCTGCTGGCGCTGCGGGAGATGAACTTCGAGGTCACCCCGGTCTCGACGGGTGTGCTGAACGCCGGATTCGACTGGTCGTCGGTGGATGTGCTGTTCGTGTCGACGGGACTCGACCACGACGACCTGAACCCCGGTGCCCGTACGGCCCTCGACGCCTTCCTAGCCGGGCACGGCCTGGTCGGCCGGGGTGCCGGCGGTGCCGCGCTCGGCTCGGCGACCGGGCTGCTGGCCGCGAAGCCGGTCGAGGGCAACGGGGACGCCAACGGTGTGGTGCGGGTGGTGAACTCGCGCGGCGCGCTGATGTCGGGGGCCCCGGACCACGGCTTCGTGTACTCGCCCGTGTGGTTCACGGACCTCGGCCCCGAGGTCCGGGTGGAGCAGTCGTACGCGACCGGGAACCCGCTGGTCTCCGGGCACTGGCGGGCGTCGGAGGACGGCTCCGGCGGCCCCGCGGACGCGGCGGGCCGGGCCTCGGTGATCAGCGGTCCGCGCGCGGTGCTCTTCGGTACCGAACCACTCTTCCGGGACCACCCGAAGGGGGAATTCGCGCAGGTGGGGCGGGCATTGTTCACCATGGCACCCGCAAGTGGCCCAGATGAGGAGAGCGGATGACGCAAGAGATCCACGGCACCGTCGCGGACGGCTTCGAGGCGGTACGCGAGGAGTTCGCCGCGTTCGTCGGGCGGGAACTGCCCGACTACGAGGGCCAGTTGTGCGCCTATGTGCACGGTCGCAGGGTCGTCGACCTGTGGGTCGGGGACGGCTGCGAGGCCGACTCCCTCTACGGCGTGTTCTCCTCCACCAAGGGCGCCGCGCACCTCGTGGTCGCGCTGCTCGTGCAGGAGGGCACGCTGGAGCTCGACCGCAAGGTGACGTACTACTGGCCGGAGTTCGGGGCCGAGGGCAAGGGCGGGCTGACGCTGCGCGATCTGCTCGCCCACCGGGCGGGGGTGGTCGGTCTCGACGCCGGGTTCACCAAGGAGGAGCTGGCCGACGACCAGGCCATCGCCGAACGGCTCGCGGACCAGCGGCCGTTCTGGCGCCCCGGCACGGCCTTCGGCTACCACGCGCTGGTCATCGGCGCGCTCACCGGCGAGGTCGTACGGCGGGCCACGGGCCGTACGCTCCAGGAGGTCTACGAGGAGCGGGTGCGCGCACCGTACGGCCTCGACTTCCACCTCGGCCTGCCCGAGGAACTGGAGCCCCGCTACCGCTCCGTGCAGCCGATGGCCCCGACTGCGGAGCAGCAGGCCGTACTGGACTCGGTGCCGACGGGTCCGCACACCCTGGCGTCGATCGCGTTCAACTCCCATGTGCCGGATCCGGGTGAGCTGGTGGACCACGCCAACTCCCGCACGGTGCGCGCGAAGGGGCCCGCGTCGGCGGGCGGGGTCGCGGCGGCGCGCGGGCTGGCCGGTATGTACGCGGCGGCGATCAGCGAGGTGGACGACCGCCCGCCGCTGCTCAAGCCGGACACCATCGCCGAGGTCGGCCAGATCCACTCGACCGGCTACGACCTGGTGGCCCGTACGCACAAATCGTTCGGCCTCGGTTTCCAGGCGGTCGCCGACACCTGGTACCCGTTCCTGGGCGCGGGGGCCTTCGGTCACAGCGGGGCGGGGGGTTCGCAGGCGTTCGCGGATCCCCGCAGCGGGGTCGCCTACGGCTACGTTCGGCGGCGTTGTGCCTTCCCTGGCGGGGCGGCGCCGGAGAACGAGCGGTTCGTGAGAGCGGTGCACCGGGCGGCGCCGGCGGTCTGAGACACCGTGCGTGCAGGACAGAGGCCGCACCCCACGTCCAAGGGTGCGGCCTCCTCCGTAGCAACGAACGGTGTCAGACCAGCGTCACGCTGATGTTGCCGCGCGTCGCCTTCGAGTACGGGCAGACCTGGTGGGCCTTCTCAAGCAGGTCCCGGGCGGTCTGGTCATCGACGTTCGGGATGTGCGCCGAGATCTCGACGATGATCCCGAAGCCGTCGTCGTTCCGGCCGATGCCGACCTTCGCGGTGACGGTCGAGCCGGAGACGTCGGCCTGCTCCTGGCGGGCGACGACGCCCAGGGCGCCCTGGAAGCAGGCGCTGTAGCCGGCCGCGAACAGCTGCTCCGGGTTGGTGCCGGCGCCGCTGCCGCCCATTTCCTTGGGCGGGTTGACGACGACGTCGAGCTTGCCGTCGTCCGTGGCGACCCGGCCGTCGCGGCCGTTCTCGGCGGTGGCGACGGCGGTGTAGAGGACGTCGGTCTGCTGGATGGACATGCGGTGTCTTCTCCTCCTCGGTCCGCCGCGACTCGCGCCCACGATCGACGACGGTTTCGGAAAGAAGTTACCGCATACCGGAAAGCCGTAGAAGACGCCGGTGACCGTCAGAGCTTGACGATCATCTTTCCGGTGTTGTCGCCACGCAGCACCCCGAGGAACGCCTCCAGGTTGTTCTCGATGCCCTCGACCACCGTCTCGCGGTACTTCAGCTGCCCCGAGGCGACCCACGGGCCGACCTCGCCCACGAACTGCGGCTGGAGGTCGTAGTGGTCGCCGACCAGGAAGCCCTCGATGCGGCCGCGGGTCTGGATGAGCCGGGCGAGGTTCCTCGGGCCGGGGGCGGGCTCGGTGTTGTTGTAGACGGAGATCATGCCGCAGACGGCGATCCGGCCGGCCTGGTTCAACGAGCCGATGGCCGCCTCCAGGTGGTCGCCGCCGACGTTGTCGAAGTAGACGTCGACACCGTCGGGGGCGGCCTCGCGCAGCTGCTCGCCCACCGGGCCGTTCTTGTAGTTGAAGGCCGCGTCGAAGCCGTACTCCTCCACCAGGAGCTTGACCTTCTCGTCGGACCCGGCGGAGCCGATGACCCGGGAGGCGCCCTTGAGCTTGGCGATCTGGCCGACCTGGCTGCCCACGGCGCCCGCGGCACCGGACACGAAGACGGAGTCGCCCTCCTTGAAGGCGGCGGTGCGCAGGAGGCCGGCGTAGGCGGTGAGGCCGGTCATGCCGAGGACGCCGAGGTACGTGGAGAGCGGCGCCGCCTGCGGGTCGACCTTGACGGCGTTCCTGGCGTCCACCGCGGCGAATTCGCGCCAGCCGAAGAAGTGCAGGACGTGGTCGCCGACGGCGATGCCCTCGGCGTTGGACTCGACGACCTCGCCGACCGCTCCGCCCTGCATGACCTTGCCGAGCTCGAAGGGGGCGACGTAGGACTTGGCCGCCGACATGCGGCCGCGCATGTACGGGTCGACGGAGAGGTACTTGTTCCGTACGAGCACCTGGCCCTCACCGGGCGTCGGCATCTCGGCGTCGACCAGGGCGAAGTCCTCGGCCTTGGGCCAGCCGACGGGACGGGAGAGCAGGTGCCATTCGCGGTTGGTCATGGGGGGGGCGCCTTTCCGGTGTGCGGGTTTCCACTGCGAGGGTTTTAGTTCAGTACCTGAAACAACCATGCTCCTGAATATTTCATGATGTCAAGTAATGGGGGTAGGCTGAGGGCATGGCCACCTCTCCCAAGACCCACCGCCCCGATGAGCTGACCCTCGAAGTCGTCGACCTCATCGGTGCGGTCGTGGCCCGCTACCACGAGGAGTACGACGAGGCCGCCGCCGAGCACGCTCTCACCGGCGCGCAGGCCCGGCTGCTCAGCCTGCTGTCGCTGGAGCCGCTGCCGATGCGGAAGCTGGCGCAGCGGCTGCGGTGCGAGCCGTCCAACGTGACCGGCATCGTGGACCGGCTGGAGTCCCGCGGCCTGGTGGAGCGCCGCCCCGACCCGGCCGACCGGCGGGTGAAGCTGGCGGCGGCCACCGAGGAGGGCCGGCAGGTGGCGCGCAGCCTCCGGGACTCCCTGCGTTTCGCCAGGGAGCCCCTCGCCGGGCTCTCCGACGGGGAGCGGCGGGCGCTGCGGGATCTGCTGCGGCGGATGCTGGGCGTGGACGCGGAGTCCGTCTGAGCGTTCCCGTCGTCCGTGCGCGGGGGGCCGTGGCGGGAGGCGTCGCTTGCGGGCCGTCTGGTGCGGGGCGAGGATCGGAACGTGGGTGTGCCGCGTTTTCCCGGGGGAACTGTCGATGTGCGGCTACCGCCGCGCGGCCCCCGGACCCCCACACTCGGGCACCCATGAGGTCTGTGATGGGCGTGATGTCGCACTCCGTCGGAGCGGGCCACGGCGATCCCAGCGTGACGGCGGTGACTCCGGGCGGCGATCCGGTGCTCGCCGCCCGGCTCAGGGTTCCGGCCGTGCCGGGGACGTTCGTGCGCAGGGAGCGGCTCGTCGAGCAGCTGACCGAGGGTGCGCTCAGTCCCCTGACGCTGGTCAACGGTCCCGCGGGGGCGGGCAAGACGCTGCTGGTCGCCGACTGGATCAGGGCCCGCGAGCCGGGGGAGGTCGCCTGGCTGACCGTGGAGCCGGAGGACTGCGCGCCCGGCGTCTTCTGGGCGTATGTGCTGCACGCCTTCGGGCACCACGGGATCGCCGTGCCGGAGAACATCGGCAGTCCGGCCCGCCCCGGCGAGGTGGACCACTCGCTGCTGGCCCGGCTCGCGGCCTGGCTGAACGGGCGGGACTCCCGGGTGATCCTCGTCCTGGACGAGTTCGACCGGGTGGCCGGCTGTGCCGAGGTGGCCGAAGGGCTCCAGTTCGTGCTGCGGCACGCCGGCGAGGGACTGCGCCTGGTGATCGTCAGCCGCACCGAGCCGCTGCTGCCGCTGCACCGCTATCGGGCCGCCGGTGAACTCGTCGACATCCGCGCCGACGACCTGGCCTTTCGCGCCGAGGAGACGGCCGCGCTGGTCGACCGGCACGGGCTGCCGCTCTCGGCCGACGGTGCGCGGGTGCTGACCGAACGCACCGGGGGCTGGGCGGCGGGGCTGCGGCTGTGCACCCTGGCCGCGCGCCGGGCCGGTGATCCGGACAGCTTCCTGAAGGAGTTCGAGCCCGGGCACAGCACGGTGGCCGACTTCCTGCTGGGCGAGGTGCTGCGCGTCCAGCCCGCCGAGACCCAGGACCTGCTGCTGCGCACCAGCATCCTGGAGGAGACCCACCCCGATCTGGCCAACGCCCTCACCGGGCGGGACGACGCGGAGCCGATCCTGGAGGAGCTGCAGCGGGCGAACGCGTTCGTCGAGCCCATCGGGCACTCGTGGTACCGGCTGCACCCGCTGTTCGCCGAGATCCTGCGGGTCCATCTGGGCGTCCGCCACCCCGGCCTGGAGCCGGAGCTGCACCGTACGGCCGCCCGGTGGCTGCTGCGGGCGGGCCTGCTGGACGAGGCGCTGCCGCACGCGGCGGACGCCGGTGACTGGGAGCTGGCCGCCGCCGAGTTCATCGACCGGCTGGCGATCGGCCGGCTGCTGACGGGGCTGGCCGCCGAGCGGCTGGACGGCCTGTTCGCCAGGATGGCGCCGGAGGCGTCCGGGCCCGCCCCCGACCTGGTCCGCGCGGCGCGCGAGCTGGCCCATCACGACGTCGACCGGGGGGTCGCCTACCTGCGGCGGGCGGAGGAGAACCTGCCGGGCGGGGACGGCGGGGACGCGGCGGCGGTGCGGCTGAGCTGTGCGGTGCTGCGGGTGCTGGCAGCGCGGGTGGCGGGCTCGGCGGACCTGGCCGAGACGGCGGCACGAGCCGTCGCGGACGCCGAGCGCGCCCTGCCCGCCGACCGGCTGGAGCGGTCTCCGGAGCTGACCGCGCTCATGCTCACCGACCTCGGCTCGGCCCAGCTGTGGGCTGGCCGCTTCGATGCCGCCCGCGCGACGCTGTCCGACGCCGTCCGGACCGCCCAGGGCCCCTCGACCGCCTTCCCCCGGCACGAGGCGCTGAGCCGGCTGGCGCTGATCGACTTCCTGTACGGCCGTCCCGGCCAGGCCGAGTCGCACGCCCGGGGCGCGATCGCCGAGGCGGAGCACTCGGGGCTGCCGGTGTCCGAGGGCACCGGGATGGCCCAGCTGGTGCTGGCCGCAGTGGCGATCGACCGGGACGATCTGGCGGCCGCGCGGGGCCATCTCGACCAGGCGGCCGGCACCACTGCCGCCGCCCGCGATCCGATCGTGGCCGTGGAACTGGCGATCCTGCGCTCCCGGCTGCTCTGCGCGCGGGGGGACGCCCGGGCGGCGCTCCTGGCCCTCGACGACCTGGCGGAGCAGCGGCTGGTCGCCGCCGGGCCCTCGCCGTGGGTGAGCGACCGCATCGCCATGGCCACGGCCGCGGCGCGGTTGGCCGACGGCGATCCGCGGGCCGCGGTGAAGGTCTTCGAGGAGCGGCCCGGGCACAGCTGCCCGGAGAGCCTGGTGGCCGAGGCCTGGGCGCGGGTGGCCGCGGGTGAGGGCGAACGGGCGCTGCGGATCCTCGACGACCTTCCCGAACACCGGAACCGGGGACCGGTCCTCGATGTGTGGGGCCTGCTGACCCGCGCGCGGGCCGTCGACGCGCTCGGCGACTCCGCCGCAGCGGAGAGCCTGCTCCAGAAGGCCCTCACGGCCGCCCGCCCGCATCATCTGCGCCGGCCGTTCCTGGAGGCCGGGCCGTGGGTCCGGCAGCTGCTGCGCGACCGGCCCGCCCTCGCCCGGCAGCACGCCTGGCTGACCGGCACCCTCTCGCGGCGGCCGGTCGACGGGTGGTCGCGGGAGGAGTACACCGGGTACGCCGGCCCTCGCCCCGAGCCGCTCAGCGCGCGGGAACGGGACGTCCTGGAGCGGCTGGCCCAGCTGATGTCCACCGAGGAGATCGCCGCCGATCTGCAGCTGTCGGTCAACACGGTGAAGACCCACCTCAAGAGCATCTACCGCAAGCTGGCCGCCACCCGGCGCGGCGAGGCGGTCCGCCGGGCCCGCGAGCTGGGGCTGCTCTGACGTGTCACCTCGCCCGGGTGATGCCGCCCGCCGCGTGGTCCCACAGCATGAGGACATGCGCTACGAGATCCGCGTCGACGGGCAGATGTCGGACGAGCTGACCACGGCGTTCCCCGAGTTGGACAGCTTCGTCGTCCCTCGCCAGACCGTGCTGTACGGCCAGGTCAAGGACGACTCCCAGCTGTACGGCCTGCTGGTGCGGTTCCAGTCGCTGGGCCTGCGCATCCTGGAGTTCCGCCGGCTTCCCGAGCCGGAGTGAGGCACGGCCCGCCGCCACCGTACGGCTCAGCCCGAGAGCACGATCGCCTTGGCCCGCTCGTACTCGTCATCGGTGATCTCGCCGTGGTCGTGCAGCCCGGCGAGCTTGGTCAGCTCGTCCGCCTGGGTCGGCCGGGCAGCCGTCCCGGTCGCGGGGGCCTCCGTGGCCGCCTCCCGGACGTAGGAGCGGAACGCCTGCTCCTGCTGCTGCGTCTGGCGTACGTCTCGTTCTCCCATGCCGCGTCCGCGGGCGATCAGGTAGACGAAGACGCCGAGATACGGCAGCACACAGACGAAGACCGTCCAGCCCGCCTTGGCCCCTCCTCCCATGCTGTGGTCCCGGAAGATGTCCCCGATGACCCGGAAGAGCAGCACGAACCACATGACCCACAGGAAGAACCAGAGCATGGTCAGAAACGCGTTGAGGAGCGGGTAGTCCATTGTTGCCTCCATTGCTCAGGCGAGGATCAGCACGATGAAGATCACGCAGACCACGATGTTGATCAGCCAGCTGTGGGTGTTCATCCAGTCGCGCACCTGCGGCATGGCGGCGGTCGCCCGGTGGTGGAACAGCAGTAGTGCCAGCAGCGGAAGCGCGGCGATGAGGACCGTCGCCGCGATGAACGGCAGCGCCTCGGCGAAGTTCGCCTCCGCCTGGGCCAGGTGGGTGCCCACCGTCAGCATGATGATGATGTCCGACGGCATCAGCAGGATGACCAGCAGCCCGACCTTGAGAGCCCGTTTGGGATCCGCCGACATGAGCGTGCCCAGCCATTTCGGGGGCTGGACGGTCTCCCGCCGGACCCAGTTCTTGATCGCGCCCGCCGCGAGCAGCCCGACCAGTACGTACTGGATGATCCTGCCGCTCGATCCGGAGTCCTCGGGGTCGCCGAGGTCGAACAAGGAGGCCAGGCCGAAGGCGATCGCGGTACCGACCGTCGTGGCGACGGCGACGCCGATGAGGAAGCCGAGCGACACCCGGACGGCCCGGGGTGCCGTGACGAAGATGATGGCCGACATGATCTGCGGGCCGACCATCATGGTCACGGCCAGTGGCAGCACATTCAGACCGTCCACAGCGGCATCCGCGTCGCGTCAGGAGCTCAGGAGGTCAGGACCTTGGACTTGGCCTGCTCGTACTCGGCGTCGGTGATGGCTCCCCGGTCGTGCAGCGCGGCCAGCCTGCCCAGCTCGTCGGCCTTGGCGCCCGGTGTCCTGGCGCCCTGCGTCCCGGGGCCCTCGGCGGCGGCCTGCCGGACGTAGGCGCGGAACGCCTGCTCGCTGTCCTGGGCCCGGCGCAGTTCGCGCTCGCCCATGCCGCGGCCCCGGACGATCAGGTAGGTGAGGACGCCGAGGAACGGCAGCACACACACCGTCAGCGTCCAGCCGGCCTTCGCCCAGCCGCTGAGCGCGTCGTCCCGGAAGACGTCCCCCACGACCCGGAACAGCAGCATGAACCACATGATCCACAGGAAGAACCAGAGCATGGTCAGGAAGACGTCGAGCAGGGGATAGTCCATGGTCGCCTCCGCCGGCCGACGGCCGCGACGACTGCGCGGCTCGTGGGGGTCCCGAGGCCTTCACCATCCACCGGGCCGGTCCGTGCGGCATCACCCCTCACGGGTGGGCCGCGACAATTCGACCCGGCCGCCGGCCGCGAGCAGCGCCAGGACCACGAGGACGGCGAGCAGGACGAGCGCGAACACCAGGACGCCGAGTGGCGTGGGGCGGTTCCACACCGCGAAGACGAACGCCAGGACCGCCAGGGCCGACAGGGCGATCGACCGCCGGTGGGTCTCGGCCCACACACCCGCACGTCCGGCCCGGATCTCGTGCCCGTCGGCCCAGGAGGCCACCGAGTCGGCGGTGCGGTCGCAGCCGCGGCGGATCGCCACGGGCAGCCGGCCGGGGCCGATCAGATAGGCGCCGAGCGCGACCACGACCCCGAGGACGATCGTCGTGACCAGGGCGTACTTGAGGAAGCGCAGCAACGTGTCGAAGACGGCCGCCGCGGCCGCGTCCGACTGTACGGCGGCCGGGAGATGGTCCAGGTAGAAGCGGCGTACGACGACCAGGGCGACGACCACCACCAGGCAGGCGAAGGCGGCGCCGAGCGCGGTGCGGGCGAGCACGCGCCGCCGCCGGCGGGCCAGCAGCACGCCGGCCGCGCCGATCAGCACCGTGAGGACGGGCAGCCAGTAGCCGACCTCGTCCAGCAGTTCCGCGCCGTCGCGGATCTTCTCCAGCTCCTCCGACTGGAACAGCACGAGCTGCTTGTCGACCTCGGGGATGTGCTCGGCGGGCGACAGGCCCGCGTCGACGAGCTGCTGTTTCACCTCTTCGACGACCGTGCCGACGTCGAGGGTCACCGTGCCGCCCGCGACGCCGACGGCGCCCCGGCCCTCTCCGGTGAGGGCGTGCACGACGGCGTTGTGGGCCCGCTCGTTGGCGTTCTTCCACGTGGTGGCGAAGGCGTCGCTGTGCACGATCCGGGTGACGACCCTGTTCACCGCGCCGTCCACGGCCGAGTCGATCTGCGGCCCGAGCCCCCGTACGGCCGCGGTGGCCCGGGGTGGCAGGCCCTGGGACTTCAGCCAGTCGGCGAGTTCCGCGGCGGCCTGGTCGCCGTCGATGCGGACGTCCACGGCCTGCGAGATGCGGTTGACGGCCGCGTCCTGGATGGCCGGCTCGGTGGCCAGCGGGGCGACCGTCTCGACATACCGGTCCGTGTCGAGCGCGATGTCGTGGACCCACACCGTGATCAGGGCGACCGGCACCAGGACACACGCGAGCACGATCAGCACCGCGGACGCCGTGGCCCGGGCGATGCCTCCGGGCGTGGAGGACTGGTGCGCGGTGCTCATGCGGACTCCAGGTCGGCCGGGGCCCCTCCCTCCCCTCCATTGCGTCCGCGCACCGACGCGAGGGCATGCCGAGCCGGTCCATACGGGCGAGCGACCTTCGGCTAATCGCCGTACGGCTCCCGCTTCACCACGCACAGCGCCCAGATGGTGAACGCGTACAGCGCGATCAGCGTGAGCGACCAGACCGGGTAGTACGGGATGGACAGGAAGTTGGCGATGACCAGGAGTGCCGCGATGCCGACGCCGACGACCCTCGCCCAGGTCTTCGCCGCGAACAGGCCCAAGCTCACGACCACGGCGATGGCCCCGAACAGCAGCTGGATCCAGCCCCAGCTGGTCAGGTCGAACTTGAAGACGTAGTTGGGAGTGGAGACGTAGACGTCGTCCTCGGCGATCGCCATGATCCCCCGGAAGACGTCGAGGATCCCGGCGATGAACAGCATCACTCCGGCGAACAGCGTCAGGCCGGTGGCAGCGACCTGCTTCCCCTCTCGATGACGGGGAGTAGCGGTGGTGGCCATGGCCGGCTCCTTTCCTCACGGGGCTGCGGCGCGCAGCCGTACACCACCGAGCCTGATCCACGAGGGGCACGCCCGTCGTCACCCTCCGAGGGTGAGGACGCCTCCGTCCCGCCGGCGCCGCTCGTCGCCGATGGACGACAGGTGCCGCAACCGCCCCGCGTCACACCGTCAGGTCGGTCCGGGCCGTGACGCGGCCCTCGGCGGCCGCCTCGGCCAGTGCCCGGTGGTCGCGTTCGTTCTGGTCGGCGTAGGACCGCGCGAACTCCGCCAGGGCCCGGTCGAAGGTGTCACCGCGGCCCAGGTAGGCGGCGATGGCGATGGGGTCGCCCGAGCGTGCGTGCGCCCGGGCCAGTGAGGCGCCGCACAGCCGGGCGAACCCTGCCAGGGTGCCGGCGTCCATGGTCTCGGGGCGGGCGATCCCCTTCCAGTCGCGCAACTGCCGTACGTAGAAGTCGCGTTCGCGGCCGTCGATGCCCGTGACGTGTTCCCAGCCGAGGAAGATGTCACTGGCCGCCTGCATGAGCCGCTGCCCGGCCACCACCCGCTCGCCCTGGTTCTCGTACGGGCTCGCCCCGCAGTACGGGGCCAGGACCGACTCGCCCGCCTCCTTGGCCTGGAGCAGGAGCGGGTCCTGGTCGTCGCGGCCCAGCAGCAGGACGATCCAGCAGCGAGTGCCGACGCTGCCGACCCCGACGACCTTGCGCGCCATGTCGACCACATGGAACCGGCCCAGCAGGTGACGGCGCTCCGGCGACAGACTGGACGCGTAGTCGGAGATCAGGTCCCGCAGGGTCTGCGCCAGGGCCTCGCCCCGCGCGCCGGGCAGCAGCTCCGTGAGAGGGGTGATCAACGGGGGATCCGAGATGATCCGGGGTGCGCCGTCCACCACCCGGGTCAGCTTCGCGGCCGCCTGCAGACCGGTGCGCGTGCGGGCCTTCGCCGCCGCCCGGGCGGCCCGCCGCTCGTCCTCCTCGGCCGGCGGCTCCGGCAGGAGCGCGGCGATCTGGTCGAAGTCGTCACGCGCGTACCAGATGTCGAGGGTGCGCAGCCCGGCGAACCCCCGCATCCGCTCGCGGTAGGACGCCACCGCGGCCCGGACGAGGGCGTCGCACCGCTTCGCCGGGAACCCGTTGGCCCGCCCGGCGATCACCAGGCTCGCGGCGAGCCGCTTGACGTCCCACTCGAAGGGGCCCGGCAGGGTCTCGTCGAAGTCGTTGATGTCGAAGACGAGATGGCGCTCCGGGGAGGCGAGGAGCCGGAAGTTCAACAGGTGCGCGTCTCCGCACAACTGGACGTACAGCCCGGAGTTCGCGCCGGCACCGAGGTCGGACGCCATGATCGCCGCCGCTCCCCGGTAGAAGCGGAACGGCGACTCGAGCATCCTGCCGTAGCGGACCGGGACCAGTTCGGGTACGCGGGTGGCGGACTGGCGCTCGATGATGTCGACGGGGTCCGGCCGTTTCTCGTCGGGCTCGTACACGGCATGGGCGGAGCGCGGCACGCGCGCGCGTGCCTCTTTGCCGAGTACCGCGCGCTCGTCCGGGGAGAGCACGCCGCCCTTCACCGGGGAGAGCGGACCGTCCTGCGTCGTGGCCATGACCGGACCTCCTCGCCCGCAGACCCGCAGGCCTCCATGCCCGCAGATCTCCACGCCCGCAGGGTCACAGCCGCGCGCCCCGGAGGGATCACCCGGAGCAGGTGATGTGGGGTCGACACAGGGGTGAGATTCGCTAAAGCGAACGGCTCACGCACACCACCACAGGAACCGGGTGCACGTCTCCGACGGCTCCGGGTCCGGGGTCGGGGCGGACGAGGTCGGTTCCTGCGTCGGCGCCTGGGTCTCCGGATCGGCGGTCTGCGGGGGTGCCGTGGTGGACGTACCGGAACCACCGCCGCCCGCGGTCGCCGACGGGTCGTCCGCGTCGGGGCTCTTGTCCGCGTCCTTCTTCTTGTCCTCGTCCTTCGGCGACTTCGAAGCCGAGGGAGAGGTCGACGGACCCGGCGACGGCGAGTCCGGGGCCGTCCCCGTCGTACCGTCCGTCGCCTCCGGGGACGCGGACACCTCGTCCGACGCCCCGCCCTCCGCCGACTCGTCCCCGGCCGCCGCCGGCTTGGGGCTGCTGCCCGGCGCGTCCAAGCCGAGCTCCGCGAGGCTCAGACCACCCGCGGCCAGCACGAACCCCGCGGCGACCAGCAGGGTCCGGCGACGGCGGCGACGGTGCGCGGCGGCCTTGCGATCGCGACGGCTCGTGCCCCCGGGCTCGGGCTCCTCGTCCAGGTCACCGTCGTCTTCGTGGGCGTACTCGGCGTACTCGGCGTACTCGTCTTCCTCGTCGTGTCCGCGCCCCCGCCCCCGGCCACGCCGCTGCGCCGCCCTCCGCGCGGCCCGCCCACCGACCGGCGCGGCCGACACGCCCGACGCGACCTGCGCATCCTCCGGCGCCTCGGCGGCGTCCACGGCCTCTTCGGAGCCACCGGCGTCGTAGCCCCCGGCGTCGTAGCCCTCGTCGGCGTAGCCGCTCCCGTACTCGCCGCCTCCGTACTCGCCGTTCCCGTACTGCCCGGCGTACCCCCCGTACGAGCCCTGGGCATGCGCACCCACAGCCCGCTCGGCCAGCTGCGGGTACGCCTCGCTCGGGGCGCCCGCGTGCGCGCGGAGTGTTTCGGCGGTGGCGCCGCACCCCGGGCAGGCAAGGGCGCCATTCAGGTGCCGGCGGCACGGGTGGCAGTAATCCATGGCGTGGGAAGAGTAGGTTCCGTTCGGGTCACGCGCCTAGACAGAGCTGTGAATGTTGTGTGATGAACTTCCTGTTCCGATGCGGCCAGTCGAGGGTCACGACTCCTCGACGACGTTACGGCGTCATCGGTGAGCGGTCCGTCCCAGCGCGTACGGGGACGGACCGCTCCGGCCCGCAGACGTCCTTGCGGCTCAGGTCCTCTTACGGGTCGTCATGACGCGCTGGATCAGGATGAACGCGCAGAGCAGCACACCGGTGGCGATCTTCGTCCACCACGAGCTGAGCGTGCCCTCGAACTGGATGATGCTCTTGATCAGGCCCAGGACCAGGACGCCGAACAGGGTGCCGATGACATAGCCGGCGCCGCCCGTCAGCAGAGTGCCGCCGATGACGGTCGCGGCGATCGCGTCGAGTTCCATGCCGACGGCGTGCAGCGGGTCACCGGACTGGATGTACAACATGAACAACAGGCCGGCCAGGGCCGAGCAGAAGCCGCTCACCGTGTACACGGCGATCTTGGTGCCGCCCTGCGGAAGACCCATCAGCATGGCCGACTGCTCGTTGCCGCCGATGGCGTACACACGGCGTCCGAAGCGGGTGTAGTGCAGCACGTAGAACGCGACGCCGATGACGACCAGGGCCGCGATCGCACCGATCGACAGCTCCCCCAGGCCCAGCGACACCCGCGTCTGGGCCAGGCTGCTCACCGAGGAGTCACTGATCGAGATCGACTCCTTGCTGATGACCAGGCACAGTCCGCGGAAGAGGAAGAGCCCGGCGAGGGTCACGATGAACGGCTGGATCTCGAAGTTCTGGATCACATAGCCCATCAGGAAGCCGCCGAACGCTCCGACGCCCAGGGCGAGCAGGGCGGCGAGCGGCAGCGGCACCCCCTGGCGCTCCACCAGCCAGGCCGTGAACATCGTCGTGAAGCCGATCAGCGAGCCGACGGACAGGTCGATGCCGCCGGACAGGATGACGAAGGTGACACCGACGGCGGCGACCAGCAGGTAGCCGTTGTCGATGAACAGGTTCAGGAAGACCTGCGGTTCGGCGAAGCCGTAGTTCTGGTAGCGGCTCAGGCCCGCGATGTACATCGCGAGGAAGAGCGTGGCGGTCACCAGGACGGGCAGCCGCCGGTCGCCCAGCAGCCGCGTGAGCTTCGACGTCGTAGGGCTGTCCGGTGCCATGGGGGTCCGGGTGGTCGCGCTCATCACGACACCTCCATCTTGGGGGCCGCCTCGGCGGTCGTGACGGTCTTCACCGGCGTCGCGGCGACGGCCGTACCGCCGTTCTTCGCACCGGACTTGGGGCCGAACTTGGTGCCGAAGACCTTCGCGCGGAACTTCGGGGACTGCAGGAGGCAGACGACGATGACGACCACGGCCTTGAAGACCAGGTTGGTCTGGGTCGGGACGCCGATCGTGTAGATCGTCGTGGTCAGGGTCTGGATGACCAGGGCCCCGATCACCGTGCCGCCGATCGAGAAGCGGCCGCCGAGCAGCGAGGTGCCGCCGATGACGACGGCCAGGATCGCGTCCAGCTCGATCCACAGGCCGGCGTTGTTGCCGTCCGCCGCCGAGGTGTTGGAGCTGATCATGAGGCCCGCGATGCCCGCGCACAGGGCACAGAAGACATAGACCATGATCTTGATGCGGCGGGAGCGGATGCCGACGAGGCGGCTGGCCTCGGCGTTGCCGCCGACCGACTCGACCAGCAGGCCGAGGGCGGTGCGGCGGGTCAGGGCGACGGTGACGGCCACGACGACCGCCACCACGAAGATGGAGAACGGCAGGGTCAGCCAGTAGCCGCCGCCGATCAGCTTGTACGGCTCGCTGTTGATGGTGATGATCTGGCCGTCGGTGATCAGCTGGGCGACGCCTCGGCCCGCGACCATGATGATGAGCGTCGCGATGATGGGCTGAATGCCCATCCTGGCGACCAGGAAGCCGTTCCACAGGCCGCAGACCACCGCGGCCACCAGGCCGAGGCCGATGGCGAGGAAGACTCCGGACAGGGCGTTCTGGTCGGCCTGGTCGCTGATGTACGAGCAGGTCAGGGCGCCGGTGATGGCGACGACCGCGCCGACGGAGAGGTCGATGCCGCCGGTGGCGATGACCAGGGTCATACCGACCGCCACCAGGATCAGGGGCGAGCCGAACAGGACGATCGAGACGAGGCTGCCGTAGAGGTGGCCGTCCGTCATCTTGATCGAGAAGAAGTCGGGGGTGAAGGGGACGTTGACGAGCAGCAGGGCCACCAGGACCGCCACCGGCCAGAACAGGTGGTGGGCCGTCAGCGCTCGCCAACGGGACGGCGTGGCTGTCTTGGCCGTCGGGGCTGCGGATGGGGTGCTCACTGGTGTTCTCCGCTCGCGATGGTCTCCAGGATCTTGCTGGTGGTGATCTCCGGCCCGTTGGTCAGCCGGGCCACCAGCTTGCGGTCGCGCAGCACGCCGATGGTGTGGCTGAGGCGGAGGACCTCCTCCAGCTCGGCCGCGATGTAGAGGACCGACATCCCGTCCTCGGAGAGGGACACCACCAGCTTCTGGATCTCCGCCTTGGCGCCGATGTCGATACCGCGGGTCGGCTCGTCGAGGATCAGCAGCCTGGGCTGGGTGATCAGCCAGCGGGCGAGCAGCACCTTCTGCTGGTTGCCGCCGCTGAGCTGGCCGACGCGGGCCTCGGGGTTGGCGGGGCGGATATCGAGGGCCTTGATGTACTTGGCGACGAGTTCGTCGCGCTGGGCGGCCGGGATGGGCCGGGTCCAGCCGCGGGACGCCTGGAGGGCCAGGATGATGTTCTCCCGGACCGTCAGATCGGGGATCAGGCCCTCGGCCTTGCGGTTCTCCGAGCAGAACGCCACGCCCGCGCCGATGGCGTCGTTGGGGGCGTTCATCGGGACCTGCCTGCCGTCCACGGTGACCTTGCCGCTGTCGGGCTGGTCGGCGCCGAAGAGGAGGCGGGCGAGTTCCGTGCGGCCCGAGCCGAGCAGGCCCGCGAGGCCCACGACCTCGCCCTTCTTGATCTCCAGATCGAAGGGGTCGATGCCGCCGGTGCGGCCGAGGCCGTCCGCGTGGAGCAGGGTCTCGCCGACGTCCGCGCGCAGTTGGTGCTCGTGCAGTTGCTCCAGCTTGTCCAGCTCCTTGCCGATCATCAGCTGGATCAGTCCGACCTGGTCGAGTTCGCTCACCAGGTGTTCGCCGACGAGCGTGCCGTTGCGCAGCACGGTCATGCGGTCGCAGATCTCGTAGATCTGGTCGAGGAAGTGGGAGACGAACAGGATCGCGACGCCCTCGTCCTTCAACCGCCGCATGAGGCGGAAGAGTTCGAGGACCTCGTCGCGGTCGAGGCTGGACGTCGGCTCGTCGAGGACCAGCACCTTCGTGCCGGCGCCTTCGCCGTCGCCGGTGCTCACCGACCGTACGATCGCGACCAGTTGCTGCACGGCCAGCGGGTACGACGACAGCGGGGCCGTCACGTCGATGTCGAGGCCGAGGCGGTCGACCAGCTCGGCGGCCTCCTTGCGCATCCGCTTCCACTGGATGCGGCCGAAGCGGGTGGGCTCGCGGCCGATGAGGATGTTCTCCGCCACCGAGAGGTTGGGGCAGAGGTTGACCTCTTGGTAGACGGTGTTGATTCCGGCCTGCTGCGCCTGGAGGGGACTGGCGAAGTGTACGGACTCCCCGTCGAGGTCGATGGTTCCGCCGTCCAGGGTGTACACCCCGGTCAGCACCTTGATCAAGGTTGATTTCCCGGCGCCGTTCTCGCCCATCAGGGCGTGGATCTCGCCGGGGAAGAGCCGGAAGTCGACGCCCGACAGAGCCCGTACCCCCGGAAACTCCTTGACTATGCCCGTCATCTCCAGGACGGGCCGCGGCTCTGGCATGGCAGCGCTCCTCATGGACTGCATGGATTCGTTTCACCCCGCAGGGAGCCCCGGGACCGGACCTGAGACCGGTTCGTGCGCGGGACCGGAGACCGGTCGCGCACAGGACCGCAGACCGGTCGTGCGGGGGCTCCCTGCCGAAGGGTGCGGTCGGTCAGTACTTGCGGGTGGGGAGGGCGTCCTTGGCCTGGTCCTGCATGAAGTCGCTCTCCTCGGTCTTGATCCAGCGCTCGACCTTCTCGCCCGCGTGGACCTTCTTCACGACGTCCATCAGCTGGGGGCCGAGCAGCGGGTTGCACTCGACGATCGCGTTGATCTTGCCTTCGGACATGGCGATGAAGCCGTCCTTCACGCCGTCGACCGTGACGATGAGGATGTCCTTGCCGGGCTTCTTGCCGGCCGCCTCGATGGCCTGGATGGCGCCGAGGCCCATGTCGTCGTTGTGCGCGTAGAGGACGTTGATGTCCGGGTTGGACTGCAGGAAGGCCGCCATGACCTGCTTGCCGCCGGCCCGGGTGAAGTCACCGGTCTGGCTGGCGACGATCTCCCAGTCGTCCTTGTGCTCGGCGTCCATGACCTCCTTGAAGCCCTTGGCGCGCTCGATCGCGGGGGCGGCACCGGTGGTGCCCTCCAGCTGGGCGATCTTCACCTTGCCCTTGTGGCCGGCCTTCTCCAGGACCTTCTCCAGGATCCTGGCGGCGCGGCGGCCCTCGTCGGTGAAGTCGGAGCCGACCAGGGTGACGAACAGGGACTCGTCGCTCTCGACGGACCGGTCGGTCAGGACGACCGGGATCTTCGCCGCCTGGGCCTCCTTGAGCACGGCGTCCCAGCCGGTGACGACCACCGGCGAGAAGGCGATGACGTCGACCTTCTGCGCGATGAAGCTGCGGATCGCGGAGATCTGGTTCTCCTGCTTCTGCTGCGCGTCGGAGAACTGCAGCTTGTAGCCCGCCTCCTTGGCGGCCGACTTCACCGACTCGGTGTTGGCGGTGCGCCAGCCGCTCTCCGAGCCGACCTGGGCGAAGCCGAGGGTGATCGCCTTGCTGCCGCCGGAGGAGGAGCCGGAGGGGCCGCCGTCCTCCTTGGCGCAGGCCGCCAGACCGGCCGTGGCCGCCACGCCGACCGCCGCGGTGAGGAAGTTCCGTCTGTTGAGCATGTGTCTTCTCCTTTGAAGAGCCGGCCCTGGGCGGGACCCGCTGGTACTCATGGGGACCGGCTGCACTGCGTCCAGCCTGTCGATCACTGTTCGAGATTTCGGTCGTGCTGTGGGGCCTGACAAACGGGTGATACGTGAGGAGCGGCTCAGCCGGGAGCGGTTCCCGGCTGAGGGTTGTACGGGAAGGTGCTGGCCCGTACGACGAGTTGGGGCTCGATGGCGATCCGGTCCGAGCCCGAGGGGGTCCGGCCCTCGATCAGGTCCAGCAGCAGAGCGATACCCCGTTGGCCGACCGCCGAGAAGTCCTGGCGGACGGTGGTGAGCGGTGGAGCGAAGAACTCCGACTCCGGGATGTCGTCGAAGCCGACCACCGCCACGTCCTGGGGAGTGCGCACACCCGCCTCCCGCAGGGCCCGCAACACCCCCAGTGCCATCTGGTCGTTGGCCACGAAGACGGCGGTCAGCCCCCGGCCCACCCAGCCGGCCAGTTCCTGGCCCGCACGGTAACCCGACAACGGGCTCCAGTCACCCCTCAGCGGCGCCGGCGGTTGCACACCGGCCTCTTCGAGGGTGGCCCGCCAGCCGGCGACCCGGTCGTTCGCCTCCTGCCAGTCCTCGGGTCCGGCGAGGTGCCAGACCGTACGGTGGCCGGCGGCCAGCAGATGGCCGGTGGCCAGCCGCGCGCCGAGGTACTGGTCGACGTTGGCACTGGGGATCTCCGCGCCGGAGCCGGTGCCCACGGCCACCACCGGGAAGGGGCGCCGGAGTTCGGCGAGGGCGCCGACCGCCGATCGCTGCGGGGCGATGGCGATCACCCCCTCCACTCCGCCTTCGCTGAGGTGGTCCAGGGCCTCGGAGAGTGTCTCCACGGTCAGCCTTCGCAGGGTGACCGTCGAGACGAGGTATCCCTCGGCCCGGGCGGCCTCCTCCAGCGCGAAGAGCGTACTGGCGGGTCCGTAGAGCGTGGTGTTGCAGGCGACCACACCCAGGGTCCGGGTGCGGCGAGTGGCCAGGGCCCGCGCCGAGGAGTTGCGGCGGTAGCCCATCTCCTCGATCGCACGCAGCACCTTGGCCCGTGTCTCCTCCCGCACATTGGGGTGGTCCCCCAGCACGCGGGACACGGTCTGGTGGGACACACCGGCCTGGCGTGCCACGTCGGCCATGGTGGGCGGCCGAAGCTGCGGGTGAGTCACAGCCACACCTCCCTGGCCGTCGTCTGCCGATAAGACCCGCGCCGGTGGCCGATGGTTCGGCGCCGGCGGCGTCATGTCGAAGCCCGGGAAGGGCCGGCCGGAGTTCCGGAAGGGTCAACGGCACCGGGCGGGAAGGCGAGTTGGAGCACTGCTGACACGACGCTCATACCTCCTTGGATGCCGTCGGGGCCGACTCGTGGCCGACTGGTGAATGCGGACGTCATTGTGAGCGCTAACAATTCATGGCGGTCAAGAGGGCTGCGTCAGAGAAGTCGTCACGGTTGAATAACGCGACGGGCGGCGAGGGTTGCGGGACTGAGGGCGTTTGGGCTGGTCAAGAGCCATCCGAGTGTCATCATGGGAGGCATGTGCACGCCGTCGAAGAGCCCGGCGACCCTCGTCGCGCACTCCCGTCACATGCGCCTCGCCGGTCGTCCCAGCCGTCGCGTCAGAACCGTTGTTTGTAGACCCATTGACACTCACACGGGGTCGTCCCTACTGTCGCGACCAGCATTTCGAACGAGTGCCGATATTTCGAACAGAACCGAAGAGGACAGGGAGTACCGTGCGCATCACGGGAATCAGCACACACGTGGTCGGAACGCCGTGGCGAAACCTGACCTACGTCCAGGTGCACACCGACGAGGGACTCACCGGTGTCGGCGAGACCCGCATGCTGGGCCACACCGACGCGCTGCTCGGCTATCTGCACGAGGCGAAGACGAACCACATTCTCGGCTCCGACCCGTTCGCTGTCGAGGATCTCGTCAAGCGGATGAAGTACGGCGACTACGGCCGGGCCGGCGAGATCGTGATGTCCGGCATCGCCGTCATCGAGATGGCCTGCTGGGACATCAAGGGCAAGGCGCTCGGCGTGCCGGTCTGGCAGCTGCTCGGCGGCAAGGTCACCGACAAGGTCAAGGCGTACGCCAACGGCTGGTACACCACCGAGCGGACGCCCGAGGCGTACCACAAGGCTGCCCAGGGGGTCATGGAGCGCGGCTACCGGGCGCTCAAGATCGACCCGTTCGGGACCGGCCACTTCGAGCTGGACCACGAGCAGAGCCTCTACGCGGTCTCCCTGATCGAGGCCGTGCGCGACGCCATCGGCCCGGACGCCGAGCTGATGCTGGAGATGCACGGCCGGTTCTCCCCCGCCACGGCCGTCCGCCTGGCCAAGGAGCTGGCGCCCTTCAAGCCCGCGTGGCTGGAGGAGCCGGTGCCGCCGGAGAACCTGAAGGCACTGGAGAAGGTCGCCGCCAAGGTCGACATGCCGGTCGCCACGGGCGAGCGCATCCACGATCGCATCGAGTTCCGCGAGCTCTTCGAGAGCCAGGCCGTGGACATCATCCAGCCGGACGTCGGCCACATCGGCGGTATCTGGGAGACCCGCAAGCTGGCCGCCACCGCCGAGACGCACTACATGCTGGTCGCGCCGCACAACGTGGGCGGGCCGGTCCTGACCGCCGCCTCCCTCCAAGTGGGCTTCACCGCACCGAACTTCAAGATCCTGGAGCACTTCAACGACTTCGCGGACGCGGAGATCAAGAAGGTGATCAAGGGCGCCCCCCAGGTGAACCCCGAGGACGGCTGCTTCCACCTCTCCCACGAGCCCGGTCTCGGTGTGGAGCTGGACGTCGACGCCGCCGCGGAGTTCCCGCAGCAGCAGGCCCGGTTCGACCTGTGGGCCGAGGGCTGGGAGCAGCGCAAGCCCAAGGGAAGCCAGTGAGACCCCCCAGCCACCGACCCGGCGCCAGGGGGTGCTCTGAAAGTCCCGCACAGCACCCACGGCGCCCGGCACGCACCCTCGCCGCACCGGCCAAAGACCCAAGCAGGTCCGCCACTAGGGCCTTCGTCCGGCACGCCGAGGGCACGCACCGAACACCGCGGGCACCGCACAGGACCTTCAGAACACCCCCTGGGAGGACCCCGTGAGCACCGCCGTCGTGATCGAGGCTCCGGGCGAGCACCGGCTCGTCCCGCACGAGCCCCGGCAGCCGGAAGCGGGCGAGGCCCTGGTCCGGGTACACGCCTCGGGGATCTGCGGCAGCGACCGCGAGGTCTTCCAGGGCAACCGGCCGGAGGGGTACGTCCGCTATCCGCTCACGCCGGGCCACGAGTGGTCCGGGACGGTGGCGGCGGTCGGTGACGGCGTCCCTTCGAGTCTGGTGGGCCGCAAGGTCGTGGGCGAGGGCTTCCGGAACTGCCAGGTCTGCGACCGCTGCCACGCGGGCGAGACCACACTGTGCACGGCGGGCTACGAGGAGACCGGCTTCACCCAGCCGGGCGCCATGGCCCCCACGCTCACGCTTCCCGCCCGCCTGCTGCACGTTCTGCCGGACGACGCGAATCTGACGGCGGCGGCGCTGCTGGAGCCGGCCGCGTGCATCGCGGCCGCCGCGCTCAAGGCGAACGCGGTGCCGGGCGAGCGGGTGGCCGTGGTGGGCACGGGCACGCTCGGGATGTTCGCCGTTCAGTTCCTGAAGGCGGGCTCGCCGGCCGAGCTGCTCGTCGTGGGGACGCGTCCGGACCGGGCCGAGCTCTCGAAGCGGTTCGGGGCCACGGACTTCCGCACCAAGGACGAGGAACTGCCTGACGACTTCGACGTCGTCATCGAGACCGCCGGGTCCGCGGACGCGGCGCGCACCGCCGCCGCCCTGCTGCGCCGCGGCGGACGGCTGATCCTGACGGGCATCCCGGCGCCGGGCGCGGACGGGCTCGACCCGACCGATCTCGTCGTACGGCAGCTGGAGGTGCACACCGTCTTCGGGGCGCCGCCGGATGCCTGGGCGCACACGGTGCGCGTGTTCGCGGCCGGCCTGCTCGATCCGCTGCCGCTGGTCACGCACGAGTTGCCGCTGGAGCAGTTCCCGCAGGCGATCGAGCTGGTCGGATCCGGTGATCCGAAGGTGGGTAAGGTCCTCCTTCACCCCTAGTCGTACGCCGGTACGGGAGCACCCTGACGGCTGTCGTACCGGCGTACACCCATAGCCCCCCGCACCCAGAGCCGCGAACTTCGTCCGAAATATCGAACACTAAGGACACCTTGTGACCGACGCTTCCGCAGCCCGTCGACCCGGTGAGCCCGCGCTCACCGCCCTCGGCCTGGGCGCACCCGACCTCTCCCCCGCCGACGCCTCGCCCCATACCTTCCCGGGCGGCGGCCGCTGGCGCACCGAGATCCCCTCGTGCGAGGGTCCCGAAGCGCTGGCCGTCGTCCTGAAGGAAGCGTCACGGCTCGACGTGCCGATCCACCGGATCAGCCAGGGCAGCGGTGTGTGGATGCTGACCGACGCCGAGATCACCGAGATGGTCGACGCGACCGCCGAGCGCGACATCGAGCTCTGCCTGTTCACCGGCCCGCGCGGCACCTGGGACATCGGCGGTTCCACCCGTACCGACTCCAAGGGCGCCGGACTGCGCGCCCGCGGCCACGACGCCGTCGCCGGCTGCGTCGAAGACGCCGTACGGGCAACGGAGTTGGGCGTCAAGTGCCTCCTCGTCGCCGACGAGGGCGTGCTGTGGGCGCTGCACCGGGCGCGGGCCGCCGGGATCATCCCGGCCGACACGACGCTCAAGGTGAGCGCACTGATCGGTCCGGTGAACCCGGCCGCGTACGCGGTGTACGAGAACCTGGGCGCCGACTCGATCAACGTGCCGAGCGACCTCACGCTCGATCACCTCACCGAGATCCGGCGGATCTCCGCCGCCCCCATGGACATGTACATCGAGGCCCCCGACGACCTCGGCGGCTACATCCGGATGTACGAGGTCGCCGAGCTGATCCGGCGCGGCGCACCGCTCTACCTGAAGTTCGGGCTCTCCAAGGCCCCCGGGATCTATCCCTACGGGCACCACATGAGGGACCTGACGCTGGCCACCGCCAAGGAACGCGTACGGCGCGGACGCCTGGCGCTGGACCTCCTCGCACGGCACGGAGCTGACGGCGACATGGCGCCTCTCGGTTCACGGCTGCCCGGGACGCTGAAGCGATTCGAAACTCCCGCATAACGTTCCGGACAAACCCCCTTCACAGAAGAAGACGCAGTCGAACACAATCCCACACACCATCGGTTGAGCGTTCAGCTCTCGAAAGCGTCTTCCCCTCGCCAGACCGAGCCCTGCTCACAACATCAAGGATGATGACCATGCGCACTCGCAGAGCCGCACTCGCCGCCATAGCCGGAGCCGCCTCCCTCGCCCTGACCCTGTCCGCCTGCGGCCAGAGCGGTGAGGGTGGCAGCAAGGAGGAGGCCGGGGACTCCAAGGGCGGGACCATCGGCATCTCGATGCCGACCAAGTCCTCCGAGCGGTGGATCGCCGACGGCAAGAACGTCGTCGCCGACCTGGAGTCGAAGGGCTACAAGACCCAGCTCGTCTACGGCGAGGACGACCCCGCCAAGCAGGTCTCGCAGATCGAGAACATGATCACGCAGGGCGTGAAGGCCCTGATCGTCGCGGCGATCGACAACAAGTCGATGAACAACGTGCTCCAGCAGGCCAAGGACGCGAACATCCCGGTCATCTCCTACGACCGCCTGATCCTGGGCACGGAGAACGTCGACTACTACGCCTCGTTCGACAACGAGAAGGTCGGCGAGCTCCAGGGCAACTACATCGTCGAGAAGCTCGGTCTGAAGGACGGCTCCAAGAAGGGCCCGTTCAACATCGAGCTGTTCGCCGGCTCCAACGACGACAACAACACCCGCTACTTCTTCGGCGGCGCGATGAAGGTCCTGCAGCCGTACATCGACAAGAAGCAGCTCGTCGTCAAGTCCGGCGAGACCGACATCACCAAGGTCACCACCCTGCGCTGGGACGGCGCCACCGCCCAGCGGCGCATGGACGACATCCTCACCAAGGACTACAAGAGCGGCAAGGTCGACGCCGTCCTCTCGCCGTACGACGGCATCTCCATCGGCATCCTCTCCGCGCTGAAGTCGGACGGCTACGGCTCCAAGGACAAGCCGCTGCCGATCGTCACCGGGCAGGACGCCGAGGTCGCCTCGGTGAAGTCGATCATCGCGGACCAGCAGTCGATGACCGTCTACAAGGACACCCGCGAACTCGCCAAGGTGGCCTCGAACATGGTCGACGCGCTGCTGAACGGCAAGAAGCCCGAGGTCAACGACACCGAGACGTACGACAACACCGCGAAGGTCGTGCCCGCGTACCTGCTGGAGCCGGTCGCCGTCGACAAGACGAACTACCAGAAGGTCGTCGTCGACTCGGGCTACATCAAGGCAAGCGACCTCAAGTAACACCCGGCACACTCTGATTGGAAGGCACGACCATGGCGGGACCCGTCCTGGAAATGCGCTCGATCGTCAAGACCTTTCCCGGCGTCAAGGCGCTGTCGGACGTCACACTGACCGTCCGCCCAGGCGAGGTCCACGCCATCTGCGGTGAGAACGGCGCCGGGAAGTCCACCTTGATGAAGGTGCTCTCCGGCGTCCATCCGCACGGCAGCTACGAGGGCGAAATCCTCTTCGAGGGAGAGGTCTGCAAGTTCAAGGACATCCGCGCGAGCGAGCAGCGCGGCATCGTCATCATCCACCAGGAACTGGCGCTGTCGCCGTACCTCTCCCTCGCGGAGAACATCTTCCTCGGCAACGAGCACGCCAAGGGCGGGTTCATCGACTGGCGGGAGACCCTGCGACACGCCACCGAGCTGCTGCGCCGGGTCGGTCTCGACGACCACCCGGAGACCCGTGTCGCCGACATCGGCGTGGGCAAGCAGCAGCTGGTGGAGATCGCCAAGGCCCTGTCCAAGAAGGTGAAGCTGCTCATCCTGGATGAGCCGACGGCCGCCCTGAACGACGAGGACAGCGGCAAACTCCTGGACCTGATCCTGGAGTTGAAGAAGCAGGGCATCACCTCGATCATCATCTCCCACAAGCTCAACGAGATCCGCAAGGTCGCCGACTCGGTGACGATCATCCGCGACGGCAAGTCCATCGAGACCCTCGATGTGAAGGCGCCGGAGACCACCGAGGACCGCATCATCAGCGGCATGGTGGGGCGTGACCTCGACCACCGCTTCCCCGAGCGCACCCCGCACGACGCGGACGAGGGCGCGGCACCGGCCCTGGAGATCCGCGACTGGACCGTGCTCCACCCGATCGACCAGCAGCGCAAGGTGGTCGACGATGTGTCGATCCACGTGCGGCGCGGGGAGATCGTCGGGATCGCGGGCCTCATGGGCGCCGGCCGCACCGAGCTCGCGATGAGCGTCTTCGGCCGGGCCTACGGCCGCTACGCGGGCGGCACGGTCCTCAAGGACGGCACCGAGATCCGTACGAAGTCGGTGGCCGAGGCGGTCAGGCACGGCATCGCGTACGTCACCGAGGACCGCAAGCACTACGGCCTCAACCTCATCGACACGATCAACCGGAACATCTCGCTGACCGCCCTGAACAAGGTCGCGAAGCGCGGCGTCGTCGACGAGCACGAGGAGCGGCAGGTCGCCGAGGGCTTCCGCAAGTCCATGAACATCAAGGCGCCGACCGTCTTCGAGCCGGTGGGCAAGCTGTCCGGCGGCAACCAGCAGAAGGTCGTCCTCAGCAAGTGGATCTTCGCCGGTCCCGATGTGCTGATCCTCGACGAGCCGACGCGCGGCATCGACGTCGGTGCCAAGTACGAGATCTACACGGTCATCGACCAGCTGGCCGCCCAGGGCAAGGCGGTCGTCTTCATCTCCTCCGAGCTGCCCGAGCTGCTCGGCATGTGTGACCGCATCTACACGATGGCCGCGGGGCGGCTGACCGGTGAGTTCTCGCGGGCCGAGGCTTCGCAGGAATCGCTGATGCGCCAGATGACGAAGGACAAAGAGGTAACCCGATGAGCACGGAAGTGACCGCCAAGAGCCCGGCCCCGGCGCCGCCGGGCGGGACCGGATCGGCCACGGGCGGCGGCCTGCTGCAGCTGATGCTGGACGGCCTGCGCCGCAACATGCGCCAGTACGGCATGCTGATCGCCCTGGGCCTGATCGTCGCCTTCTTCGCGATCCTGACCGACGGCGACCTGCTCCTGCCGCGCAACGTCTCCAACCTGGTCCTGCAGAACAGCTACATCCTGATCCTCGCGATCGGCATGATGCTGGTGATCGTCGCCGGCCACATCGACCTGTCGGTCGGTTCGCTCACGGCCTTCGTGGGCGCGTTCGCCGCCGTGCTGACGGTGCAACACGATGTGGCCTGGCCGGTCGCCGTGGTCCTCTGTCTGCTGGCGGGCGCGGTCGCGGGCGCGGCGCAAGGGTTCTTCATCGCGTATCTCGGCATACCGTCGTTCATCGTCACCCTCGCCGGCATGCTGGTCTTCCGGGGTGTCACGGAGATCCTCCTGGAGGGCCAGACCCTCGGCCCGTTCCCGGACGGCCTGCAGAAGATGGGCAACGGCTTCCTGCCCGAGGTCGGCCCGGAGACCAACTACCACAACATCACGCTGCTGCTGGGCTTCGCCATGATCGCCTTCGTGGTCATCCAGGAGATGCGTGACCGCGGGCGCCAGAAGGAGTTCGCGCTGGAGGTGGCGCCGTTCAACATCTTCCTGCTCAAGCTGGTCGCCATCTCGGCCGCTCTGCTCACCGTCACCATGCTGCTGGCCAGCTACAAGGGCGCGCCGATCATCCTGCTGATCCTGGGTGCGCTGGTCGTCGGCTACGGCTACCTCATGCGCAACGCTGTCTTCGGCCGGCACATCTACGCGATCGGCGGCAACCTGCCGGCGGCGAAGCTGTCCGGTGTGAAGGACAAGAAGGTCACCTTCCTGGTCTTCGTCAACATGGGCGTGCTCGCGGCCCTGGCGGGTCTGGCGATCGCCGCCCGACTGAACGCGGCCTCGCCGAAGGCGGGGCTGAGCTACGAACTCGAGGCGATCGCCTCGGCGTTCATCGGTGGCGCGTCCATGAGCGGCGGTGTCGGCACCGTGCTCGGCGCGATCATCGGCGGTCTCGTCCTCGGCGTGCTGAACAACGGTATGAACCTCCTCAGCGTCGGCACCGACTGGCAGCAGGTCATCAAGGGCCTCGCCCTGCTTGCCGCCGTCGGGTTCGACGTGTGGAACAAGCGCAAGGGCGGCAACTGACCGCGCCGGAAGGGGGCCTCGCCGAAGGGCGGGGCCCCCTTTTTGATGAAAGTGGGGCGTCACCCGTGAAGGAACTCTTCGGCAAGCTCGCCGACGGCACCGAGATCCACCGCTGGTCGCTGGAGAACGGCGGGACGAGGCTGAGGGTCCTGTCGTACGGCGGGATCGTGCAGTCGCTGGAGATCCCGGACGCCGAGGGCCGGTACGCGAACGTCAGCCTCGGCTTCGACACCATCGAGCCCTACGTCAGCGAGTCCCCGTACTTCGGCGCCCTCATCGGCCGGTACGGCAACCGCATCGGCGAGGGCCGCTTCACGCTGGACGGCGAGACGTACGCGCTCTCCGTCAACGACGGCGGCAACAGCCTGCACGGCGGCGTCGGGGGCTTCGACAAGGTGGTGTGGGAGGTCGAGCCGTTCGAGCGGGACTCGGACGTGGGGCTGTGTCTGACATACACGAGCCCCGACGGGGAGATGGGCTTCCCCGGCACGCTCGCGGTGAAGGTGACGTACACCCTCACCTCGCGGGGCGACTGGCGCATCGACTACGAGGCGACCACCGACAGGGCCACCGTCGTCAACCTCACCAGCCACGTCTACTGGAACCTCGCGGGCGAGGGCAGCGGCTCGGTCCACCACCACGAGCTGGAGATCGCCGCCGGACGGTACACCCCCGTCGACGCGCGCCTGATCCCCACCGGGGAGCCGGCCGAGGTCGCGGGCACGCCGTTCGACTTCCGCCGGGCCAAGCCGGTCGGCGCGGACCTCCGGCACGCCGATCAACAGCTGCTGTACGCCAAGGGGTTCGACCACAACTGGGTGCTCGACAAGGGTGCGACCGCGGAGCCGGAAAAGGTGGCCGTACTGCGGGACCCCGGCTCCGGCCGGATGCTGATGGTGTCGACCACCGAGCCGGGCCTGCAGTTCTACTCGGGCAACTTCCTCGACGGCACCCTGGTCGGCCCGAGCGGCCGCACCTACCGGCAGGGCGACGCGCTGTGCCTGGAGACGCAGCACTTCCCGGACTCGCCGAACAAGCCGTCGTTCCCGTCGACGGTGCTGCGACCGGGGCAGACGTACCGTTCGACGACGGTGCACTCGTTCACCTGCTGACAAACCTGACAACCCTTCACAGGCGTCACACAAGTTCTCACCGATTCCTCAGTGGTTGAACAGCGCCACCCCAGCCTCCGTATGTAAGGGCGGCCCGTGCTCCCCCGCGCGGGCCACCCAGAACACGGAGGTTCCATGGCCGACAACGTCACCTCGCTGTTCCGCAGCACCGCGGCACACAGCCCGTCGATGGCGGCGCTGACGCGGGAGGGCGGCGACGGGGCCGGTCCGGTCGACTTCTGCATCCCCTGCAACCCGTACTTCCCGACGCCGGAGATGTTCCAGGACATGGCGTCCCGGTTGCGGGACATCATCACGTACTACCCGAGCAGCGCCGACACGATCACGGCCGAACTGTGCAGCCTGCTCCAGCTCCCGCCGCAGTGCGTGGCGATGGGCAACGGCTCCACGGAGCTGATCACCTGGATCGACCACCTGATGGTCCGGGAGTCCCTCGCCATCCCCGTCCCCACCTTCGGCCGCTGGACCGACCAGCCGATGGAGACCGGCAAGCGGGTCGACATGTTCCCGCTCCAGGAGTCCAGCGGTTTCGCCCTGGACCTCGCCCAGTACGCCGAGTTCATCCGGGCCAGGGGGACCCGGGTGGCGGTGATCTGCAACCCGAACAACCCCGACGGCGGCTACCTCCACAAGCACGCGCTGGTGCAGTTCATGGACGCGATGGCCGACCTGGACCTGGTGGTCATCGACGAGTCGTTCCTCGAGTTCGCCGACGCCGAGCAGGAGCCGTCGGTGGTGCAGGAGGCGATGCTGCGGCCGAACGTCATCGTCCTGCGCTCCCTCGGCAAGAACTTCGGTCTGCACGGCATCCGCTTCGGCTACCTGGTCGCCAACCCGGCGCTCGCGGGCATGGTCCGCTCGATGCTGCCGAAGTGGAACCTCAACGCCTTCGCCGAGCACGTGGTGTTCATGCTGAAGAACCATGGCGCCGAGTACGCGCAGAGCCTCCACCAGGTGCGCAAGGACCGCCTCGACATGGCCAGCCAGCTCTCCGCGCTGCCCGGCCTGACGGTCTATCCGTCCCAGGGCAACTTCCTCTTCGTGCGCCTCCCCGTGGGCGCGGAAGGCACCGTGGTCCGGGACCGGCTGCTCACCGAGCACCGGATCCTGGTCCGTGAGTGCGGCAACAAGATCGGTTCGTCCAGCCGCTTCCTGCGACTCGTGGTGCGCCCCCAGGTGGACGTGCGTCGCCTGGTGTCCGCCCTGGAGCAGGTGCTCTACGGGACCAGGAGGGGAGCGGCCGCCGTGCCCGAGCTGGCTACAGGGACCTACAGCTCGGGTACGGCGGCCGTGGATCGGTTGGTCGGCTCCACGAACGGCGGGGGTATGCAGGGGCTTGCGGCGCAGGCCATGGCGTCGCCGATGCCTGTGCCTGCGGCGGCTCAGCCGCAGGCGGTACCGCAGGGGACCGGGATGCCCATGCCGGCGCCGGTTCCTGTGGCCCCGGCGCCGGCTCCGGCTCCGGCTCCCGCGCCTGCCGCTCCCGCTCCCGCGCCTGCCGCTCCCGCTCCCGCTCCCGCGCCGATGACGTTCCCGTCGCCTCTGGCGCCGGCCGCGGCGGCGATGCCTGCGCCCACCCCTCCGGGAGTGCCGGCTCGGGGTGGGCTTACGGCGGCTCAGGTGCGGGGGACCACGGGGCCGGGGCTTACGCCTGCGCCGGCTACTGGGTGGCCGAACAGTCAGAGCTGGCCGAATGCGGCGGGAATGGGGCAGGTTGGGTAACGCCTTCTCGCCGTAGGAGGTACTGAGCGCGAGCGACTGCGGGACCGTTGTGGCTGGTCGCGCAGTTCCCCGCGCCCCTTACGGCGTTGCAGCTACGCCGCGTTCAGGCGCCACTGTTGGCAGTCATGATTGACTTCCCGGTCGTCCCCGCTGTCCGCAAGAAGGCAGATCACCAGATGACACCGCCCATCGACCGGGAAACCCTGGAGACCGAGTTCCGCCCGGAGGAACTCATCACGTTTCCCGAAGCAGTGGTGGCGAACATCCAGCACGGACCGAGCTCGCACTTCCTGCGCCACATCGGCATTCCCTCTCGCCCCAACCCCTGGTTCGACCTGGTGGACGGGACGCCGGAGCAGGTGAGAGCGGTCGGCGACTGCTACGACGACCTCCGCGAGCGATGGACGAACCTGCCCGAGGGGGCGGAAGGTTGGCTGCTCCTCGGGACGATCCCCTACGACGACATCGCCCTGGACGGGGTCACGGGTGTCGTTCACTGCCTTCCGGGTGACGAGTTCGAGAGCTACCCCTTGAACAAGGACCTCAATTCCTTCGCCCACTTTCTCCACCTGCTGGAGAAGGAACGCCCGAATTACGACTTCGAGTCGGATCGGGAGATCCTCGACCCCGAGGGAGCGGCCCGGCGACTGACCGAGCGGATGAGCGAGATCGACCCGGAAGCCCTGGAAGTGAGCCATTCACGCTGGCACGGCATTCTTGAGTATGTCGCCTACCCCGAGGCGCGGTAGCCCGTCGACCTCACACCGGACCTGGATCAGATCCGACCAGCGACGACCACCTCGGCAGATCCACCTCGGCACGGACCGTCTTACCGGGTGCCGCGTCCCGGTCCACCACCTCCCACCGGTCGGCCAGCGCCTCGACGAGGACGAGGCCCCGGCCATGTTCGTCGAGGGGACATGAAGGCCGTACGTCCCCGGGTTTCGGGGGCCGGGCCTCGGCGCGCGTGTCACTGACCTCGATACGGATGCTGCCCGTGGGGAGCGCCAGCCGCAGCTGGAAGTCCCGTCCGGCGACGCGACCGTGGGTGACGGCATTCGCGGCCAGCTCGGCGACGATCAGTGCGACGGTGTCGGAGGCCGTACTGCCGTGCGGAATGCCCCAGGAATGGAGCTGGGCCAATGCGAGGTGCCGGGCGAGGCGGGCGCCGCGCGGGGTGGCGCTGAGGCGCTGGGTGAACGTACGTACGGTGAGCGAGGATTGGGGGGTGAGCGGTGCTGGCATGCGCTCAATTTGGCCGCTGTGACGGGGGGTTCACCAGGTGGGCGGCGCGTACGCTGCGGGAGCGTACGCGGTTACAGACTGGACAGTACTCGTGACCAACCGTGAGCATGTGCGCGGGAGGTGACCGACAGTGGTCGATGGTGCGCTGGGGACGAGTGCGGCTGCGGGCGGCGAGCCGGAGTCTTCGGACAGTCTGCGGACGTTCGGGGCGGTCGTGCAAGCGTTGCGGGAGCATGCCGGGTTGAGCCGGGAGGAGTTCGGGGACCTGGTGGGGCTGTCCAAACACTCCGTCGCGTCGGTGGAGTTGGGGCGACGGATGCCGGATCCGACGTTTTCGGAGCGGTCGGAGCCGGTGCTGGGGAACACGGGGGCCTTGCGGAAGGCGGCGCGGCATCTGGCTCGGCAGCCGGGGTTGGCGGCCTGGTTTCGGCGGTGGGCCAAGCTGGAGGCGGTAGCGATCACGCTGTACACCTACGAATGCCGTTTGATTCCTGGGTTGTTGCAGACCGAGGCGTATGCGCGGACCCTGTTCACCAACCAGCTCCCGCCTCTGAGCGATGACCAGATCGAAGCGCAGTGGGTAGCGCGGGCGGAGCGGCAGCGGCTGCTGCGGGAACGGCCGAACACGGCCTTCGCCTTCATCCTGGAGGAGCACCTCTTCCGACGGCGAACGGGCGGTTTGGAGGCCACCCGTGAGCTCATCGATCACGTATTGGAAATCGCCGAACTGCGGAACGTGGAGATCCAGATCATGCCGACGGAGCAGGAGACCCACGCTGGGCTGGACGGCCCCATGCAGTTGCTGGAGACCCCGGAGAACAAGTGGTTCGCTTACTGCGAGGGGCAGGAAAGTGGCCAGTTCATCGCTGACCCAAAGGTGGTCAGCATGCTCCAGATGCGGTATGCCAGGATGCGCTCACAGGCTCTCAACTTCAAAGACTCCATGAGCCTGTTGCAGCGGATGCGAGGAGACCTATGAGCACGTCCGAACTGACCTGGTTCAAGAGCAGCTACAGCAGCGGCGGTTCCGGCGACTGCGTAGAGGTCGCCACTTCCCCCCACGCCATCCACGTCCGCGACTCCAAGACCCCGGAGGAGCGTCAGCTGGTCCTTTCCGCGGAAGCCTGGGGGGCGTTCGTCTCCGGGATCAGCTGGTAGGCGGGGCGAACTCCGGCTGGTCGAGCACGCGCAGCCAGCTTCCGTCGGGCTGGCGCCTGACGACCTGTGCCCGCGCGCCGGCCCCGTCCTTCGGTGGGGTCGAGGTGAGAGCGATGTCGCCGCTGATCAGCGTCGGCAACGGCTGTTCCGGCTCGAAGCGGGGGCCGTTGGCCAGCACCTTCTCCCACAGTGCGCGGATCGCCTCCCGCCCCACCGTCTGCTCGCCGGGCGGGTAGGCCAGCACCGCGTCCTCCGCGTAGAGCGCGGCGACGCCGGCCGCGTCACCGGCGTTGGACCGCTCGACGAACAGTCGGGTGATGTCTTCGGGCCGCATGGCCTTCGCGTACTCCGGCATTGGTTCCTCCTGGCCTCGGGCTTCGGTGCTTCGGTACTTCCCAGCCTGGTCGCTCACCGACCAGAAGTCCAACAGATGGTTCTTCTGAGAACTAGAATCCCCAGTCATGGAGTTGAGGCAGCTCGAGTACTTCGTGGCAGTCACCGAAGAGCGGAACTTCACCCGTGCCGCCGAGCGGGTGCACATCAGCCAGTCCGGCGTCAGCGCCCAGATCCGCCAGCTGGAACGTGAGCTCGGCGCCGAGCTGTTCGACCGCTCGGCCCGCACCGTCACCCTCACCGTCGCCGGGAAGGCCGCACTTCAGCATGCCCGCGACGTACTCGCGGCGGCTGGTGCGGTCGGCCAGGCGGTGAGCGAGGTAACCGACCTCATCCGGGGTCGGCTCACCGTCGGGATGGTCATCGGCTGCACCCTCACTCCGCTGTTCGACGCACTCGCCGCGTTCCACGAGGCGCATCCCGGTGTGGAGATCTCGCTGCTGGAGGACAGATCTGACCGGCTCGTCGAGGGAGTGCGCACCGGCGCCATCGACTTGGCACTCGTCGGTGCCGCAACCGCCACCCCCGACGGGCTGGACGCGCTGACCATCATCAGCGAGCGGCTCGTTGCAGCGGTCCCGGCCGGGCACGTCCTGGCGAAACGGCGGCGAGTCGCCCTGCGCGACCTGATGGCCCACCCGATCGTGTGCATGCCCCCCGGCACGGGCCTGCGCACGGTATTCGACCAGGCTTGCGCCGCGCAGGCCCTCCAGCCCACCATCGCGCTGGAGGCCAGCGCCGCGGAGGCCATCGCCGACCTCGCCGCCCGCGGCCTCGGAGTCGCCATCCTCAGCGACTCGATGGCCGCGAGCTACCGCGACCGGCTCACCGCCCGCACCATCGATGACGTCGAAACGCCGGCCCTGCTCGCCCTGGTCTGGAAGAGCGCGCACAACCCCGCGTTGCGCGAGCTGCTCACGCACAGTCGGCAAGCATTCCGTCGTGGCCTGGGATGATCGCGAGGTGAGTGATGCGAGTCTGCCCGCCGCTGAAGCCGTCGAGTCGCACGTCCGGGCGTTCTTCGAGGGGCACTCCGTCGACGTCGTCGACTGCGATCTCGGGCCGGAGCGTCGGGGGACGGTGCCTGATCTACGTGTTCTCGTCGTGGGGCCCGGCCCCCGCACCGACAGTTGGGCCTATGTGACCGCCGGATGCTGGGCCGCCTCGGAGAGCGACGGTCACGGCCTCGAGTTCGTCATGACCGCCCCCGTCCGCGACCAGCGATTCATCGACCTCATGGCGATGATCGCCTACTACCACTGCGGTGGACATCGACTCGATGTGGAGCACAGCATGCCGATCGGTGAACCGTGGATTCCGGGTTCCACCTGCGACCACCTGCTGATCAGCCTGCCCTATCTCCACGGACCCGGCCTTGAACAGTGTCCGCTTCCCGGAGGAGACACCCGCATCCTGTGGACGCTGCCCGTGACAACCGCCGAGATCGAGTTCCGCAGACGTCACGGACACGAGGCGTTGGAGCAGCTCTTCGACGAGGCGGGGATCATCCCCACCGATCCTTTCAGGGCATCGGTCGCCTGAGTTCCTCGGAAACCGTCGAACGAAACACAAGCCAATACAAGCCGGCACAAGCCAACGGGCCCTGGAATCAAATTCCGGGGCCCGTTGCGCGTATTTCCTCAGTGAGCGGCGGCAGCGTGCGCGTGCACGCCCAGCGCGACACCCTCGGGCGAGACCGAGGCAAAGACATCGGCGCAGGCGACGGCGGACACGGACTCGGAGAGACCGCCGGCAAGGCCGCCGGACAGGGCGCCCGCGATACCGCCGGAGGCAGCGGCACCGCCCGCCTGACCACCGGAGACGTTGTCCAGAGCGGCGTCGGCTATCTCAGCCGTTTCAATCTGCGGCGTGAAGCTCATGACCTGCGGTTCCCTTCGATTGAACAGACAGCGAAAGGATCAAAGCACGCCCAAGAGGAGACGGCCAGCCGCCCGATGGCGTTCCACGACGCATTACGGCGACCTGCTTCACCGCTATGACCGTCGGGTCACCGAATACGCCAACTTCTTCACGGGACCTGTCGCCTTACCGCGTTCCCGACGGTTGCAAGGCAATTCCCAAGACGGACACTTCGGCGGCAAGACGGCGCGCGGTGCCATCGATGTGGCGGACGGTCAGGCCCGGCATGAACTCCTGGTGCGCTGGTGTGGACATTTGCCGGAGGTTCGAGCCCGCCACCGTCCGTGCTGACCGACAACGGACTTGACGAACCGTCACCTTGCCCGCCGGCAGCTCATCAACAGCGTCCCGTGCCGGACCAGACCGGATTCCCGCTGCAGCTGTGTCGACCGGAGCTGACGAGCCCTCCAGCCGGTGCGGATGTCCGGCCCTCAGACCCGGCGCCACATGTCGGACATCCGCACCCCGTGCAGCACCCGCAGTCGCCGCAACTCCCAGCGGGCCAGCAGGAGCAGGGTGATCGGGCCGGTCAGGTGGACCAGCAGGCGCACCGCCATCGGGAACCTGTCGTACGCCGGGTCCCCCAGCTGCGGGAGGGTGAACGGCAGGATCGGCAGGAGGGACACCAGCGTCGGCAGGGCGTCGTTGACGTCGGCGGTGCGCGCTCCGCCGGAGATGAGCAGGAAGCTGCCGTAACCGCCGAAGAGGAGGAGCCACAGCCCGACGGCGGCCGCGGCGGGCGAGGTCGGTGGCCAGCCGGAGAGCCCGGACCGGTTCAGCACGGCCATCGCGGTCAAGGTGAGGACGATCGCGAGGAGCGGGCCGCGCCACCGCACCGCCGCTCTCCACCTGCGCCCCTTGGGCACCATGGCGATCGCCACCCAGGCGACGAAGAACAGGAACTGGAGGGCAGCCAGTCCGTAGACGAAGCTCTCGAGGAACTCGCCGGGTATCTCACGCGCGGGTACCAGGCCGAGGGCGAGCCAGGAGGCGACCGTCAGGACGAGGCCGAGCGCGCTGCGCCAGAAGCGGACGCGATCGACGAGGGGGTCGACGATCCGGTCGGGTCGGGTCGGCCCGCACAGCCGGTGCGCGGCGATCACCGGCACCAGCCAGCCCAGCCACCATCGCGGCCCGCGCCGCCCGTCACGGGGCGGCTGGAGAAGCGGCGGCCTCGGTCTCACATCCGTCGAGCCCGTGCCCGTCCGCCCTGTCGCCGCCATGCCCGCCCCCGTCCGCCGTACGCCGTGGGCCCCGATCATCACCGGCGACCGGACCCCACGGCGTCCGTAGAACTACTTACCCGGGCACTCCTTCCACGCCAGGTGGTACACCGTGCTGATGTCCCCGTCCGTCGAGTCCATCGTCATGAAGCTGACCTTGTCCGGCGAGGACGTGCCGGCGTTGACCCTCAGCTCGGTGTTGATGTTGAAGTTGCGCTGAACTCCACAGGGCGCCCAGACCAGTTGGGCCCAGTCGGTGCTGTCGGTGGCCTGCCAGTTGTCGTTGAGCGGGCCGTTGAAGGGGTGGTTGCGGAACTGTGTGTTCGGAGAGCCCTGGAAGTAGTACGAGGCTCGCTGGATGGCGCTCGCGCCGGGCTGGAGGGCGGCGAAGCCGCGGTAGTCGGCGCTGGCGATGGCGTAAGTGAAGCCCTGCGGTACGTGCACGACCAGGTTGAGCTGGCAGTTCTTACGGAACGCCGTGGGGTCGGAGTTGCCGCCGACCTTGGCGAGGTAGTCGCTGTAGGTGACCGTGAAGGCGGTGTTGTCCTCGGAGACGGCGACCGCCGTGGTGCCCTGCGGGCAGCCGGAGCCGTTCACCGTGGCGACCTTGATGACGATCTTGTCCGGCGGCGGGTCCTCGAACGCCGGCGCCGCCTGCGCGGGCAGCGCGCCGGTGAGCAGAGCGGCCAGCGCGCCGCCGCTCAGCAGGAATCTCAGGAGTCCACGTGCCATGGATCTCTCCCTGGGGTTGGGGGGTGGCTGTGCCTCCGACTTGCCGAACCCTTGAAGAAACAGTGGGGTTTCTGTGAAGGCCGGAGGCGTTGGAATCGTAGGGAGCCCCCTGCATTCCAGCCAGGTCGAACTCCGGCCATTCACCGCGGTGTTGAGCGATGGAACCCGGTTTCCCCAGGCACCAGCGGATATGACGCTCACCGACGACTCGTACACAGGCGGCGAGACCATTCACACCGGGCAGCTCTTCATCGGCTTACGTGGTGTTTTTCCGAGTACGGCGAGGCCGCCCCGCCTCTGACGGCACTCGGCGACAGCGTGTCCGACGGCTACAAGGCGACCTTGACAGCGAGCGCCGGCACCGCCCGCCAACCGGCCGGTCAGGCGCTCACAGGCTGCCGCTCCACGACGGGCTCGGTCCCGGCCGCCTTCCCCTCCTTCAGATGGGCGCGGATCGAGTACGCCAGGGCGGCGGCCCACAGCGCGTACAGGGCGACGTAGACCGCCACGGCCGTCGCGCCGGAGGCCGCGATCCAGTCGCTGTTCAGCAGGGTGCGCACGTTGGTGACGAGGATGACGCCGCCGACCGCCGAACCCAGCACCCGTGGCGGCAGGATGCGCACCAGCCACGCGGCGATCGGCGCGGCGACCAGGCCGCCCACGAGGAAGGCGGCGACCCATACGAAGTCGATGCCCTGTGAGCCCAGCGAGAGCAGGAAACCCAGGCTCGCCGCCACCGCCACCAGGAACTCACTGGTGTCGATCGAGCCGATGACCTTGCGCGGCTCCATCCGCCCGGAGGCGAGGAGAGCGGGCGTGCCGACCGGGCCCCAGCCCCCGCCGCCGGTCGCGTCCAGGAACCCGGCGGCCAGGCCGAGGGGCGCGAGGAAGCGGCGCCGCAGCGGCAGCCCCACCCGGTCCTTGGGCAGGCCCCGGAAGGTGAACCGGGACATGACGTACACGCCGAGGCCCAGCAGGATCAGCGACATCAGCGGTGCGGCCACCTCGGTCGACAGCTTCGACAGGACGGTCGCGCCGAGGAAGGACCCGATCGCGCCGGGCACGCCGATCTTCCCCACGACCTTCCAGTCGACGTTCCCGAACCGCCAGTGCGAGGCTCCGGACATCAACGTCGTACCGATCTCGGCGAGATGGACCGTGGCCGAGGCGGCGGCCGGGTTGGTGCCCATGGCCAGCAGCAGGGTGGTCGACGTCACGCCGTAGGCCATGCCGAGGCTGCCGTCCACGAGCTGGGCTCCGAGGCCCGCGAGGGCGAGCACTATCAGCGTGCGCATACGGCCGGTCCCGTCTTTCCGAGGTTCCCTACCGGGTTGGTAGGGATGGATGGACGGGACCGGACTTTAGGGCATCAGCCTGAGGGCGAGCTGAGGGTGTCCATGATTCGGACGAGCGTCCAAGATATGGACGTCGGCCCAGTGGACGTCAGCCCAGCCGGATCACGTTCCAGGACAGCGGTTCCAGTACGGCGGTGAGGCGGCCGTCCTTCAGCTCGGCACCCTCGACCTCGTGCGGGGTCACCCGCTCGGGGTCGTCGAGGGTGTTGCGGGCGTCCGGGTCGGCGTCCGCGAGGGCGCTGTGCTCGACGACCGCCGTCAGGTCGAGGCCGTTCAGGGCGACTTCCACAGGCAGCGCCTCGGTACGGCTGCGGTTGACCGCGAAGACGGTGACCGTGCCGTCCTCGGCGCGTACGGCGGTGGCGTGCAGCAGGTCGGCCTCGCCGTACTTCTTCGTCTCGTACGTCGGGGAGTCCACCCGGACGTCCAGGACCTGGCCACGGCCGTACTTGGCGGCCTGCGCGAAGGGGAAGAACGTCGTCTGCCGCCAGGCCGGGCCGCCCGGCTCGGTCATGATCGGGGCGATGACGTTGACGAGCTGCGCGAGGCAGGCGACGGTGACGCGGTCGGCGTGACGGAGCAGGGCGATGAGGAGCGAGCCGAAGACGACCGCGTCCATGACGCTGTAGTTGTCCTCCAGGAGGCGGGGAGCCTCCGGCCAGTCCTCCTGCGTCTTGGCGTGCTCCTCCCACTCGGGCAGGTACCAGACGTTCCACTCGTCGAAGGAGAGGTTGATCTTCTTCTTGGACTTCAGCCGCGCGCCCACGTGGTCGGCGGTCGCGACGACGTTCTCGATGAAGGACTCCATGTCCACGGCGGAGGCGAGGAAGGAGTCGATGTCGCCGTCCTGCGGCCAGTAGTAGGCGTGCAGTGAGATGTAGTCGACGAGGTCGTACGTCTCCTCGAGGACCGTCGCCTCCCACTCGGCGAACGTCGGCATGGACTGGCTGGAGGAGCCGCAGGCGACGAGTTCGACCTTGGGGTCCAGCTGGCGCATGGCGCGGGCCGTCTCGGCGGCGATGCGGCCGTATTCCTCCGCCGTCTTGTGGCCGGTCTGCCAGGGGCCGTCCATCTCGTTGCCGAGGCACCAGAGCCTGATGCCGAAGGGGTCCTTGTCGCCGTGGGAGACGCGGAGGTCGGAGAGGGCCGTGCCTTCGGGGTGGTTGGCGTACTCCTGGAGTTCGAGGGCTTCCGCCACGCCGCGCGTGCCGAGGTTGATGGCCATCATCGGCTCGGCCTGGGGGCCGACCTTGCGGAGGAAGTCGATGTACTCGGAGAGGCCGAAGCGGTTGGACTCCGTCGAGTGCCAGGCGAGGTCGAGGCGGCGGGGGCGGTCTTCGGCGGGGCCGACGGAGTCTTCCCACTTGTAGCCCGAGACGAAGTTGCCACCGGGGTAGCGGATGGCTGTCACGCCGAGTTCGCGGACGAGGTCCAGGACGTCCTGGCGCAGACCCTTGTCGTCGGCTGTGGGGTGGTCGGGTTCGAAGATGCCGGTGTAGACGCAGCGGCCGAGGTGCTCCACGAAGCTGCCGAAGACACGGGGGTTGACCTCGCCGATGGTGAAGGCGGGGTCGAGGGTGAAACGGGCGGTGTGCATGGTCGCCTTTCGAAGGGGGTGGTTCTGTATGGGTGGCGTCTGCGGGTGCGTGGGGGCTGATCGCGCAGTTCCTCGCGCCCCTAGGGGACGTTGGGCCAACCGTTTCTTTGCCAGTTCAGCTTGTTCAGGCCCAGCTTGGGTGTGCCGGCGTCTTCCGCGTCGTAGTAGTGGTACGCCAGCCAGTCGTGACCCTTGGCTCGGAAGACCGACTGGCCGCCTGTGCCGATGTACCGTCCGTGGCCTGCCAGGAGCAGGTCTCCGCCGCCTCCAGCATCGGCCTGCCCGTGCTGTCGACGTACGGGCGGGACCGTAAAGTGGAAGCGCTTTCTAGTCAATGCCTTGTGCATGGATTGCGAGTGGCGACGGGCGTTCCCGGCCGACCGTGGGTCGTTCCGGGTTGACTGTGGGTCGTTCCCGGCCGGCCGTCGGTGGTTCCCGGTTGGCTGTGGGTCGTTCCCCGTTGAACGACGGTCCGCGGATGGCATGACGCGGACACTTCGGGCCGCGTAGGCTCGAACGGCTCGCCGAGCGGCGGGAGAACAGGGGACGCGATGGACATCACGGGAGCGCGCGAGAGGGCGGCCCGGATCGCCTCGGTGCTACGCCTGCGGCGCTCTCACAGGGCATCCGGGATGCGCGAGCTGACCGCAGGCCTGAGGGCAGCCGTGCGGGCGAGAGCCCAACCCCCTGCCGACGTGGACGAGTTGTGTCACGCCTTGTGCGCGGAGATGAGCGCGCGGCGCGGCGGGCGGCCCGTGGAGCTGCGGTTCGAGCGGTTCCCCGACGAGCTGGAAGTGACCGGGCTGTGGGTGGAGTTCCAGGACTTCGACCTGGTCATCGTCGAGGAGCGGGCCGAGGCCGTGCAGCGGCTGGTCATCCTCGGCCATGAGCTGTGGCATCTGCACGCCGGACACGGCCACCACCACACGGACGGCACGGCGGCCGCGCACGCGCTCGCCGGGCGGCCCGGCTGGAAGGACATCGCCCTCGCGGTGGCCGCCCGCAACGGCTCCCGGGAGCGGGACGAGGCCGAGGCGGACGACTTCGGGCACCGGCTGGCCGCCGCCTTCCGGCCGCTGCTGTCGGGCGGGGCGGACGTACCCCTGGAGCCCGTGCAGCGGGCCCTGGGGTACCGCGGGGCGCGGGGAGGTGCGGCACCGTGACGGTCCTGGCGCTGTCCCCTGTCGGGTTCGTCAACGAGTTCTACCCGAACTTCTGGTGGATCCCCGCCGGGATCCTGGCCGCCGCCCTGGCCATCAAGCTGCCGACCATCATCCAGCTGTGGCACGACCCGCTGCTGCGCGCCGTCGGCGGTCTGCTGCTGCTCGCCTGCGCGGTGTTCGTGTTCGTGGCGCCGTCGACGATCGCCCGGGTCAACCGGCTCACCGGGGTGACCAATTTCTCGGGTCCCTGGGTCTACTCCCTGCTCACCGCGTTCTGCGCGTCCTGTCTGCTGCTGATCATCACCTGGCGCAACGGCCTGTCCGACCGCTCGACCCGCACCCGCCGCGCCATGCGGGGCGTGATCGCCGTCTACTCGGGCGTGATCGTCGCGCTGTGGGTGCTGTTCGCACTCGCGGACGTGCCGGTGGAGCGGCTGCGGGACCTCGACACGTACTACGCGAACACCCCGTACATGCGCGAGATGATCCTGCTCTATCTGCTCGCGCACACCGCCGCCGCCCTGGTCACCAACTATCTGATCTGGAACTGGATCCGCACCGACGGACTCGACGGCTGGCTGCGCTGGGGCCTGAAGTTCCTCGGCGTCGGGTACACGTCGCAGCTGGTCTTCGACGCGGCCAAGCTCACCGCGGTGGTGGCCCGTTGGACCGGACGGAACCTGGACTGGCTGAGCACGGCCGTGGCGCCCCCCATCGCCTGCCTGTCGGCCGTCCTGATCGCGGTGGGCTTTATCCTGCCGCACGCCGGCCAGTATCTGCACGACCGCTGGCGCCTGCACGTCGCCCATCACGAGCTGCGGCCGCTGTACCTGTTGATGAAGACCGTCAACGGCGGCGGCATCCCCTTCGTCCTGCGCGCCACCCCGGAGCTGCGGCTGATCCGCCGGGAGACGTTCATCCGCGATGTGCTGCTGCCGCTCGCGCGTTTCATCGACGACGACCGCCGCGCCCGCTCCCACGACGCCGCCCTCGCCCTCGGCCACCCACCCGACCGGGCCAAGGCCCTCGCTTCCGCGGTGGCGATCCTGGACGCCGTGGAAGCCAGGAACGCGGCACGGGAGGACGTCGGCGGAAGCTCCCCCGACACCACGGACCTGCTACGGGAGATCGGCGCCCTGTCCGTCGCCCTGCGCCGCACGGACGACATCCGCGCGGTCCGCACCCGGGCGGGGGCGCGGGACGACGGCCTTCGCCTCGCCAACTGAGGCCGCAGGCGAGGCAGACGAGGGCGTCGTGCAGGTCGAGGCATCGTTGCCAGAATTGGTGAAGGCCCTCGTCGGCGCCGGAGTAGCTGTTCGACCAGGCGGTTGATTACCTGCCTCGCGACTACAGAATTACCTCGGATCTCATGCGGGCAAACCGCACGCCGAGAATATCCTGACCACAGTCTCGACCGTTTCAGAATCCGGGAGCCGGTACGAAGTCCGGCCACCACGACGGCACGCCGCTGGGGCAGTGGTAAGGGTCGACTTCCCAGAAAAGCGAGATGCTGCACCAGGAAACGGTGAGGATCAGCGCCCCGACGACAACGGCGCGGACGGCGGGACGCCGCCCCAGGAAAGCCCCCGCCCCCAGCCATATGGCCATCAGGACGAGCCAGAGAACGGGGATGAAGACCACGAGCAGAAATCCTCCGTTGGCCGCACTGTTCACCCCCGCGTCGCAGGCACTCCATGCTCTTCCCAGAAGCATGGCGGTCAGCAGAGCCACAACCAGCACAACCACCGCGCCCAGACACCCGTGTAGCCGTCGGCCGGCCATGACCCCTCCCCGCTCATCGCCAGAATCGAAAATCACAAGAGACGCTCCGCTCGCAACTGTACCCGCACCTGGTGCGAAGAAATATTTCCAAACCCCCGAGGGGCCCGACTCGCTGCGCGAAGAGCGAGCCGGACCCCGAAGGTGAAATTCCGCTATTTCTGCTGCTTCTGCTGCTTCTTCTACTTCTTCTTCACCTGGTCCACTCCCTTCGCGTACATTTCCTCGACCGTGTCGATCACTGCGGAGTGGAACTGTTCCCTGGTCAGCCCAAGCCCGTGCCGGTCAAACAGATCGATGCCGGCCTGCATTGTCAGCTGGTCCCCCATGTCGTCCTCTCCGACAAGGAGAGAGTCACCGACCGAGGCTCCTTCGATGAGCGTGTTCGTATCAAATCCTGCGGCCCGGCCCACATAGCCGTAGTGAATGTTCGACCACATATCGTAGAAGACTTGGTAGTCGGTCCCCGGAACGTCGGTGAAGTAGCCCTCTTCGGGGAGGTTGAACTTCTTTTCGAGCTTCGGCTTGTGGTCCCATTCGCACACCTTGGGACAGACCTTTCCGAACCAGATGGACAGGGCGGCGGCCTGGTCTCTCCCTTGACTCCTCCCGGACAGCCCGTCGTACCAGGCCCACGGGCGCAGAAGTCCCTGCATCGTCTTGACCTCGGAGGACCGAGCGTTCTTCGTCAGCTCGTCGAACATGTAGCCCTCCATCTCGTCGAACTGCTCCTCCCCTTCCTTCAGGTCCGGCTTCGGCTGGGGGCCCTTCTTGAAGGTGACTTTGTGAGAGATCTTGCCGCCGTCGTTGTTCACGGTGACGGTGAAGACTCCGCCGTATCCGCCGACATACACGGGCACCGTGTAGGTCTGCGTGGAGTGGTAGACCCAGGTCCCGTTGGGGCCCATCGTCATGTAGGACCGGTAGGTGCCGCCCTTGCCGTCGCTGCACCCGTTCTCGCAGTCCGTGATCGGCCTCAGGCCGGTCGGGTCGGACTTGGTGACGGGTGTGTTGTTGGCGTAGACGTAGCCGTTCAGGGACTCATGGTCGTCGGGGGCGAGGACGGGGTCGACGGACAGGAAGCGTCCGGTGGCCGGGTCGTACTCGCGGGCGCCGATGTGGGTGAGCCCCGTGTCGCCGTCGGCGGGTTTGCCGAGGAAGCCCTTGTCGTCGGGCCAGGCCGACGGCGTCGCGCCGCGCGCCTCGCCGAAGGGCTTGGTGTAGCGGCGGGTGACGGCCTGCGTGGTGGCGTCGACCGTCATGGAGGCAGTGCCGTGATGGTCGTCGACCATCCACGACAGGCCGCTCTCGGTGCGGACGGCGGTGGCGTCACCGGCCGGGTAGTAGCGCTGGGCGGTGAACTTGTTGGCGGCCGTGTCGTAGTGGAGTTCCTGACCAGCCAGGTAGAGGACGGTCTTGCCGGGGCCGCGGCGGATCAGAAGGTCGCCGTTGGCGTCGTAGAGGTAGTCGGTGGTCTTGGTGCCTTCGGTGAGACGGGTGAGTTCTCCTTCGATGTCCCAGACGAGGCCCTGCGCGGTGCCGGTGGGGCCGTAGCGCTTCGTGGTGTTGCCCTGCTCGTCGTAGGTGTAGGACTTCGCCGTGCCGCCGTTGACGGTGACCGAGGTCATCGTATGGGGCTGGCCGGTGCCGTTGGCGTTGACGGCGGGGTAGCCGTAGGCCGTTGTGGTGTCCACACCGCCGGCCTTGTGCTCGGTCTGGGTGTCGCGCAGGCCGCCGGGCTTGTAGGTCCAGCTGGTCCAGTACGGGGCCGGGCCGCCGAGCGCGGCCGCGGATCGGGCGGTGGCGCAGTCGTTGGAGGACGGGGTCCAGGCTTCGGTCAGGCGGCGGTAGCCGTCGTAGGCGAAGCACTGGGTGTCCTTGCCGTTGGCGCTGTCCGTGATCGACTTGACGTTGCCGGTGGCGTCGTAGACGTAGTCGACGTCGCTGGTGTAGCCGGCGTTGGTCTGGTCGACGGTGTGGGTGTTGGCCAGGCGGCGGGTGCCGGCCTCATAGCGGTTGAGGATCTGGAACTGCTTGGCCCCCGTGGAGGTGCCCAGCCGGGTCTCCTCGATCTCACCGAACGGGGAGTAGCCGATGTTCTGGACGTAGTCGGTCATGCCGTCGGTGCCGGTGAGCATGCCCAGGCCGTTGTAGCTGTTCGTGACAGTCTCGGCGGGCAGGCCGGCAACCGCAGGCATCGAGGTGGACTGGACGGTGCCGTCGATCCTGTAGGTCGTCAACGTGGTGAAGCTCTGCGGTGCGCCGGCGGCGACCAGGGGGTCGGTCGCGGCGATGACCGTCTTGGTGCCCTTGGGGCGGCCGAGCGCGTCGTAGCCGGTGACGACCTGGGAGTAGATCTTGCCGGTGGTGCCGCCGACGTACCGGATCGCGGCGGTCGGCTGTCCCTTGGCCAGAGTGTCGTAGGTGAACTTGGTCAGCTGGTGGGCGCTGTCCTTCACCCCGTCCCAGGTGCCGGACTTGCGCCCGAGCTCGTCATAGTCGGTGATGAGGGTGCGAGAAGCGCCGTCGAGGGTGGTGGTGACCGTCACCGGCTGGTCGGCGTCGTTGTAGGTGGTGTCGGTGCGGCCCTTGTCGGGGTCGACGGCGTACTCCTGCCGCCCGCGCAGATCGTAGCCGTACGTCCAGACGGCTCCGTCGGGCCCGGTCATCTTCTTGATCTGGCCGCCGGGTGTGTACTCGTACAGGGTGCGGGTGTAGTTGGTGCCGGTCGGGACGGGGCCGCCGTACTCGCGGCGCTCGGTGACCCGGCCACGGGCGTCGGTGATCGTCAGTGTGCCGGTGCCGCCCTCGGCTGCGGTGACGGCGGTGCGGTCGCCCTGCTCCGCCGTCTTGGTGCGCCACTTCTCCTGGCCGTAGACCCGGAAGATCGAGTCGGTGGCGCGGCCGGCGGCGTCGAACACCGTCTCGGTGGAGCCCGGAACGGAACCGGGGAAGGTGTTCGCCAGCGTGCCCGACGGCGCGAGGTTGTCGTGGACCTGCTCGTTCTTGATGTAGGCCAGGCCACGGTCGTCGTAGAGAGTTTCGGAGATCACCCGGCCGCCGTTCGGCGCGGGGACCTGCTTCTGGCGGGAGCGCAGCAGGCTGTCGAAGATCTCGTACGAGCTGTTGTAGGTCTGTCCGTCGGCCTTGAGGGCGTCGGTGCGGACCCACGTCTCCTTGTCGTTGTTGACGCTGTAGGCGTAGACGGTGGTGGCGGCGTCGCCGAGCGCGCGGGAGCGGTCCGGCTTCCAGATCGACCGCAAACGGCCGAGCGCGTCGAAGGACCACTCGGTGATGTTGCCGTTGGCGTCGGTGGTCTTGGTGGCCGTGCCCCAGGCCGGGTCCACCTCGGTGGTGGTGGTGTACAGCTTGGGGTCGGTGGTGGTCTTGGACGTCACCGGGCCATAGCCGGTGTCGTCGGGGACGTAGGTGGTGCGGACCGTGCGATTCAGGGCGTTGGTCGCGGTGACCGCGCGGCCCAACTTGTCGTAGGTGGAACCGGAGACCTTCTGGTAGACGGGCGCCTTGGTCACCGGGTCGTAGCTCGCCACCCGGTAGGAGGCGGTTACGTCGCCCTTCGTGGGGGCCACCCCGACCGCCTGACCGTCGTAGGCCGTGGTGATGTCAGAGATCACATCGCCGGGGACCGCCGGGATCGTCACGCAGGAGACGCCGTAGGTCTCGACACGGGAGGCGAGGGAGACTATCCAGTCCGAGGTGTTGCGCGCATAGGTCCTGCGCGTACAGGTCTCGTCGCCGGTCTTGGCGGTGTCGCCGCTGTCCTCCACGGTGATCGGCATGCCGTACGTGGGGTCGTATGTCGTCTTCTGCTTGACCGTGCGGGCGCCCGCAGGGGTCGTAGTGCGGGTGGTCACCTCGCCGGCCTGGACGATCCACGCCTCTGTGGTGCCCCAGCTGTACGTGTGGCTGCCGGTCTTGTGGGACCAGGGGGTGTTGATGGTGCCGCTGACTTCTTCGGTGCCGTTGTAGACGATGGTCTCGCGGACGAAACCGGCGTACTGGCGGGAGTCGTCGACATCGGTGCCGGTGGAGTCGGTGACCTTCTCCACCCGCGCGGTGCCGTCGAGCTCCTTCTCCCCGTTCAGACCGCGCATGTAGAGGGTGGACTTCTTGCTGCGCGGGCCCTCGGAGTTGCCGGAGGTCTCCACGACCTTGCGGTAGCCGCGCCACTGCGACCAGGTGCGGTTGGACGACTTGGTCAGGCCCTCGTCGTCGGCATAGGCCCAGCCGGCGCCGTCCTGGTAGTCGTAGTACGTCTCGCCGGCGTCGGCGTGGCCATAGGGGTCGTCCTGGAGGACGGCGGTGACCACGTACTTGTGGAACCAGTCGGTGACCGGGGTCGCCCCGGACTGGGACCACTTGACGGGGAAGCAGCGGCGGGTGTTCTTGTCGACCGCCGCCGGCATGCTGGTGCCCCAGATGCAGTCCGGATCCGAGTAGTTGACCGTGAGGGTCGAGCCGGTTTCGGACTTGATGGTGTTCACCCGCCACTTGATGTAGCGCAGGGTGTCCGGGCCGCTGCCCTCGACGTGGTTGGCCATCTGGATGCCGCCGAAGATGATGGGCGGCATGGCGGCCGTGGTGGTGTTGGCCTTGCCGGTGTTCTGGATGGACTTCAGCCACAGGCTCGGCGATGAGGCGTCACCGGTGTCGGGGAAGCTCTGCTCCAGGTGCCAGGTGTCGACGTCCCGCCGGGTGGTGCCGGTGCCGGTCCACACGGAGGTGGTGATGTCGGTGAGGCGCTTGCGGGTGAAGAAGGACGGGCCGATCTGGGTGGTGCACTTGGTGTTGGCCGCGCAGATCATGTCGAAGGGCACGTCGGGCCAGTTGGCCTTGGTGCTCTCGGTCAGGCTGGAGCAGCCGCCCGAGACGACGCAGCGCTCGGCGTAGGTGAAGCGGACCTGCTGGGAGGCGGGCTTGGTGTAGAGCAGGTCATTGCGCAGGCCGTAGTCGATGCGGTTGAGGTAGCCGCCGCGGGTGTAGCCGGTGCCGTTGACGGTGGTGTCGGCGTTCTTGGAGTAGTAGTTCGTCTCCCGGCCGTACCAGTAGGTGGAGGCGTTGCCGTGCGTGTCCACAACGTAGTCGAGGTTCCAGCGCCAGGCCTGGGTGCAGAAGGAGTCGGCGAAGCCGGTGGACTTGTAGCAGGGTTCGCCGGAGTCGTCGCCGAAGACCGGGACGGTCCACACCGAGTTGGTGACCGGGTCGTCGTCGCTGGTGTCCGTGGTGCCCTTGTTGCTCCACCCGGGCAGGCGGTGCTTGCCGAAGAAGTACTGGACGCCGTCGGGGCCGGTCACCTTCCAGTACTCGGTGTTGTCGTCGCCGTTGCCGGTGGCGCCGGTCAGATGCTCGACGCGGGTGCCGTCCTCGTTCTTCACCTTCCACGAACCGCCGGACGCCTGGGACAGTGCGGCGCTGTCGCAGGCGGCCTTGTCGGCGCAGGTGTTGACCAGCTCGACGGCCTTGCCGTTGAGGACGAGGGTGGCGTTGGCGTACTTCCAGCACTGGTCGCCCTTGCTGGTGTGGCCGTCGTCCTTGCAGGAGGCGTACTTGCGCTCGATGTAGGACTCCGTGATCGAGAAGCCTTCGCCGATCACGGAGGTCTGGTTGTTCTCTCCGGCCGTGCGACCGTCCACCGAGGCGGAGTCATAGGAGATCGACAGGTTCGGGGACGGGCCGGCCGTGGCCGGCGGAACGCGCAGCGGGTAGTTCCAGGTGAAGTCACCCGTGCTGCCGCCGGCCTCCCAGGTCGCGGTCGGGGACAGCGGCGTGGCACTGAAGTCGCTTCCGCTTCCCGAACTGTCTGCGGACGCCGCCAGCAGCATCGGAGTGCCGGCCTTCAGGCTGGGGGCGGAGACGGTGCCCGTGACCTTCTGGGACTCCGCGTCGTTGTCCGCCCCAGCCACGGGACGTTGGGCGCGGCAGGACTTCTTCTCCGGGGTGGTCAACGCACATGCCGGGAGCGTCACCAGGCGCAGTCTGGGACCGAAGTTGCCGCCGTAGACATCCTTGAAGGAGGAGTAGTCCAAAGAGACCCGGAGCTTGTCGCCGTCACCGGCCGAGCCTTTTGCGGCTCCCGCCGGGTCGACGGTGACCAGGACACCGTTGACACCTGCCTTCTTCGCGGTCGACCGGGAGTGGACGCGCAGCGCCACCTTCTCGGCTGGACCGGTTGCCTTCGCCTTGGCCTTCGAAGACTTGGTTGATGAGGCAGGGGGCTCCTGGGCCAGTGTCAAGTCGAGCCCGCCCACGGTGACAGCGGCCTTGCGGGTCGCCGCCACCTCGGCGGTCGCCTTCCCGGCCTTGGGCCAGGCAGCTTCCTTCATCCGCTCACGGGTCTTCCGTGACGCCGCTGCGGCCTTGTCCTTCGGGGCCTTGGACGTGCCGGGCTTGAGCACGCCCACCTTGTCGGTCTTCGCCTCGGGACGGTCTTCCAGATTCTTACGGGCAGCCTGGGGCTGGGCCTGCGCGGCGAAGTCGTAGCCCAACGGGATCACGACTTGTGGCAGGAGGGAAAGGGAGGCGACGACCGCGCCACGGCCGAGCCAGCGGCGCATGACCGCCCCTGGCAGCCGTTTGCGGAAGGGTCTTGGAGACACGTGATTTCCCGGTTCTCGGAAATGGAAATGGTCAGGTAGCGCTCGGGCAGCGGAGTTGCACCTGAACGCCGACTCTCGAGGGCGCGTCCCGGCGCAGGCACGGCGTGCTCGGCCACAACGGAGAGCGCGATGAAGGCGGGGCAGGGCAGGCAACGAGCCCGCCCTGCCCCGCCCGGTCCTACTGCTGCTCGGTGTTGCGCCGGTTGGCGATGGTGTCGGTGGAGGTGGCTCCGGCCCAGACGCGGACGCTGTCGATCGTTCCGGGGAAGTAGCGCGCGGCAGCGCCGTTGATCTTCGCCCGGCCGATCTCGAACGCTGCGCCGCCCTGCCAGGGGGCGGAGTACGACACGCCGTCCTCGTCGCCCATCAGAGCGCTGTCGACGTAGAGCTTGAGTCCGCCGAGCTTGGAGGTGTTGTCGGGATCGGCTGCCGCCTGGGCGTCGTAGACGACCGTGAGCATGACGGGGACGCCCAGCTGGGCCGTGGTGAACGCCGTGGACTCGCTTTCGGTCCAGACCGCTCCGGTACCGTCCTTGTCGGGACGGCCGAACGTCCACCGTCCCTGGGTGCTGCCGGTCGGCTGCTCGTACCAGACGCCCCAGGAGGACTGGCTCGTCCCCGACTGGCCGAACACCTGCACCGCGTACGACTTGCTGGTGTCGGCGAGCTTGGCCGGGTCCAGCGTCACCCAGGCGGTCGCGGTGAACGAACCGGCGTCGTCGACGACCGGGCCCGTGGCGGTGGCATAGGCGCTGGTGCCGTTCAGGGACATCGTCTGACTGGTGGTGACCTCTTCACCGATCTCCGGGTCACCGGTGGTGACCTGGGTCAGGGCGGCCCCGTTGAGTGTGAGGTTCCGGCCGAAGCCGCTGGTGTCCTTCACCGTGGTGCCAGTCGCGTTGGCCATGTCCGTGGCGTCCCACTTGGCGACGAGCGCGGGGACCGGATCGCCGGCGGTGCCGTCGCTGAGGTCCTCGTCCTCCAGCCAGGCGTCGTGGGCGACCTCGGTGTCCGCCAGCGCCCGGGACCAGACCTTCACCTCGTCGATGGTCCCGGCGAAGTTCTCCTTGCCGGTCGCAGCGTGCCACAGCCGCCCGACCTGCAGATTCCCGGACGCCTTCCACGGAGTGGCCGTGAACGGCACCGGCTTGCCCTGCGGGACGCCATTGACGTAGAGCTGGAGGGTCTGCTCGGCGGCATCGTAGACGCCGGTCAGGTGGGTCCAGACATTCAGGACCGGCGGCTTGGTGCCGATCGAGCGGACGATCGCGGGATCGGCGACATCCGTCTGGTGGCGGTTGAAGATCCAGGTGTTGTAGGCGCTGGAGTAGTACAGCTGGAACCCGGAGGCGTTCGTTCCCGCCTGGGACAGCACGGTGTGGTTGACGTCCTTCTTCGCCAGACGCACCCAGGCCGACACAGTGAAGGACTTGGTCGTGTCCAGCACCGCGCCGGAAGTGGACAGATACGCGGTCGTGCCGTTGAGCTTGGCTGCGCCCGGACCGGTGCGGGACAGGGTGTCCCAGGTGGCCCCCGAGGAGGTCAGCGGGTGCTGGGTCGCGGTGGTGGCGTCGGTGAGGGCGTTGTCCAGGTGCCAGATCCCCGATGGCTGTTCGGCGCCCTTGACGAGGAAGCTGTAGTAGCCGGTGAGCGAGCTGTGGCCGGCCGCGTCGAAGCCCCAGACCTGGATGGTGTTCTCACCAGGCTGGTTCGGCGTGATCGACCTGGTGTGGGAGGCGCCCTTGGCGACGGGGATCGGATCGGACACCACGCCGCTGTTGAGCTTGTACTTGTAGCTGACGACGTCCGACTGGATACCGGCCTGGGTGAGGCTGGCGTCCCCGGGCGTGAAGGTGAACTTGCCCGGCACACCCACCCCGCCCGCGGCCGGGTCGGTCTCGGCCGGCTTGTAGATGCCGTCCGCGCTGGTCACCACCGGAGGCGGCGGCCAGTCCGTGTCGACCCGGAAGTAGCACCAGGACGACCACGGCGAGTCCAGGACACCAGTGGCGCCCCGGTCCGTCTTGTAGTACGCCTGCGTCTTGACCCGCATCCGGTAGTCCGTCTGCGCGGGCAGCGCGTCGGTCGTCGCGGTGCGGGGGGCGTTGTCGGTCACCCAGGCACCGTCGGGGGAGGCCTCGTACCAGGCACGGCTGGAGCCGTCGGCCTTCCACACCTCGAACATGGCGCGCAGCTGGGAGTTGGATCCGTCGGCGGACTGCACCGTGGCCAGCATCTTCGGCGTGGTGACACTGGTGGCGAAGGGCTGCGTGGAGGCGTTGCAGGCCCGGCCGGTCGAGCCCTGCTGGACACCGTACGAGGTCGGCGTGCCCGGATAGGACACGTAAGTCACCGACAGCTTGGCGTCGTTGCGGAACCGCGCCCACGCGGCAGCGTCGGACTCGTCGTGCGCGGTCAGCGAGAAGGTGATCTGCGGTTCCTTCTTCGAGGCGTAGGAGGCCAGAGTGGTCGTCAGGTTCTCGTTGGTCTCCTCGCCCACGTTGTCGCTGAAGCGCACCCAGTTCGCCGGCTGCGACGGGTCGCACAGGGAGCCGCGCCCATAGGCCACGTACCGGTCACCCATCAGGTCCACGCCGGTCGGACGGGACGACCAAGTAGTGCTCGAGGAGATGCCCTTGTCCACGCGGCTCAGGTCGTACCAGTGCGGCTCGCAGGTGAACGTCCACACCTGGTACACCTCCATCGTCGCGTCCAGGATCTTCTTCCCGTGGATCGACGACAGCGGGTACTCGAAGTACATGCGCTGGGTGTACGGGCTGTAGGAGCACAGGTAGCCCGCGTAGTTCGAGCAGCGCCCCACTCCCTTGTCCCCGTCGAACTCCCAGTACTTGGTGCCGTTGGAGGCCAGGGCCGTCCAGTCACCGAGCGCGATGCCCTTGGTCGGCGGGTCGATGTAGAGCGGGAAGACGGTGTCCTCACCGCGGAGCAAGGCCGGATCGGGTGTGATCTCCAGGGTGGTGTCGGTGACCTTGAGCGGGAGCTCGGCCGCCGCGTCACCGCCGCCAGGGCCCTCCGACGGCGCCGGCTCGCCCTCTGCGGCGGGCACCGGGTCCGCCTCCGTCACCTGCGGCTCACCCTCCGCCAAAGGAGCACTGCGGGCGAGTTGCGTGGTGACGCCGTCTGTTGCGGTGGCGGTGGCCGGTGTGTCGCCGGCCGAGTCCCACATCCGCCCCGCCGGGCTCTCGAAGACAGGACTGCCGTCGCCGTCACGCGCGACAAAACCGCCATCAGCCGTCGGGGCGATGTCCAAGCCGCCGCTCGACACGGTCATGCTGATCGTCGCGAGCGCCGGATTCTTCGCCGCTTCAGCGCTCTTGACCACAAGCACCGAGGTGTAACCCGAGCTCAGCGCCGTCAGTTTCAGGTCGACATCTGGCAGAACGCCGACGTAGGTGGCGCTGGCGCCGTCGAGGTGGGGCTCGGGGAGCGCGGTGGGCCAGCCGAGCTGCAGCTTGTGCCCCTCGTCCTTCAGCGTGACCAGTCCGTCCCCGCTGCCGCCGCCGGAGAAGGTGAGATCGGCCGTCGTGTTCTTGGCCCGCACGGAGCCGTCGGCCTCGCGCACGAGAGCGGTGTCAATGGGGGCCCAGGTGCCGTCGTCCTTCTGCGCGCGCACTGGAGCCGCGTTCGTCTCCTGCGTGAAGGTGCCGTCCGGGTTGGCGAAGACCTTCGACGACTCGGTGGTTGACCCGTCCACGGCGACCCGCTGACCGGTCTCCGCCGCGAGAGCACTCGCCTCCGACTCCGGGGTTTTGTCAGCCGCTACCGAGACCGTCCCGTCGTCGGCGAGTGCCGGAGTCGCCCCGACCCCCACCACCGGAACCGCACTCCCCAGGAGCGTGATGGCCATCGCCCCGCTCCGCGCCGCCTGACGCCAGCCGCGCCCCCGTCTTCGCGTAACCACGCCCCACCCATCCCCTTAACTTTTCATTACAAAGAAGCTGTGAGGATCATGTGTGGGTCGATCATGCTGGTCAACGGTGTCGCACATCACGTTGACGACCCAGAAGCAGCGTGCTTCCGCTTGTTCTTGATGGTCTGATCCAGTCACGTTCGAGCTGGGTGTGGGCAGTGACGATCAGCCATGTCCACCGGTCTGCCGCCTCGGGTGCACGGAGCTTGGGGCCCGACTGGCCGGTGGCCGACGGCCACAGCCAGACGGGGAGCGTGGCCGTCAGGCAGTCAGCCGACCTCCAGATGGATCAACGTTCCTTTGGTGACGGTGAGTTCGCCGATGTGGTCGATCCACGCGGAGCGGTTGCCCATCACATGGTCCGAGCACATCCGCCCGAGGACCGCGTCCACCCGCAGGACGGGCGTCGCGGCGCAGGGGCTCGCGGGCAGGCTTTGAGAGTTCGCGCGGCCCGGTGATTCACGCGCCGGAACCCCGGGCGCCGCTCCCCCGACGGCGGCACCCGGAGTGTCCGGAGCGGGCCGAGGCGGGCTCGCTCGTGGCGAGCCGGCAGTGCTCGCGTCCCCCGTCGAGCCACCTCGGCCTGGTCCGGCCGCGTCAAGAGGCGGGTGCGCGGCCGGAGTTCGCAAGTCGCGTCCACAGAAGCGGAATGCGGCTTTCTGTGACGTGATCATTGCCCGCCGTGACCCCAACTGTCAACCATCCCTGCGGAATAGGGCAGGTATCCCTGCCTTTCCGCTGGCCGTGACCGGAGCGACCCGATACTCTCCCGTCGACCCCGTCCGCAGAGCACCTGCGCCCGCGCCCAGGAGAACCAGGGAGAACTCGGTGAGAGACGCGCCCGCATCCCTTGCCGAACTGCGTCAGCGCCTCGAGGAGCTGACCGGGCAGCCGGGCCCCCGGTTGGCCGAGGTGCTGGACGTGGCCGACCTGTCGTACCGCACCGGCATACCCACCGAAACGGTCGCCGCCCTGCTGGCGGGCCGGAGCGTGCCGGAGACGAGCCTGAGCGACCGTGTCCGGCAGCGGCTGGACTTCGTACGCGAGACCCGGCGCCGCCCCGACGGCAAGCGGTACTCGCTGGACGAACTGGCCAGGATCGCCGGGACGAGCAGGCAGTGGCTGAGCGAATGGCGCAGGAGCGGACTGCCCAGCCTGGAGCACGCCGACCGGATCCGCCGTCACTTCGGCCTGCCCGCCGGCTTCTTCACCGCGGACGAGGCGGAGGCCCTGCACACCGCTCTCCAGCCGGTGCTGCGGGACCTGGAGGCGAAGGCGGACCCGCTCGCCCCGCTGCGCACCCCCGGCTTCTACCGGCTGGCCAGACGCGCACCGCACATGTCGCCGCGCAAGCTGCGGGCGCTGGCCGAATGGGCCGAGATGATCACGGAGCGGAACCCGGCCGACGAGGACGACGTCTGACAGCCGAGCAGCCCGCGTTTTTCGGCCATCCCTGGCCCTCCATCGACTCCGAAGGTGGTTGAGGCACAGGGATGGTTGGCATATTGCGCAGGGTCGAAAGGTCCAGCGGCCACGGGGAGCAGCGTGCGTACGAACAGGGAGATGCGTCGTCTCGCCGACGCCCTCATCGGCCCCATCCGTGTGCCGATCCCCGCGGACCCCGAGACCCTTTTCCAGGCGGTCGTGGACTCAGCCGTCCAGTGGCGCGGGCGCCCGATCGTCGTCCACCGGGAGATCTTCCCGCCGCACACCGCCAGCGGGCTGTGGCTGGAGCGCGAGACCCACGACGACGTCATCGTCGACAAGCGGGCCGCCGTATGGCACCAGATCGTGATCTTCTGCCACGAGGTGTGGCACATGCACCAGCAACGCGACAGCGCGGCCGGTCACCAGGCCGCCGCCCGCTCCGACTTCACCCTCGCCGACGAACAGGAGGCCGACCGCTTCGGCATGCTGATGGGCCGTCGGCTGCGCACCTGGCTGGAGGCCTCGGCGGATTCCGTGTACGCCGCCGACGGAGGCGACGCCCAGGGCATCGCCGGACGCATCGGCGCCGCGCTCAACTACCGCGGGACCCACAGATGAGCGGCCTGGTCAGCTACGTCAGCTGCGCGGTGCTCTGGCTCGGTCTGCTGGTGAAGGCCCCGGACCTCATCCGCCACCGGCACGACCCCTCCCTGCGCACCATCTGCGCGGTGCTGGGCCTGGCGGGCCTGTGCTTCTTCCTCGGCGCCCCGCCCACGGTCGGCGCCGTCAACCGGCTCAGCGGCGTCCCCAACCTGGCGGCGCCGCTGACGTATGTGGCGATCACCGCCTACAGCGCCGCCTCCCAGATCCTGGTCGCCGTCTGGCGCGGCGGACCGGGCGCGCACCGGACCATCCGCCGCTGGGTGCTCGCCTACTGCGGGGTCGTCCTCGGCATCGCGACGCTGTTCGTGCTGGGCGAGGCCCCGGTGGAGCGGCGTACCGACCTGGACACCTACTACGCGACCACGCCGTATCTGCGCGAGATGATCGTGCTGTATCTGGCCGGGCATCTCACGGCCGTCACCGTCACTGCGGTGTCGGCCCTGCGCTGGGCCCGCGAGGTGCGTGGCTGGCTGCGCGCGGGACTGGTCACGCTGGGCGTGGGCGCCGTGTGCGGTACCGGATTCAGTGTGTCCAAGCTCGTCGCCGTGGTCGCCCGCTGGTCCGGGCTCGACTGGTCCGCGCTCGACGCCGAGGTCGCCCGGTCGGCGGCCGCTCTGGGCGCCCTGCTGGTGGTCGCGGGCGTCCTGCTGCCGCTGGCCGGCCCCCGGCTGACGGAGTGGCGGCGGGCCTGGCGGACGTATGTACGCCTCGCACCCCTGGAACGCGAACTGGACGGCGTCCTCGCCCGCCGCTCCCTGCGTCTGCCGCACCCGCGCTGGGCGTCCCCCACCACCCTGCTGATCTGGCGCCGGACGAGCATCCACAACGGACTCAGCCATCTGGACGCGTACGTCGACCGGGAGTTGTACGACGAGACGCTTCGGGCCGCGCTGCACGAGACGGGCGCCCCCGAGCAGGCGGCGGCGACGGCCTGGGCGGTGGTGATCGCGACGGCGGCCCGGGGCGAGGCGTCACTCGCGGGCGATGTCCCGGTTCGGCGGCCCGCGTCCGACGGTGAGTCGCGGTGGTTCCAGGAGCGGGCGCCCGGCACGGACGCACTGGTGCGCATCGCGGACGCGCTGGCCACCTCGCCGCTGGTCCGGACAGCCGGGACGACCGGGTCCGGGGCGAGGGCGATGGCGGCGGAACGGAGCTCCCCCGTATGAGTCTCGTCGTCTATCTGGCGGCCGGTGCCCTCGCGCTGTCCGCCGCGGTGCTGTTCCGGCGGCCGCGTACGGCGGACGGGAGGCCGTCGGCCCTGAGAAACCCGCTGACCGTCTCCACGTGCGTGGCGATCGCGCTCGGCGCGGTGGTGTTCGTGTGCTCGGCGCCGATGACCCTCGCCGCCGTCAACGACCTCACCGGCATCCCGAACTTCGGCGCCCCGCTGACCTACGGTCTGCTCTCGGCGTACAGCTGCTCGCTGCTGATCCTGCTGATCAACTGGCGGGGCGGGTCGCGGGAGCGGGTACGGCGGCTGGTGCTGCGCGCGATCGCCGTGTACGGCCCGCTGATCGTGGCCGTCGTCGTGCTGTTCGCGCTGGCCGACGCGCGGGTGGAGCGGCTGACCGACCTCGACACGTACTACGCCGACACGCCCTTCATGCGCGAGATGATCGTGCTCTACCTGCTCGGGCACACCGCGGTCATGGTGGCGATGTGCGTGGTGTGCGTGCGGTGGGGCCGGGAGGTCACCGGGCTGCTCAGGACCGGCCTGTGGCTGATCGTCGCCGGCGCGCTGCTGGACCTGGTGGGATTCCAGCTGACCAAGTACACGGCCGTCGTGGCCCGTTGGACGGGCCACGACCTGGACTTCCTGTCCACCACTGTCGCCCCGCCCATGGCGTCGCTGGCCGCGCTGATCTGCTCCGCCGGCTTCGTGCTGCCGAGGCTGCTGCCGGCGGCCGTGGGGCACTGGCGCGGGCTGCGTGACTACCGGCGGCTGGACCCGCTGTGGCTGCGGGTGGAGTTCGTGTCGACGGCCCCCAAGCCGCCCGCCTCCTGGTGGCAGCTGCCCGGGGAGCGCCTGCACCGACGCGAAGTCGCCATTCATGACGCCCTGTTGGCGCTGGCGCCGTATTTCGACGACCGGGTGCGCGAGCGGGCGCTGTCGGCCGCCCTGGACGACGGCCGCTCCGCCCACGAGGCGCGGATCGACGCGGAGGCGGCCATGCTCCTGGCCGCGGCGCACCGGGCGGCGGCGCGGGAGGAGCCGCTGCGGACGCCGAGCACCTCTCGTCTGCACGCCACGGAGGTGGCCGGCACGGGCGGGCTGGTGGAGCTGGCGCAGGCACTGGGGCGAACCGCTGCCGCGGCCACGGTGCGTGAAGGTACGGTGAGATCCTTCTAGGCCGTCGATCGTCCGAGGGTCCGTCGGTGGCTGGTCGCGCATGCGCGGCGAAGCCGCATGTGCACCGCAGTGCCGCGCCCCTGAAAGGGCGCTGCCGAACCGCGGTCGACATGTCGAGCCGGTCGGCCGTCAGGCTTCGTGGCCGCTGAGTGCGAGGAGAGGCATGTCGCGTAGAGCTGTCGTCATCGGTGCCGGCCTGGCCGGGATGCTGGCCGCGGCGGCCTTGTCCACCGTCGCCGACGAAGTGGTCGTACTCGACCGCGACGAGCTGCCCGACGGGCCGGAGCACCGCAAGGGCCTGCCGCAGGGACGCCACGCCCATCTCCTCATGGCCGGGGGCCTGGCCGCGATGGAGGACCTGGTGCCGGGCGTGAGCATCCGCGAGCATCTGCTGGCGGCCGGCGCGCACGAGATACCGCTCGGTTCCGGCATGGTCGCCCTCACCCCCGAGGGCTGGTTCCGGCGCTGGCGCCACACCGGCCCGCGGATGCTGACGTGCACGCGGGCGCTGCTGGACTGGGCGGTGCGAGACGCCGTGCGGGCCCACACCGGGGTGCGGATCCGCCGGGCGCAGGCCCTGGAACTGACGGGGTCCCGGCAGCGGGTCACGGGAGTGCGGATCTCGACTCCCGCCGGGGAGGAGGAACTCTCGGCCGATTTCGTGGTGGACGCGAGCGGCCGTGGCTCACGGATCGTCAAATGGCTTGCCGAGCTCGGCATTTCGGATGTCCGCGAGAAGACTGTGGACGCCGGCCTGGTGAACGCCACGCGCCTCTACCGCACCCCTGAGGGCGCCGAACACTTCCCCCTGACCATCGTGCAGGCCAATCCGTACCTGGGCCGTCCCGGTCGCAGCGGGATGATGCTGCCGATCGAGGGCGACCGCTGGATGGTGAGCCTCGCCGGCACCCGCGGCGGCGGCGAACCCCCGTCGGACCCGGAGGCCTTCCTGCGCTACGCCCTGGACCTGCCCGACCCCATCGTGGGCCGGCTGGTCTCCGGTGCCGAGCCGCTCACCGACGTCCATGTCAGCCGCAGCACCAGCAACCACCGCCGCTACCTGGAGAAGACCCGTCACTGGCCCGAACGCCTCGTCGTCCTCGGCGACGCGCTGGCCACCTTCAACCCGGCGTACGGGCAGGGCATGTCGGTGGCGGCGATGGGCGCGGGGGTCCTGAGCCGGGAGCTGCGGCGCTCCCCTCTGACCGGGGCCGGCCTGGCCCGGCGGGTGCAGCGGGCGGCGGCCGGGTCGGTGGAGGCGGCGTGGACGATGGCGGTCAGCCAGGACGTCTGGTTCCCCGGCACCCGGGGCGGCTCACCCGGGGTGGCGGACCGCCTGGTCACCGCCTACACCCGCCGCATGATCCGCACGGCGACCGGCTCCTTCACCGCGGCGTCGGCGGTCTGGGACGTGACGAGCATGACGACGGGCCCGACGCGACTGCTACGACCGTCGACGGTACTGGCGACACTGAGCGGACCCCCGCTGCCGCCGGCGGCGGGGGCGCCGTTGACGGAGGCGGAGCGGGCGGTGTTGCGAGGGCTGGATCGGACGGGGAGCTGAGGGGGCTGGGCCGGACCGGACGCTGAGGCGGCTGGGCCGGACCGGACGCTGAGCCGAAGGCGGCTCCAGGTCAGCCGCGTCTCCCGGACCGGCCTCCAGCCCCCCGTCTCCCGAACCAGCCTCCAGCCACCCGCCAGTCTCCCGAACCAGCCTCCAGCCCCCCGCCAGTCTCGCGAACCGGCACCAGGTCAGCCGGCGAACGCCGGTTGGGCCAGCCCCTTCCCGGCCCCCGGCACCACGAACAACGACCCCGACAGCGGGGGCGGCGAGGCCAGTCCCACTCGGGCCGTCGTGATGTAAAGGTCGGTCAGGTCCGGTCCGGCGAACGCGCACGCGGTGACCCTGGGCACCGGAAGCGGGATCACCCGGTCCAGCTCGCCGGCCGGTGTGTAGCGGCGTACGGCCGCGCCCTCCCACAGGGCCACCCACACGCACCCCTCGGCGTCCACCGTCAGCCCGTCGGGGAACCCGGCGCCGTCCTCGATCGTGACGAACGGCCGCCGGTTCGCGACCCGCCCGCCCTCGTGGTCGAAGACGTCGATACGACGGGTCGGCGAGTCGATGTAGTACATGAGCCGTCCGTCCGGGCTCCACCCCGTGCCGTTGCTCACCGCCACGTCGTCGAGGATCACCTCGACCGAGCCGTCACCGGTGAGCCGGGACAGGGTGCCGCCGCCCGGCGCCTCGTCGTAGCGCATGGTGCCGGCCCACAGGGAACCGTCGGGAGCGACGGCGGCGTCGTTGGCACGGCGGCCGGGGACGGGCTCGTGACGCAGCCAGCGGAAGCCGCCGTCCGCGTCCAGCAGGCCGACGCCGTCCCGGAGGTTCAGCACGAGGCCGCCGCCGGCACGCGGCTTGACGGCGCCGACGTGCTGCGGGGTCGTACGGACGGAGCGACGCCCGCAGACGGGGTCGTAAGTGTGGATCCTCGCTCCCAGGATGTCGATCCACAGCAGTCGCCCGCTGTCCGCGTCCCAGGTCGGGCCCTCGCCGAGCTCGGCCTCGGCCCGCACGGCGACCTCGTACTGCCGCGCCGTCACGCCACGCTCCGGTGTCCGAGCCGCTCCGACAGCTCGGCGGCACCCTTGGCGGCCAGCTGCTCCAGCTCGGCGCGGCGCTCGTCGCTCCAGCGGATCATGGGCACGGAGATGGAGAGGGCGGCGACGACCTGCCCGGTACGGTCCCGCACCGGCGCGGCCACGCAGGACACGTCCGGGTTGGACTCCCGGCTCTCGACGGCGATCCCCCGCTCCCGGATCCCGGCAAGGGCCTCGCGCAGCGCGCCGGGGTCGGTGATGCTGTTGGGTGTCATGGCGACGAGCTCGGCACTGTCGGGGACACGTGCGGTGAGCTCCTGCTCGGGAAGGGAGGCAAGCAGCATCTTGCCGACGGAGGTGCAGTGCGCGGGCAGCCGGCGCCCGGCGGCGGAGACCATCCGCACCGCGTGCGTCGAGTCGACCTTGGCGATGTAGATGACGTCGGTGCCCTCGAGAATGGCCACGTGCACGGTCTCGTCGCAGGTCTCGGCGACGGACCGGGCGACCTGCTGCCCCTCGGCCGCGAGGTCGAGCTGCTCGGCGTACCGGCTGCCGAGCTGGTAAGGCCGCACCCCGAGCCGGTAACGTCCCGGCTGACCCGGCACCTGGACGATGTACGACCGGGCGGCGAGCGTGGTCACCAGCTCGTGGACGGTGGTGCGCGGCAGCTGGAGCTTGCGCACGATGTCGGGGGCGGAGAGTGTGCCGTCCCCGTCGAGGAAGAGCTCGAGAATGTCGAGAGCCCGGGTCACGGCTGGTACGAGGCGTCCCACGTCCGGCCCCCTCCCTTGATGTCAGGCTGTGTTCGAGATTTCAACAGCCGATCGGAATGACGAACACAGGCTACTCAAATTGAGTTTGCCCCGGCAATGGCCCCGCGCGGACCAGCCCGAAAGCTCCTCGGACGCGATCCACGGCCAGTACCGTTGCCCGCGTGCGGCAGGTCACACTCTGCCGCACGGGGAGACGCCTGGGGCGGGTGCATGCGCATGCCCTCGGGTGAGCAATTGGGGGTGTGAATGGGGGGTTCCATGCACGAAATGGTCAAGGGCTCGAACGTTGCGCTGACAGCCCTGAGCGAGGACGTCGGCTCGGTGATCGTCAGTCTGGGCTGGGGCAGCCCGACCGGTGAGGGCGACGCCGACGTGTCCGTCCTCCTGCTGGACGCCGACGGCAAGGTCCGCAGCGACGACGACTTCTACTTCTACAACAACCCGGTGGCCGCCGACGGCAGCGTGCAGTTGCTGGGGAAGACGCCGACGGAGGACGGCAACGAGGACCGGATCTGCTTCGACCTCACGGCGGTCCCGGGCGATGTCGACCGGATCGTCGTGGCCGCGAGCCGGTACGGCTCAGCCCGCTTCGGGGAGCTGGAGGACCTGCAGGTGAGGCTGGCCGACGCGGCCGGCGAGAACCTCCTCCGTTTCGCCGTCGACGACGCCGCAGAGGTGAGCGCGGTCATCTTCGGGGAGCTGTACCGGCGTGGCGAGGACTGGAAGTTCCGTGCCGTCGGGCAGGGGTACGCCTCCGGGCTGGCGGGGCTGGCGACGGACTTCGGGGTGGACATCGAGGACGACGCGGCCGAGGCGGAAGCGCGGGCCGGGGTGGAGGCGCTCACCGAGGGGGAGGACGTGTCCACCGCGGAGACACCGGGCTCGGCGGTCAGCGCCAGTCAGCCGTATCCGGCGTCCGCACCCACCGCACCGGCGGCGCCCGCGCCCGCGAGCACCTCACCGGCGACGCTGGAAGCCATCCCGGCTCCCCGCCGACCGGACACCGCCGAGGCCGGGCCGGACAAGCAGCCGGCCGCGCGGCCGCGTACGGCGAAGAAGAAGGTCACGCTGCCCAAGGTGACCAGGAAGTCGCTGGCGGAGAACGAGTCCTGGAAGGAGGCCCGGCTCTTCCCGGTCTCCGTCCTCAAGAGCGACCGTGACCGGGAGATGCGCGCGACCTCGGTGCTGCTGTCGGTGATGGCACAGGTGCCGGAGTTCGGCCGACGGCTCACCGCGCCCTTCGGCGCACCCGCGGGCCGTATGGAGACATTCGCCGAGGTCTCCCTGCCACACGGCGACACACCGCGCCGTCCCGACGGAGTGATCCGCGTCGAGCGCGCCGGCAAACTGTGGACGGCACTGGTGGAGACCAAGACGAACGGCAACTCCCTCAAGGCCGACCAGGTCCAGGCGTACATGGACATCGCCGCACGGCGCGGCTACGAGGCCGTGATCACGCTGTCGAACGACGTCGCGCTGGAGGGCAGCCAGCTCGTCGACGTCAAGATCGACGGGCGCCGTAAGCACAAGGTGGCGCTCTGGCATCTGTCCTGGGCCGAAGTCGCCCACCAGGCACAGATGTTGATCCGGCACGAGGGAGTCGGAAACGCGGCGCACGCCTGGCTGCTCCAGGAACTGCTGCACTACCTCCAGCACGAGAACTCCGGTTGCCACGGCTTCCAGAACATGGGCTCGGCGTGGGTGCCCGTGCGCAACGGCATCGACGACGAGACCCTGTGCCAGGGCGACCCGCGCGCCCTGGAGGTGGTCGAGAGCTGGGAGCGTCTCATCCGCCAGGTGTGCCTCCGCCTGGGCGGCGAGCTTGGCCAGAAGGTCCTGCCCGTCCAGCGCGCCAAGCGCGGCACCGATCCCGGAGCCCGCAGGGCCCTCCTCGCCGACCAGCTGTGTCTGGACGGCAGACTCCAGGCGGAACTCCGTATCGAGGGCACCCCCGGGGTCCTGGCCATCAACGCCGACCTGCGCACCGGCAGGCTCCGCACATCCGTCGAGATCCCCGCCCCCGACCAGGGCTATCCGCTCACCTGGGTCAAACGCCTCATCCGCCGCCTCGCCGACGCCCCGGCCGACCTCCACGTCGAAACCCTGGTCGAAGGCGAGACCGGCGGCCCCCGAGGCACCCTGGAACGCCTCCGCCCCGAACCGGCGGACCTGCTCCCGAAGAGCACCGCGACCCGGATCACCGGCTTCCGCCTCTCCCTCCTCAAGGGCATGGGCAGCACCCGGGGCAACGCCGAGTCGGGCTTCATCCGCAGCGTGGACGACGCGGTGCACCGCTTCTATACGACGGTGGTGGTCCACCTGGACCGCCCCGCACCACGGCGGTCGGCCGCGCCGAAGGAACCCGCCGGCGCCTAGGAGTGCACGGGGGTCGCCCCCACACGACCCCCGCCCTACCTCCCATCGGCCGGTCCCCGGCTCTACGGCTTCCCCGTGCGCACGAACGTCACGTCGAAGTCCGTCGTCCACTCCTCGCCGTCGGGTGACTGCTCCCAGCTGCCCTCGATCGTGGTGCCGTCGGGGCTGACGGTGGCGGTGAGGCGTTGGTGGAAGCCGGGGGCCGTGCGCCACTGGCGCCAGGTGCGGTCGGTCATGCTGCCCTGGTAGACACGGGACACGCCGCGGCCGTCGGCGTAGAGGACGGTGTACTCCTCGGCGGTGTCGTCATAGCCGGTCAGGGAGACGGTGGGGAACGGGGCGTGGGTGGCCCACACCCCGGGGAGGGCGGTTTCGGGGCCGACGTCCGCGCGCTGGACGAGGAAGGCGCCGCTCTCCGCCCAGGCGAACTCCGTCCGGACGGGGCCGACGCTGCGGCCGGCGGCCCACGTGTCCCACTCCCCCACCAGGATGTCCAGGTGCCGCAGGGCGGGGTGGGGTGTCGGTTGCCGCATCGGGATCTCCTCTGTTCGAAAGTTGGCGGCTCTGCTTCTACTCCGGTGATGACCTGGTTTCACGCCCGGAGTCATCGCCCGAAGTCATCGCCCGAAGTCATCGCCTAAGGTCATCGCCCGAAGTCATCGCCGCGAGGTGCCGCCGGAGCAGCCGGAGCGGCGCCGCGTACGCCGACGTGGGTACACGGGGTTACTCCCGCCGTCAGACGCCCTCGCCGTCCCTGCCCGGCACGGTGTTGTCCATGTCTTCCACGCCGTCCGCGCCTGCCGCGCCCACCGTTACTTCCGCGACTTCCATTTCGTCCGCCGCCGCCAGGAAGCTGAGCCGGCCCGCCCGCCGGGCCTTCCTCGTCGTCCATGTCCTCGCCTCCGCGTGCTGGCTCGGGCTCACGCTCGGGCTGCTCGCGCTCGCGATCACCGCCGGCACGACCGGCGCGGCGGCGACCGTGGAGGCGTCCGTACGGGCCATGAAGCTGTTCGCCGACTGGCTCCTGCTGCCGGTCGCGTTCCTCACCCTGGTCAGCGGGCTCGTGCTGTCCCTCGGGACGCAGTGGGGGCTGGCCCGGCACCGCTGGGTCTACCTCAAGTTCTGGATCACCCTCGCCACGATCACCGCCACCACCTTCGCCCTGCGCCCCGGCCTTAGCACCACGGTCGCCGTCGCCGCGGGCGGGGCGGTACCCGACGCCGGTGACCTGATGATGGGGCCGATCGTGTCGCTGTCCGCGTACGTCTTCATGACGGTGATCTCGATCCTCAAGCCCTGGGGACTGACGCGACGAGGCCGACGCCTGCGCGCGGCGTCCACTCGGCGGCCGGTCCACGCGGGCACACCGGCCCGCCGTGACGCCTGACCGGATCAGAGGTACTGCCCGTCGTCCGCGCCCTTCACCGCTTCCGGCCACACCTTCACCGCCACCACATGGGCGAAGTTGACCAACGCGAAGCCGTTCTCGGCGTCGTCCGGGGCGATCAGTTCGAAGCGCAGGGTGCGGCCCTCGTCGAAGGCCTCGTTCAGGGCCACGACCGCCGAGTCCAGGGTCGCGAAGTCGGCGGTCCGGACGGTCAGCGGTTCCCCTTTGACGGGCTGGAGCCAGAGGTGCAACTCCGGGTTCTCAGGCATACGACCACGATGCGCGACCCGACTGTCACACACAAGTACCCCACGCCAGGCGAACTCCGGCGCCGCGGAGGGGACCAGTGGGCGAAGTCCCGTCCCCCACCAAGGGAGTTCGCCACGCGCACCCGCCTTGCGCGTCTCGGCGCCGTACTCGCCGCGATCGCCGCGCTGATCGCCGCGCCCACCGTCACCGCGGCCCCGGCCCAGGCCGCCGAGCAGTGGAATCCGCCGGCCAACCTCGTCCAGCCGCTGGGCGAGGTCTGGAACCGCGTCGAATCGACCTACCCCGACCTCTACGGCTTCCGCAACGTACCGGCGCGTGCTGGCGCGTACCGGCGGGTACCGGCGCCTACCGGGGCGTCTCCCCCAGCACCCCCCTCAACCGCTGCGCCCGCAACACCAGTTCCAGCTCGAACCGCCGGTCCGGGTCGTCCATCTCGTCGCCCCACAGCTCCCGGATCTGGCGCAGCCGATAGCGGACCGTCTGGGGATGGACTCCCAGGCGGGCCGCCACCTCCGGCGCCCCGCCCCTGATCTCCAGCCACGCCAGCAACGTCTCCGCGAGCCGTCGCCCGTGGGTGGGCCCGCAGTGCTCCAGCGGTGCCAGGCAGCGCACCGCCAGGTCGTCGATCAGCTCCTCGGGCTGCAGGAGCACCAGCGCCTCGGTGTGCTCGGTGCAGTAGAGGACGTCCCCGGCCGGCAGCAGCTTCCGCTCCATCAGGCGTACGGCCGCCTCGGCCCAGCGCAGCGACTTCGCCGCGTCGGCGAGCGGGACCGGGGGGCCGATGGCGCCCGACCAGCCGGTCAGGGCCCGGTGCAGCAGTTCGGGGCGGCCGGCGGCGTCGGGCTCGGGGACGACCATGCGTGGCTGCTCGTACTCCATGTCGAGCAGCACCCCCTGCCCCACGGCCGGCGCCACCGCCTCCCGCGCCGGGCGCAGCAGTACGCCGACGGCCACCTTCTCGGGCAGCGGCCACCCGATACGTGCCGCCCGCTCGCTCAGCGCGTCGGCCGGGTCGCCGCGGTGATGCTCGGCCAGCAGCAGCTCCATCAGGCGGCGTTGGAGACGTAACCGTTCGCCCGCCTGGCGCGCCGCCGCCTCCGCGTAGCCGCGCACCGACTGGTCGACCAGGCCGTCGAGGTACTCGTAGCCCGCGTCCACCAGCTCGTACATCGCGGGCGGCGGGATGTCGACGCGCTGGCCGATCTCGGCGAAACGGCGCCAGGCCAGCCGTACGCCCATCCTGTAGATCGCCTGGAGGGAGTCCAGGGAGCGGCCGTTGAGGCCCTCGCCGCGGCCGAAGTCCTGGAAGACGCCCGGCGGGACGGTCGGGCGGCCCTCCGACTTCTCCAGGTGCTGCACGAAGACCTCGATCGCGCGCCGGATGCCGACCAGGGCCATCGGCTCGCCCGACTCGTCGAGGACGACGGGCAGATGCGGGTACTCGCGCTGGATCTCGCTGAGGATCTCCTCGGCGAGGGCGGGGGCGTCCGCCATGGCGAGTTCGGCGAAACGGCGGACCTGGAAGCGGGGTACGTCACGCCAGGCCGAGCGGGTGGGCGCGGCCGCGGAGGTCGTGCTCGCGGAGGTCGTGCTCGCGGAGGTCGTGGCCGGGGAGGTCGTGGAGCGGGTGACGGCCACGGTCAACTCCCCTTGCCCGCTTGCTCGTACGTGATCAACGGGGTGTTGGGCTGGTCGGGCGTCGCTTCCAGCAGCGCGACGACGCCGAGCGCGGCGCCCACCGCGAGTACGGCGGCGAGCGCGACCGTCAGCGCGGCGGCGAGGAGTCTGGACATCGCAGGGTCAGCCTCTCTGCATCCGGAGGTCGTCCCCACCCCGGTGTCGCCAGCCTGATCCGACCCCTGCCTGTCGGGTTCAGTCTCGACAAGCCGGGACAGCCCCGTCAAGACGTTGACGCTCGGTCAGGACATTGACACTTCGTCAAAGGAACGCCTACGGTTCCCGGCCCAAGAACGGCCAGGCATCGACCGTGCATCGACCATGCGTCAAACCCTCAGGAGTGCCGGATGCGCCGTACAGCCTCACCTCTCTCGTTGATCCTGCTGGGCATCGGCACGTTTCTGCTGGTACTGGCGCCCATGCTGGCCTGGTACGTGACCCCGCGTGCCGCCGTGAACCCCATCGACATCGACACCACCGCCGTCTACAAAGGCACCGGAAGCGTCTTCGACACCGACAAGATCGAGACCGTGCCGGACCAGACGATCACCGTCACCCAGCGGGTGCGCGGCAATGTGGCGGAAAGTGAACGCAGCGGCGACGCCGTCTGGGACGTGATCACCACCGTCGACACCGACAAGTCGCTGCCGGCCGCCGATCCGCACGACGCGCTGGACTTCACCCCGCACCGCTGGGTGATGGACCGCAAGACCACCAGGCCGGTGCACTGCTGCGGCGAGGAGCCGTACATCGAGGGCGAGGCCTATCTGAAGTTCCCGTTCGACGTGCAGAAACGCTCCTACCAGTGGTGGGACAACACCGGCGGGACCACGGTCACCATGCGCTACGACGGCACCGAGAAGGTCCAGGGGTACACCGGCTACCGGTTCACCGCCACGGTCGCGCCCCGCAAGGTCGGCACCCGGCTCGTCCCCGGCAGCATCGTCGACCAGCCGGACCGGCCGCAGGTGCTGGCCGAGGAGTGGTACTCCAACTACGGTTTCAAGCTGGTCGTCGATCAGCGCACGGGGCGCGTGATCTACGCCCAGACCGGCCCGCGCCGCACCCTGCGGGCGCCCGGCGGTGACAAGGACGCCGCGGTGCTGCTGGACAGCGAGAAGATCGCGTTCACCACGGCCACGCAGAAGGAGGCCGTGCGCCAGGCGGAACGGGACAGCGGGCTGCTGCGGTTGGTGGGAGAGACGCTGCCGATCGGGACTGCCGGGGCGGGATTCCTGCTTGCGGTGGTGGGAGCGGTTTTGGTGGTACGAGGACGGAAGACACCGGAATCTTCCGGTACAGCCGAGATGCCCCAGCCCTCGCTCACAATGTGACGTGACGTCAGCTCTAATAAAGCCGGAAATTGTCACGCTGGTGAGTAGCCCTGGCGAACGTCCGGGCGAAAACTGTCCAACCCCACCCGGACACAGCCTGTCCACACCCCACGCACAACGACCGTAAGCGACCAGGAAGCTCCAAATCCCCCCACGGGAGACCAAACCCTCCCGCTCCCCCACCCCCACGCTGAGTTCCGCACCCTGAGACGAGTTGGAGCACCCATGCCCCAGCACGTGCCGTCCCAGCTGCGCGCCACCCTCCCCTGGGCGTCGCAGCAGCACCCTCCGGCGCTCCCCCCACATCCGCGCCGAATCGTTTTTCTCGCCCATCGTGACCTGGGCAACGAGGCCGCCGGCGGCTCCGAGCTGCTGGTCGACCGCCTCGCTGACGGGCTCACCCGGCTCGGCCACCAGGTCACCCTGCTGTGCGGGGGCCCGGCGGCCTACCGCGACTACCGGGTTGTCTCGGCCGGTGGCTCCTACGGCCACTACCTGCGCGCGAGATCCGCCTTCGCCCGGCAGGTCGGGGACTGCGACCTGCTGGTCGAGGTCTGCAACGGGATGCCGTACTTCGCGCCGCTGTGGCATCGCGGGCCGACCTTGTGTCTGGTCAACCATGTGCACACCGATCTGTGGAAGATGCGGTTCGGCGGAGCGATGGCGCCTGCGGCGCGGCTCGGCCGAAGACTGGAGCACTGGGCGCTGACCGGGGCGCAGCGGCGGAGTCTGCTGGTGGCCGTGTCGCCGTCGACCGCGCATGCGTTGCGGGATCTCGGGGTTGAGCGGGATCGCATTCGTGTCGTGCACAACGGGGTGGAGGAGCCGGGTCCGCTCGGTGAGCGGTCTTCCGAGCCGTTGTTCGTGGCCGTCGGGCGGCTCGTCGAGTACAAGCGGATCGATCTGCTGCTGCGGTTGTGGGAGCGGGTGCGGCCGGTGACGGGTGGCCGGCTGGTCATCGTCGGGGACGGGCCCGAGCGGGCGTCTCTCGAGCGGCTCGCCGGGCCCGGTGTGGAGTTCGTCGGGCATGTGTCGGAGGCGGAGAAGCATCGGCTGCTGTGTGCGGCGTGGTTGTTGCTGCATCCGTCGGCGGTCGAGGGGTGGGGGCTCGTTGTCACCGAGGCTGCTACTCGGGAGACGCCGACCATTGCCTTTGATGTGCCTGGGCTTCGGGATTCCGTCGTGGACGGGGATACCGGAGTGTTGGCGCAGGGGGAGTCTTCGTTTGCTGCTGCTTGGTGCACCTTGGCGTTGTCCGGGCATCGGCGGGAGTCGATGGGGAAGGCGGCGCGGGATCGGGCGGCTCGGTATCGCTGGGATCGGACTGTGCGGCAGTTCCTGGCCGTTGCCGACGAGGCGGTGAGGGGTCATGACGCCTATACGCCGTAGGGGTAAGGCCGTCTCGCGAGTGCCGGTTGTTCGTGGCTTGTCGCGCCCACGCGGCGGAGCCGCAGATGTCACAGCCCCGCGCCCCTACAGGGACATGCCCGCACCCGGGACCGTCAGGGACCCTTCCTTTCGGCGGTCGGTTGCTCTCTTTCGTGCGTTCATGCATGAGCAGGACGATCCCCACGCCTGCTACTCGCTTCTCGCGCGTGATGCCGCTGATCAGGTCGAGGCGTACGGCGGGGACTTAGCCGGACGTACCGTCGTGGACATCGGCGGTGGCAGTGGGTACTTCACCGAGGAGTTTCGGCGGCGTGGGGCGTATGCCTATCTCTTCGAGCCGGACATAGAGGAAATCGGCGAGAAGCCTCCCGACGGAACCGTCGTCGCCGACGGATACCTGCTGCCCCTGCAGGACGGTGTCGCCGACGTCGCCTTCTCCTCCAATGTGCTCGAGCATGTCGCCGACCCGCAGACATTCATCAGTGAGCTCGCGCGGGTCACCCGGCCCGGTGGGCTGATCTACGTGTCGTTCACCAACTGGCTGTCCCCGTGGGGCGGTCACGAGTGGGCGCCCTGGCACTACTTCGGGGCCGAGCGGGCCCGTGCCCGTTATCGGCGGCGTACCGGACGGGACGCCAAGCACACCCTCGGCGAGAACCTCTTCGCCGTGCACATCGGCGCCACCCTGCGGCAGGTCCGTGCCCGTGACGACGTCGAGATCGTCTCGGCACGCTCCCGCTACTGGCCGTTCCTCGCGGAGACGGTCGTGAAGGCGCCCGGCATACGCGAGTTCGCCACCTGGAACCTCCTCCTCATCCTCAGGCGGTGTCCACCATGACGACGACCACGGTCCAGGCTCCTCCCCCGGCAGCCGTGCCCACCTCCGCGCCCGCCTCGGGGCCGCCGGAAGGTCCGCGCTCGCGGCGCTGGCTGCTGGGGTTCTGGGCCGTGGTGTTCGTGCTGTTGCTGGCGGTGCAGCCGGGGCGGCAGACCTTCGACACCAAGCTGGGTGTGACCGTCGATCCGGGGCAGTTCTTCGCCGATCTCGGCCAGTTGTGGCAGGACGAGGGCAGCTTCGGCGGGATCCAGAACCAGTACTCGGGCTATCTGTGGCCGATGCTGCCCTTCTACTGGCTGGCCGATGCCGTACGGCTGCCGGTGTGGCTCGCGGAGCGGTTGTGGCTGTCGCTGATCGTGTCGGTCGCCTTCTGGGGTGCGCTGCGGCTGGCCGAGCGGCTGCGGGTGGGCAGCGGTGGGTCGCGGCTGGTGGCCGCGGTCGGCTATGCGCTCTGGCCCGTCTTCACCATCGTCGTCGGGTCCACGTCCGCCGCCGCGCTGCCGGGCGCGTTCCTGCCGTGGGTGCTGCTGCCGCTGACCGATGAGCGGTACGCGGCGCGGGTCGCCGCGCTGCGGTCGGCACTGGTCATCCCCTTCATGGGCGGTGTCAATGCCGCCTCCACGCTGGCCTCGCTGCTTCCCGTCGGGCTCTATCTGCTGTCCCGGCCTCCCGGGCCACGGCAGCGGAAGCTGATCGCGTGGTGGGTGCCGGGGGTCGTGCTGGCGACCGGCTGGTGGGTGATCCCGCTGCTGCTGCTCGGTACGTACGGCGAGAACTTCCTCCCGTACGTGGAGAGTTCGCAGACCACGACCGAGACCATGGCGGCGACCGAGGCGCTGCGCGGGGCCGGGAACTGGGTCGCCTATCTGCACTTCGGGGACGCCTGGCTGCCGGCCGGCTGGACCGTCGCCGCGTCCGCCGTCGTGATCGTCTGCTCGGCGCTCGCGGCCGGGCTGGGGCTCGCGGGTCTTGCGCGGCGGGACATGCCGGAGCGGCGGTGGCTGGTGCTGACCGTGGTGACGGTCGCGCTGATCCTGCTCGCGGGGTACGGCGGGGCGTTCGGCGCGCCCTTCCACGGGGTTGTGCAGGACTGGCTGGATGGTGGGCTGGTTCCCTTCAGGAACATCTACAAGTTCCAGACGGGGCTCGCCCTGGCGCTGATGCTGGGCCTCGCCCATCTGGTGGGCGTGGCGGCCGAGGCGCGCGGGGCTCGGCCGGTGCGGGGGCGGCGGTTCGCCCCGCTGATCGCGGCCGTGCTGGTGCTGCCGGGACTGATGTGGCCGTACCTCAACGGCTCGATCCTCAACCCGGGTTCGTTCAAGGAGATCCCCAAGTACTGGCAGGCCACGGCCGACTGGATGGAGAAGTACTCCCCGGACGCCCGTGCCCTCGTCGTCCCCGCGACCGCGCACGGCATCTACACCTGGGGCTCGACCATCGACCAGCCCCTCGACGTCGTGGCCGACTCGCGCTGGGCACAGCGGGACTACGTCCCCTTCGGCACCCCCGGCAACCGGCGCGCCATGGACGCCGTCGAGCAGGCGCTGACGAGCGGCGGACAGGTGCCGGGGCTCGCCGACTACCTGAGCCGGGCCGGCATCTACTACGTCGTCGTCCGCAACGACCTCGACCCCGATCAGATCGGCCAGGTCCCCACGACGACCGTGAAGCGGACCCTGGAACAGTCCGGGTACGAGCGGGTGACGGGCCTCGGGCCGGTGATGACCGTCGGGACGATCCGCCCGGACACCCCGCTGCAGGTGGAGGGGCTGTATCCGCGGCAGCGGGCGGTGGAGATCTACCAGCCGGTGAGCCAGGACGTGCCGCGCCCCCACCAGGCGGGGCTGCAGCCGGTCGCCGACACGGCCGTCGTCTCCGGCGGTCCGGAGGCGCTGCTGCCGCTGGCGTCCGAACTGCGGGGCCGGGCAAGCGTGCTGACCGGTGACAACCATCCCGGGGTGGGCTCGCCGCCGGTGCAGGTGGTCGGCGACGGGCTGCGGCGCGCGGACACCCGGTTCGGGCTGGTCAACGCCAACACGTCGTACACGTACACCGAGAATGAGCGCAACGCGCCGGACGCCGCCCAGGACGCGGGCGAGAAGCCGCACCAGATCCTGCCGATGACCGGCGTCGACCACCAGACGGTGGCCGAGCTGCGCGGTGCGCGGTCGGTGACGGCGTCGTCGTACGGCAGCTGGCTCTTCCACCTCCCGCAGTTCGACCCGGTGAACGCCTTCGACGGCAACCCGGACACCGCGTGGACCGAGGGCGCGGAGGGTTCGCCGGACGGGGAGTGGCTGCGGATCGCGTTCGCGGGCGGCTCGTACGACATGCCGTCGTCGTTCAAGGTCTCGCCGCTGCCGCAGGAGGGCGTGCGGGAGGCGCCGACGCGGGTCCGGGTGGAGACGGAGAAGGGGTCGGTGAGCTCCTTCCTGCGGCCCGACGGCTCGGCTCAGACGGTCAAGGCGCCCGCGGGCGGGACCGGTTGGATGAAGCTGACGATCACGGACTCGGTGTCCCGGCGGGCCGGTCTGACCGGGGCCGGCTTCTCCGAGATCGATCTGCCGGACGTGCAGGTGACCCGGCTGCTGCGGCTGCCCACCGACGCCAAGGGGTCCGGTGCGGCCGCCGAGATCGTCTCGCTGTCCCGTACGGCCGACCCCACCGGGTTGTCCCCGACGGGTACGGAAGCCGGACTGCACCGGCGCTTCACCACGTCCACGGCGGGGACGTACGAGATCCGGGCGAGCGCGATGCCGGTGCCGGGCGAGAAGCTGGACGAGCTGCTGTACAAGGTGGCGCCCGAGCAGCGGAACCAGATCGTCGCCACCGCCGACTCCACGGCACGGCTGGGCGCGGGACTGTCGCCGCGCAACCTCACCGACGGCGACCTGACCACGGCGTGGATCGCGGGCGACCGGCCCACGATCCACCTGCGCTGGCCCGGAAAGCAGGCGGTGGGGGAGGTCGTGCTGGCGCCGGCCGGCGGTCTGTCCACGCGTCCGTCCGAGGTCCACATCAGCTCCCCGGACGGCGCGGCGATCGCGGGCGTCGACGAGAACGGCGTGGTCCGCTTCCCGCCGATCACCACCGACCGCCTGGACATCACGATCACCAAGACGGCACCGCTCACCCTCTACAACCCGATGGTGGGCGAGGACCTGCAACTGCCCGTGGGCCTGACCGAGGCCTACATCCCGGCCCTCGACCAGTACCGGACCCCGCAGCCGAGGGAGACCCGGCCGTTCTCGCTGCCGTGCGGCGAGGGGCCGGTGGTGTCGGTGGACGGGGAGCTGTACGAGACGAGCGTGCGGGGGACCGTACGGGATCTCATGGAGCGGCGGCGGGTCGATGTGACGCTGTGTCAGCGAGGCCGCGAGGACGCCGAGTTGCAGCTCTCCGCCGATGATCATTCGGTCGAGGCCGGGGACGCCGGGCCCCTCGCGCTCACCGACGTGACGCTGACCCGCGGCACGGTCGCCGACGCCTCGGCCGCCACGCGTGAGCTGGGGATACGGGACTGGCTCGGCGACCGGCGCGCGGTGACCGTCGGGGCGGGGACGGCGAGCTACCTGACGATGTACGAGAACTTCAACGACGGCTGGCGTGCCACGCTGAACGGCGAGGAGCTGACGCCGGTACGGCTGGACGGCTGGCAGCAGGGCTGGCGGATCCCGGCGGGCGAAGGCGGCACCGTCGAGCTGTCGTACGAGCCGGCGGTGACGTACGAGGGCGGGCTGATCGGCAGCGCGGTCGCGGTCGCGCTGCTGGCCGGGCTGGTGCTGTGGCGCCGGCGGGCCCCGAACCCCGACGAGCCGCAGGCCGCTGCGCCGTTGCCGGGGCTGTGGCTGGGCACGGTGGCCGTGACGGTGGTGGGGGTGCTCATCGCCGGGTGGTTCGCGCTGCTGGTGCCCGTGCTGGCGGTGGTGGCCCGGCTCAGGCATGCGCTGCTGGTGCCGGTCGCGTTCGTGGCACTGGCGGGGGCGGGGGTCGTCGCGGCGGTGGGGGCCGGGGAGCCGGTGGGCGCGGAGGAGGGCGCCTTCGGTCCGGTGGCTCAACTGCTCGCGCTGATCGGGCTGTTCGCGGGCGTGGTGAGTGTGCGGGAGCGGGAGGGGACGGTCGGGGTGCCGACCGCAGGGCCCGGGCCGGAGGCACCGACCCGGCCGTTGCCGCAGCGGGTGCGTGGGCGGAGCCCGCTGGGCGCAGAGACCGGCGAGCCCGCCCAGCCCGGCGGTGCGGCAGCTCGTCGACCCGACCGACCCGCCTCGGGGCCGACCGTTTCCGCACGCGGACCCGGCGGGCCGGACCCGGATCCACCGACCGCGCGTATCGCACCTGCCGCGCCGCAGAAACCGCGGTTCCGGGCCACCGGCCCCGAGGACGCGCCGGCGTCCGACGACACCGGGAAGGGCGAAGCCACATGACCGCACTGCAGCAGCCGGCACGCGCCGACGGTCCGCTTCGGCCGCCGGTTCGTGTGCCGTTTCCCGTCGTGGACGAGGTCGCCCGGCACTGCCTCCAGGAGGAGGAGCCGGAGACGGTGCACATCGAGGTGCATCTGCCGGGGCGGCTGGATGCGGGGCGACTGCGTACGGCCTTCACGGAGGCGTTGCGGCGGCATCCGCGGATCCTGATGCGGGAGGCGCCGGGGCGGTGGTACCGGCGGCGGTACGAGTGGGAGCTGACGGCGGAGCCGGATGTGGAGGTGGTGGGGTTTCCGGTGCCGGGGAGGGATGCGTTGCGGGAGGCGCGGACGCGGGCGCTGACCGAGGCGCCGCCGTTGTCCCTTTCGCCGCCGATTCGGTTGGAGGTGGTGGAGGGGGCGGGGCCTGTCGAAGGGAGCGAGGCTACGGATGCCGTTGGCGCCCCACCCCGCGAGCGCGGGCAAGGGAACTCACCCGCCCACAGCAACGCCGGTCACCGGCAAGGCACGGTGCTGTTCCTGACCATCAACCACACCGCCCTCGACGGCCCCGCCTGTCTGCGCGTCCTGGCCACCGCGGCCGAGCTCTACGGCGGCAAGGACAACTCACCCGCGGCCGCGCCCACTCGTACGACGGAGACCCACCCGCAACCCGAAGCGATCCCCTCCAACTGGTCACCCCCCGCGCGGGTGGCGCCCGGCACCCCCGAGACCTCCCCCGGCAACGGCATGCTCGTCACCGAGCTCCCGCTCCCGCACCGTCCCAAGGGCTCCCCGTACACGGTCAACGACCAGCTGATGGTCACCACCGCCCTGACCATCGCCCACTGGAACAGAGAACACGGCGCCCGCCCCCGCCCGCTGCGCATCACGATGCCCGTGGACGACCGCCCCCGCGACGCCACCATGCCGATCGGCAACGGCACCCGGCTGGTCGAAGTCCCCTTCGCGCCCGAGGAGTTGGCAGCGCACGACCCGACGCACATGCCGGCCCTCCTGCACCGCACGGCCACCCGTACCCGCGCCCTCAAGTCCCTCCCCCGCCCCCAGCTCGGCCACGGCGCCTCGCTCCTCACCGCCCCCTGGGCGCCCGTCGCCGTCCGAGCGGCCCTCACCCGGGGCCTGCGCAGAGCCGTCGCGCCCTGGACCTCGACAACTCTGCTCAGCAACATCGGCCGTATCCCGTACCCGCTGGACTTCGGCGAGGAGGCGGGGCGGGCGCACGCCGTGTGGTTCTCGGCGCCCGCCCGGATGCCGCGCGGGCTGACCGTCACGACCGCCTCCACGGCGGGTCGGCTGCACCTCGCCCTGCGCTGGTCCAGGGCCCTGCTCAGCCACGGTGACGGTGCCCATCTCAGGGACCTGTTCGAGCACTACCTGCACACCACGGAGGTGACCCCGTGACGACCTCCCGGGCGACGACCGTGAAACCCCCCGAACTGCGCGACTTCTACGAGAACCCCGCCGTACCCGTCGCATCCGGCACCCCCCGCAGCCGCCGCCAGGCCCGCATACTGGCCGACGCTCTCGGGCCCGCCTCACCACCACGGACGATCCTCGACCTAGGGTGCGGCGACGGAACCGCGGCCGCCACCGCCGCCCCCTTCCTCCCCGGCCACCGCATCGTCGGCATCGACTGGTCCCAGGACGCCCTGCGCCGGGCCCGCACCCGGATCCCGTACGCCATCCGCGGTGAACTCACCGACGGCGGACTGCCCTTCAGGTCCGCCTCCGCCGACGCCGTGCTGTTCAGCGAGGTGATCGAGCACCTCGTCGACCCGGACGCCGCGCTGGACGAGATCCGCCGGGTGCTGCGTCCCGGCGGCCATCTCATGCTCTCCACGCCGAACCTGGCCGCCTGGTACAACCGCGGCCTGCTGCTGGCCGGGGTGCAGCCGGTGTTCTCGGAGGTCAGCCTGCGGGCGATCCACGGACGGCCGGGGCGGGAGGTGGTGGGGCATCTGCGGCTCTACACCGCCCGTGCGCTGCGGGAGTTCGTGGCCGCGTCGGGTTTCCAGGTCGTGCGGCTGGCGGGCGCTCCTTTCCACGGCGTACCGCGCGCCCTGCGCCCGCTCGACCGGCTGGCCTGCGCCAGGCCCTCGCTCGCGTCGATCCTGCTGCTGCACGCCCGGCGGACGTAGGGGGCGTGACCATGTGGTGGGGAGTGGCCGCGGCCCTGATGGCGAACACCCTGTACAGCCTCGGCTTCGTACTGGAGAAACGGGCGCTCACCTCACTTCCGCAGGTGAGCATCCGGCAGCCCGCCCGGCTGCTGCGGCTGGTGCTCGGCAGCCCGCTGTGGATCGGCGGCTCGCTCTCCCTCGCCGCCGGGTTCGCCGCCCAGCTCGTCGTCTACCGCACCCTGCCGATCGCCGCCGCGCAGGGCATCTTCGTCTCCGGGCTGGTGCTGCTCGTGCTGCTGTCGGCGCGGCTGCTGGGCGAGGAGACCAGCGGGCGGGAGCGGTACGCGCTCGGCGCGATCCTCGCCGCGCTGCTGATGGTGGTGCTGTCGCTGCGGGAAGGCTCGGAGACCGTGAGCCAGGCCGCGCCGTACCCGCTGATCCTGCTGGTGTGCGTGCCGTCGCTGGCGGCGGGCGTGTGGCTGTACCACTCCGCCGAGCGCAGGACCCGGCACCGCCACCGGCTGCCGACGACCGGCGTCGAGTACGGCGTCGCGGTGGGGCTGCTGTACGGGGTGAGCTCGCTGGCGATCAAGGGGGTGTCGAGCCATCTGACGACGAGCGGGATCGGCGGCGCGCTGCTGGACGTGCTGCGCTCCCCGTATCCGTATCTGCTCCTCTTCACCGGCGCGTTCGGGCTGGTCATGTCGCAGGCGGCGCTGCAGCGCTGCCGGGCCTCGCTGATCGTGCCGGTGTGCACGACGGTGACCTGCGTCTATACGGCCGTGCTCGGCACGCTGTCGTTCGGCGAGGCGCTGCCCGAGGACCCGCTGCGGCTGGCGCTGCGGGTCGCGGGTACGGCGCTCGCCATCGCCGTACTGCTGTCGATGCCGCGGCACGACCCGTCGGCACGTTCTCCGCAACCCCCCATAGGTGCCAAGGAGTTGACACCACCATGAAACCCGACGACCCGTTGCTGCAGATCCTGGCGTGCCCGCTCGACAAGGGGCCCCTGCACCTCGTCGTACCGGATGACGCGCTGTACAACCCACGCCTGCACCGCCGCTACCCCATCGTCGACGGCATCCCGCAGCTGCTGCCGGCCTCCGGGGAGCAGGTCTCCGACGACGAACACGAGGAACTCCTCAAGCGGATGACCCCATGACTGTGACCGCGAGCATCGCCCCGCTGCTGCCCACCCGCCTGGTCGCCGCCGTCGCCCGGGCCGTGTACCCGCGCTTCGAGCCGGAGCTGGCCCGGCTGGCGGAGCTGTGTCCCGCCGGGTGCGGGACGGCCGTGGACGTCGGCGGCTGGTACGGCCCGTGGACGCGCCGGCTGTCACGACGGGCCCGCCGGGTGGTGACCGTGGAACCGGTCCCCCATCTGGCGCGGCTCCTGTCGGCGACGACTCCGCCCAACGTCCGGGTCGTACAGGCCGCGGCGGCCGAGCGGCCCGGCGCGGCCCGGCTCTGGCTGCCGCCGCACGACGCGGGCGACCGGGGGGTGTCCTCCCTGGTCCGCCGGGACATCCACGCCAAGGCGCTGCCGGTCAGCTGTGTCACCCTCGACGAACTCGGCCTCAAGGACGTCGGGTTCGTCAAGGTCGACGTGGACGGCAGCGAGCTGGCGGTGCTGCGCGGCGCGACCGGCATCCTGGCCCGCGACCGGCCCGCCCTGTTCATCGAGCTGGAGTCGCGTATCCAGCCGATCGGGCCGGTGGTGACGTATCTGTCGCTGCTCGGCTACGAGGGCTGGGTCCTGCCCGGCCGTGACTGGGTTCCCCTGTCCCGCTTCCCGCTGGAGGCACACCAGGCCGAGGCCTGCCATGTCGTCACGCGGGGCCTGCTACGCCGTGTGCTGCCGTTCCGGGGTCCGCGGTACGTCAACTCCGTCCTCTTCCTCCCCGACGGCCGCCGCCCGATCGGCGACCATGGAGCGCATGCCCTCCGCGAAGCGCCCCGCTAGCCCGTTCACCGCGCTCGACTTCCAGCTGGTGCTGCTGCGCCGCATGGCCGACCACAACCCGGATCTGGTGGAGGACGCCCGGCGTGAACTGGGCGTCTCCCTCGCCGAGATGCGCGAGGCGAACAAGCGGTGGCAGGCGATGATCCGCTCGCCTCGAGCACGCGCGGCCGCCCCCCGGTACCGCTCCGTCCTGGGCCCGCCCGAGTCGGTCATCACCCGCAAGGTCGGCGACCTGGACTGCGAGGCCTGGCTGTGGCCGCTCCCCCTCTGGCCCGACCTGCGCTTCGAGGTGCTGCTCGCCCCGAACGGCGCGGTGTGGAACGAGTGGCTGGTCCGCGCCCCGGGCGCCGAACCCCCGCCCCTGCACACCCTCGCCGACCTCACCCCCTGGTCCTGCACGGTCGACGAGGCCGCCCGCGCCTTCGCCCCCGCCCGACCGCTGGAGGGCACGGCTCCGACGCGGTGGGGGCTGGCGTTCACGGCGCCGGACGGGGAAGGGGTGCGGCGGGAGGTGGTGGCCGAGTTCACGTGGGGGTTGCTGCAGCGGGTGGCGGTCAGCGGCTGAACCACGCGCCTGGGCACCCGCGCCGCACGCTGAGTGGCACCCGCGTGCGATCGTTCGGCCCATGAGTAGCGACTACGACCGCATCCGCACCGGCATCGAGTTCATGACCGCCTACGTGTCCGGGAACGAGCTTCTGGCGGCATACGTGGCAGAGCGTCGCCGCGAGGACCCGTCGGCGGCCGAGGCCCTGATGGACGGCACCGCAGCCCTGTGCGCACTGCTGCTCCGCAAGATCGCCCGGGAGACCGGGAAGCCCGAGCACGAGATTCTGCAGGAGCTGGCCCGCGGCACGCACCGGCACGAGCAGCAGTTCGGCGACTGACCCGGAGCCGCGCTACGCCGCCGCCTCCAGGATCGCGTCCCTGACCGCCGGCACCGAATACGGATGCAGCGACAGGAACAGGTTCGGCTCGACGAGCTCCAGCTCCATCACCCGCGGCTCCCCGTCCGGCCCGTCCTCCCCGTCGACGAGGTCCACGCGCGCGTACAGCAGCTCGGCAGCCTCCGGTACGGCGGCCAACGCGCGCTCGGCGACGTCGAGTTCGCTCGGGATCGGGGTCCAGGGCTCCAGACCTGGGTGGGCGACCTTGTGCTCGTCGTACGGCGTCCCGGGGGTGAGCACGGCGCCCTTGCGGCTGGCGTGCAGCAGGCGGCCGCCGTAGAACTGCAGGGCCCTCTCCCCGCTGACGTCGATGCCCTGCACATACGGCTGCACCATCGCGGTGAACCCCTCCGCGTGCATCCGCCCGAGCTGCCGTACCGCCGTGTCGTGCTCGTCGGGCTTGTACCGGGCGGCGAACCGGGCGCCCGCCCCCGAGGTGGGCTTGACGACGTACTCGTGGTCGACGGGGAGGCCGTCCACACCGTCACCGGGAGCGATGTACCGGGTGGGCACGACGGGCACCCCGGCCTCGGCGAGATCGCCGAGGTAGCGCTTGTCGGCGTTCCACCGCACCACCTCCGCCGGGTTGGCGAGCCGGGTCGCCTTGCCGCACCGCTCCGCCCACGCCAGGAACTCCGCCGCCCGCCAGCTGTAGTCCCAGGTGGAGCGGATCACGGCGAGATCGTACCCACCCCAGTCGACGTCCTCGTCGTCCCAGTACACGGCGTCGGCCTCGGCCCCGGCTTCCGCCAGCGCCCGCAGCAGCACGGGCAGGTCACGGTCGACGCTGATCTCGGGGCCGGGGCGGCAGGTGACGAGGGCTATGCGGGGCACGGCGGGTTCCTCCCGGATCGGACGGTTGTGCGATGCGCAGGCTAGCAACCGCGTCGGGAACCGGGACAGGCCGCTTGACCTTCACCTTTGGTGAAGCCACAGCATCGGTGCGAGGAACCGGAGGGGAGCCGGATGCGCGAGGACATGCTGACGATCGGGGCCTTCGCCAAGGCCTGCCGCCTGTCGCCGAAGGCACTGCGGCTGTACGACGAGCTGGACCTGCTGAGGCCCAGCCGCGTCGACCCGGACACCGGGTACCGGTACTACGCCGTCGGGCAGTTGGAGCAGGCCCGGCTGGTGGCGTGGCTGCGGCGGCTGGGGATGCCGCTGGCCCGCATCCGTCAGGTGTGCGCACTGACCCCCGCCGAGGCCGCCCGCGAGATCCGCGCCTACTGGGCGCGGGTCGAGACGGAGACGGCCGCACGGCGGGATCTCGCCGAGTTCCTCGTACGGCACATGTCCGCGACACCGAGGAAGGACACCACCATGCTGGAACTCCGCTACTCCGCCCACTCGGACCGGGGCCGAGTCCGCCCCGCCAACCAGGACACCGCCTACGCGGGCTCCCGGTTGCTCGCCGTGGCCGACGGGTGCGGTCCCGCGGGCTCGTCGGCGAGCAGCGCGGCGGTGGAGGCGCTGCGCTTCCTGGACACCGACGAGCTCCCGGCGGGCAACGTCCTGAACCTGCTGGAGGACGCGGTGCAGGGCGCGACGCAGGCGGTCCGGGACGCGGCGGACGGCGCCGGGGAGGACACCGGCACGACCCTGACGGCTCTGCTGTGGACGGGCTCGCGGCTGGCGCTGGTCCACATCGGCGACTCCCGCGCCTATCTGCTGCGCGACGGCGCCCTGTTCCGCATCACCGACGACCACACGGTGGTCCAGTCGCTGATCGACGAGGGCCGGCTGACCCCGGAAGAGGCCACGACCCACCCCCAGCGCATGCTGCTCCTCAAGGCCCTCTCCCCGACCACCCCCGCGACCCCCGACCTCCGCCTCCAGGACGCCGAACCCGGCGACCGCTACCTGCTGTGCTCCGACGGCCTCTCCCGCGTCGTCCCCGACGCCGCGATCCGCCGGCTCCTCACCTCCACCCCGGCCCCCGACACGGCCGTCCACGCGCTGATCGCCGCGGCGAACGAGGCCGGCGGTCCGGACAACGTCAGCTGCGTGGTGGCGGACGTGGTGGAGGCGGCGGCCTGACGGAAGCGGCGGCCGCACGGGTTCGTACGGCAGGATCGGCGGCATGTCGATCTCCGGAACGGACGCGTACGCCAAGGAAGTTCACCTCCCCCCGCTCGTCGAGCGAGCCCTCGCCGCGGCCCGCGCCCACGGCTTCGCCCACTCCTGCCGCCCGGAACAGGGCCGCCTGCTGTACGCCCTGGCCGGTGGCGCCGACCGGCTGATCGGAGAGACCGGCACGGGCTGCGGAGTGGGGCTGGCCTGGCTCGCGGAGGGGGCCGGGGCGGGCGTACGGCTCGTCGGCGTGGAGCGGGACCCGGAGCGCGCCCGGGTCGCCGCGGAGGTGTTCGCCGGGCGGCCCGAGGTGGAGGTGCTGTGCGGCGACTGGCGGCGGATCGAGGAGCGGGGGCCGTACGACCTGCTGGTGCTGGACGGCGGCGGTACGGCGAAGACCGAGGACGACAGCCCCGCCGATCCGGCCCGGCTCCTCGCCCCGATCGGCCGACTGGTGATCGACGACTTCACCCCGGCCGCCGACTGGCCGCCGCTGCACGAGGGGGACGTGGACCGGGCCCGGCTGCACTGGCTGCGGCATTCCGCGCTGGAGATGGTCGAGATCCCGCTCGCCGAGGACCTCGCCACACTGGTGGGCACCAGGCGCCGGATCGCCGGGGCCGAGACGTCGTGGCGGGGCTTCGAGCAGGGGCAGGTCGTGCGAGGGGTCGTCAGCCGTATCGAGAGCTTCGGGGTGTTCGTGGACCTCGACGGCACCGAGGGGTTCATCACCGCCCCCGAACTCTCCCGCCACCACTTCGACTCCTTCGACGAAATCGTCCACGTCGGCCAGGAGATCACCGCCGAGGTCCTCGCCTTCGAACTGTTCCGGCCGCAGGTACGGCTGTCACTCGCGGCCCTCGCACCGGATCCGCTGGCGGAGTTCGCGCGGAACGCGGGGCTGGGCCGGGTCGTCCGGGGTCCCGTGACCAAGGTGGTCCCGTTCGGCGTGTTCGTACGCGTCGTCGAGGGCATCGAGGGGCTGGTGCACCGCGACGCGCTCGGCGACTCGGGGTTGCCTGACGCCGGTGACGAGATGTCCGTCGAGGTCACCGGCATCAATCTCCGACTGCGCCGGGTGACCCTGACGCCGCTGCCCTGACCCGGAGGAGGGCGGGCAGCGGCGCTGAAAGGTCGCCGAGCGGGTCACCGCACCGCAGGCTCAGCCTCCTGCCGCGGCTCCGGCTCCGGCTCCGGCTCCGGATAGAACTGCCGTGGCCGTCCCTTCTTGTCCCGCAGCCCCGTCAGCAAACTCCCCGGATACTCCACCGCCCAGTAGCTGACCGTCGCCACCAGCACCCCACCCGCGACCACGAACAGCACCGCCAGCGGGAACCCCGCCTGGGAGCGGGGCAGAGCTCCGGTGTCGTACAGGAGCAACATCAGCGGCTCGTGCCAGACGTAGAGGCTGTAGCTGACGAGGCCCACGCCGGTCAGCCAACCCGAGCGCAGCAGAGCGTGCCAGCGGGGGCCGGCCGCCCCACGGACGTGGAGGGTGGCGTAGAGAAGGGCGAACCAGAGGACGGCGGCGAGGGGGTGGTAGTAGGTGTGCCAGGTGTTCTCCGGGGCGGAGAAGTACGACAACGCGTACAGGCCGGCCGCCGCGGTCACCGCCATAGCCGTCGCCCGACTCGCACCGACCCGACCCCGCTCGCCCAGCGCCACCAGCAGCACCGCCAACAACATCCCCGCCGCGAAGCCGCCGAAGCGAGCCTGGGGCCCGAAGTACACGGGCCAGTTGGTGTGCGGGATGCCGAGCGCGTGGTGGGCGACGGCGATCCAGGCGAGCGGGGCCAGGTAGAGCGCCGCGCAGCCCGTCGCGCACAGAGCCACGCGTGCTCGGCGGGTGCGCAGGCGGCGGCAGGCACGGATCGCCAGGGGGCCCACGGCGACCAGGGTGAGGTAGAACGCGATCTCCAGGGAGAGCGACCAGGTCGGTCCCAGGGTGTAGAAGATGCGCTGCTGGTCGAAGACGTGCGTGAACGTGAGGTGTTCCAGCAGGTCGCGCCAGTCGCCGGGGAGGGACGGGTTGCGCAGGGACCAGACGACGAGGACCGCCAGGAAGTAGAGCGGCAGGATGCGCGTCGCCCGGCGGAAGAGGAAGTCCCCCGCCGGGCGGGTCCGGTCCTCGCCGTCGATCGCGGCCCGGGCGTAGGAGAGTGTCAGCAGGTACGCCGACATGACGAAGAACAGGTCGATGACCTCCAGGGAGATCAGCGCCCCGAGGTAGGGGTTGTCGATCGGCGGGCGGGCGCCCTGTGCGTCGTACACGTAGTACTGCTGCCAGACGTGGAAGACGACCGTGCTGAGGGCGGCCAGGCCCCGGAAGCCCTGGAGTTCGAGCCGGCGGTTGCCGCTGCTCATTCCTGCCCCACCGCCTTCGCCGCCGCCGTGCGGGGGGTGATCCGCCAACGGCGGTCTCCCAGCAGTTCCTTGAGGTGTGACTGGCGGGCGACGATGTTCTTGAAGTGGGTGTAGAAGACGGTCGACACCATTGCGTGGCGCCAGAACCAGCCGCGTTTGCCGCGTAGTTCGGGGAGGGCGAGCCGGCCCGCGAACGCCGTCTGTACCAGGCCGGCCGAGAGGGTGAAGGCGAAGGCGAGCAGGCAGGCCGGGGTGGCCCAGTCGATACGGTCCGCGCCGCCCGCGCGGACCGCCGAGTGGAGCAGGATCGGCAGGATCTGGAGCGACAGCCACGGCTGCACCTCGCGCCAGCCCAACAGGACCAGGAGGCCGGCCTTCTGACGTCGTGTGAAGGACGCCGACCGGAGCGCCTGCCCCAGGTGCCGCAGCGACACCTGAAGCCAGCCCTGTGCCCACCGTGATCGCTGGTTCCACAGGGGTTTGAGACGGGTGGGCGCCAGCTCGCGGGAGATCAGCGTCCGGTCGGTGGCGATGCGCGCGCCCTCCCGCAACGCGCGTAGCGTCGAGTCGATGTCCTCCGTCAGCATCGAGCCGTGCATCCGGGTGCGGGCCAGGAGGTCGGTGCGCCAGAAGCCGTTGGAGCCGCCGAAGATGCCGAAGCCGTACAGGCGGGTCCGGCCCGGGTGGCTGACGGCGTAGATCGCCTCGAACTCGGCGGCCACCTGGCGGGCCACCCAGGAGCTGTCGCCGTTGCGGATCACGCAGTGGCCCTGGACGACGTCGTAGCCGTTCGAGAGCCAGTCCCAGGCGTGGCGGAAGGCGTCCGGCGCGGGGTGGTGGTCGGCGTCGAAGATGCCGACGAACTCGCCGCGCACGCGCGTGACGGCGGCGTTGATGTTCTGCGCCTTGGAGGTGCTGCCGGGCACCGGAAGCAGTACCAACCGCCGGTCGCGGCGGGCGATTTCGCGCAGGGTGTCCTCGACCGGCAGCGCGTGGGGCGTGTTGTAGGCGAGGACGATCTCCAGGTCGTTCGGGTAGTCGAGGCGCAGGAAGGACTCGACCGTGTCGACGATCGTCGCGGCCTCGTTCGGCAGATACGCCGCGATGACCGCGCTCGCCGGTGGGTACGGCTGGGCGGGCGCGGCGGGCCGGGTGGGCGCGTCGAGCGAGAAGAGGCATTCGAGGAGGATCAGCGCGGCGGAGAGGACGAGTCCGGCCACCACGACCCAGTAGACCGCCGACGCCATGTCCCAGCCCAGCACCGCGTACGTCTGCTCGTACAGCGCGAACGGCACGCCCACGCCGATGAGCAGCGCGAGCAGCGGGGAGAGGGCGAGGAGGAGGGGGCGTACGACCTTCTTCGCGCGGCGGCGCGGCGCGGTGGCCCGCATCCACGGCTCGTAGCGGACGGGGCGCAGGTCGCGGTGGCGCAGCGCCTCGGCGACGGCGTCGCCCGCCCGCTCGACCGCGCGGCCGTCGGCGTCCGCGAGGGGGAGCCAGCCGACGGCCGGGGTCAGCCGTACGTTCTCGTCGGCGACGACGAACCGGGTGCCGGCCACCGCGGTGGCGAAGTCCGTCAGTGCGCGCCGGGCCGTCTCCTCGTCGACGCCGGGCATGAGGACGAGCAGCCGGCCCTCCTCGTCCCGGCCGAGCCGGTCGCTGCCGGCGCCGAGCCGCTCGGCGACACCGGCGAGACGTTCGGCGACCTCACGGCGCACCCGCGCCCCGAACCGTTCCTCCAGCGCGTCCGCCTCGGCCACGGCGACCACCGCGAGGACGCCTTCGCGGCGTCCGGGGCGGCGCAGTTCACGGTCGAGTTCGGCGCGGAAGTGGGGTGCGGAGTAGAGGCCGGTGCGGGGGTCCTGGGGCAGCCGGTCGACGGGGACCGGGACGCGGTGGAGCTTGGCGTCGATCCGGGCGGACAGTTCGACCGGGTCGGCGGCCTCGGGCAGACAGTCGTCGGCTCCGCTGCGCAACAGGCGGGCGACACCGGCGGGTTCACGGTCGGCGGTGAGCATGACGAGGGGCAGGACCTGGCCCTGGGGTGCCGTGCGTATCTCCCGTACGACGGCTACCGCCTGCTCCAGGCCGCCGTGCCCGTCGAGGGCGACGATCGCGTCGGGCGGGGTCCGCTGGACGCTGGGGCCCACTTCGCCCGGGGCGGCGTGGGTGACCGCGTAGCCCGTGGATTCGAGGGTGCGGGTGAGCCGTTCACGTCGGGGGCCGGGGGTGCCGACCGCGAGGACGTGGCCTTGAGGTAAACCCTCGTGGCCCTGTGGCGGCCCGTCGGTCGGCGGGCAGGCGGGAGTGTTCCGGGGCGCGGGTGCGCGCCTCAGTTCGGTGTGCATGTATGTGGGTCCAATCCTGTTCGGATGTGGGGGGAGGACCTTTTGCCGGTACGTAGCCTCGCCACGTGCTGTGACACCACACCTGCGCGGTTGTAAAACCTTGATTGCCGTTACGTGCCCATACCAAGGAAATGGGGGAATCGCGTGACCGAGTGTGAGAACAGCGGTCAGCGTGGAACCGGCGGCTGGCGTTCTCCGTCCGGCTCCCAGTCCAGCAACCGCACCTTCGCCACCGTACGGACGTGGCGGCGCATCGCGGCGGCCGCCTGAGCGGGGCGGGCCGCCTCGATCGCGTCGAGGATGGCCTGGTGCTGGGCGAGGGAGCGGGCGGGGCGGTGGGGCTGGCGGAGAGATTCGGTGCGGCTCTCGGCGATCTGGCCGGCGATCGAGCGCATGAACTCGGCGAGGATGCTGCTGTGCGCGGCGGCGGTGACGGCGGCGTGGAAGAGGCGGTCGCCCTCGACGCCGTGGCCGCCCTCCTCGATCTCCTTCGCCATGTGCGCGAGGGCCGAGCGCATCGCCGCGAGGTCGTCGTCCGTGCGGCGCTCCGCGGCCAGTTCGGCGAGCTTCGTCTCCAGGGCCTCCCGTGCCTCCAGGACGTCCGGGAGGCGCCGACGGCGCTCGACCATCCGCTCCACCGGCTCCACGTCGAGGTTGTCCCGCACTAGGTACGTGCCGCCCCCGTGCCGCACCTCCACCAGGCCCTGCACCTCCAGGACCACGATCGCCTGCTTCACCGAGGCCCGGCTGACCCCCAGCCGCTGGGCCAGGTCGCGTTCGGTCGGGAGCCGGTCCCCGGCGCCGAGGCCGCCCTCGGCGACGTAGGCGCGCAGCCGGTCGAGCACCTGCTCGTAGAGGCGCTGCCTGGTCATGGGGCGCAGGGCGTCGGTCACGGGGTCCCCCTCTCGCCGGGAGCGTAACACCGGGGTGAACGGTGGCCGAGTGGGTCAGCCAATTCGTGCGTGACCCCTTGACGTCCCCCCCGCCGTGCGCCCACGCTGACCAGCCAGCAGCGCGAATTGGCTCAGCCACTTGGCCACTACCGATCCGCCCCGCCGCCGTACCTGCTCACAGCCGCTCCGGGACCCAAAGAACGGGAGCCCGTATGTCCCCCGAACTCATCTCGATCCTCGTCCTCGTCGTGGTGTTCGTCATCGCCACGACCCGCTCGATCAACATGGGCGCGCTCGCCTTCGCCGCGGCCTTCGGGGTCGGCACCCTCGTCGCCGATCTCGACGCGGACGGCATCTTCGCCGGTTTCCCGGGCGACCTGTTCGTGGTCCTCGTCGGCGTCACGTATCTCTTCGCGATCGCCCGCGCCAACGGCACCACCGACTGGCTGGTGCACGCCTGCGTCCGGCTCGTCCGGGGCCGGGTGGCGCTCATCCCCTGGGTGATGTTCGCCCTCACCGGGGCGCTCACGGCGATCGGCGCGGTGAGTCCGGCCGCCGTGGCGATCGTCGCGCCCATTGCGCTGAGCTTCGCCGCCCGCTACGGGATCAGCCCGCTGCTGATGGGCGCGATGGTCGTGCACGGCGCGCAGGGCGGTGGCTTCTCGCCGATCAGCATCTACGGCTCGATCGTCAACGGCATCGTCGAGCGGGAGAAGCTGCCGGGGAACGAGATCGCGCTGTTCCTGGCGTCCCTGATCGTCAACGTCGTCATCGCGGCGGTCGTGTTCGTTCTGTTCGGGGGGCTGAAGCTATGGGCGCAGAGGGCGGTGGACACGAAGGGGGACGGGGACACCGGAGGCACCGGGGCGCCGGGCGAGCCCCTCTCCGGCGGTACCGGCACCCACGAACCCGGCACCACCGCCACCCGTCCCGCCCCCACCACCCCGCTCGCCACCACCCGCCTCACACCCGCCCGCACCGCCACCCTCCTCTCCCTGGCCGCCCTCGTCGTCGCCGTCCTCGCCTTCGACCTGGACGCAGGCCTGACCGCGATCACACTCGCCGTCCTCCTCAGCACCGCCTGGCCGGACGACAGCCGCAAGGCGGTCGGCGAGATCGCCTGGCCCACCGTCCTGCTGATCTGCGGTGTGCTGACCTACGTCGGCGTGCTGGACGAGATGGGCACCATCACCTGGGCCGGCGAGGGCGTCGGCGGCATCGGCGTACCGCTGCTGGCGGCCGTACTGCTCTGCTACATCGGCGCGATCGTCTCGGCGTTCGCCTCGTCCGTCGGCATCATGGGCGCGCTCATCCCGCTCGCCGTGCCGTTCCTGGCGCAGGGCGAGATCGGGGCGGTCGGCATGGTGGCGGCGCTCGCGGTGTCGGCGACGGTCGTGGACGTGAGCCCGTTCTCGACGAACGGCGCGCTGGTGCTGGCCGCGGCGCCGGACGTGGACCGCGAGCGTTTCTTCCGGCAGCTGATGGTGTACGGAGGCATCGTGGTGGCCGTGGTGCCCGCTGTGGTGTGGCTGGTGATGGTCGTGCCGGGCTGGGGGTAGGCCGAGGACAGTGGGTCTGTCGAACAGGTGTTGACCAGGTGTTTGAAACAGGTAAGGAGTACTTCGCGTGTCCTCTCTCTTCCCGGCCCTGACGGCCGGCCCGGCGGGGCGGGTCGCCCTGCGATTCGGTGACCGGGCCCTGACGTACGGCGAACTCGGCGCCGCCGCCGGTGCCCTCGCGGCGCGGATCGGCGGGGCGGGCAGAGTGGCCGTCTGGGCGACCCCGGCGCTGGAGACGGCCGTGGCCGCGGTGGCGGCGCTGGAGGCCGGCGTCGCCGCCGTACCGCTCAACCCGAAGTCCGGGGAGAAGGAGCTCGGGCACATCCTGTCCGACTGCGCGCCGTCGGCGGTGCTGGCCGCCGCAGGGGACGAACTACCCGCGTCGCTGGGCGACTTGGAGCGCATCGATGTCGACGTGCACGGCACCGGCCCGCTCCCCGACCCGCAGGCGTCCGACGAGGACCCCGCCCTGATCGTCTACACCTCCGGCACCACCGGCCCGCCCAAGGGCGCCGTCATCCCGCGCCGGGCGATCGCCGCCACCCTGGACGCGCTCGCGGACGCCTGGCAGTGGACGGCCGACGACGTCCTCGTCCACGGCCTGCCCCTGTTCCACGTCCACGGCCTGGTCCTCGGCATCCTCGGCCCGCTGCGGCGTGGCGGATCCGTGCGGCACCTGGGCCGGTTCGGCACGGAGGGCGTGGCCCGCGAGCTGACCGAGGGCGCGACCATGTTGTTCGGTGTGCCGACGATGTACCACCGCATCGCCCAGGCCCTCCCCGAGGAGCCGGAGCTGGCGAAGGCGCTGGGCAGGGCCCGCCTGCTGGTCTCGGGTTCGGCCGCGCTCCCCGTGCACGACCACGAGCGGATCAGGGCCGCGACCGGGCAGCGGGTCGTCGAGCGGTACGGCATGACGGAGACGCTGATGCTGTGCTCGTCCCGGTGGACACCCCCGGACCCCCGGCCGAGCGTCCGCGCGGACGGCGAGGCCAGGGCCGGGACGGTCGGCGTGCCACTGCCCGGCGTGGAGCTGCGGCTCGTGGAGGAGGACGGGACGCCGATCACGTCGTACGACGGCGAGACGGTGGGCGAGATCCAGGTGCGCGGCCCGAACCTGTTCACGGAGTACCTCAACCGCCCCGACGCGACGACCGCCGCCTTCACGGCGGACGGCTGGTTCCGCACGGGCGACATGGCGGTGCGCGATCCCGACGGGTACGTCCGCATCGTCGGCCGCAAGGCCACCGACCTGATCAAGAGCGGGGGTTACAAGATCGGGGCGGGTGAGATCGAGAACGCGCTCCTCGAACATCCCGGGGTTCGGGAGGCGGCGGTCACCGGGGAGCCGGACGCGGACCTGGGCGAGCGGATCGTGGCGTGGGTGGTCCCGGAGGATCCCGAGTCGCCGCCCGCCGCCGACGAGTTGGCGGACCACGTGGCCCGTCGTCTCGCCCCGCACAAGCGCCCTCGGGTGGTCCACCACCTCTCCGCCCTCCCCCGCAACGATATGGGGAAGATCATGAAGCGGGCGCTGCGCCATGACTGAGCGGCGGACCGCCCGGGAGGCCGTCGCCCTGGTGACCGGGGACTTCGCCGAACTGCCGTACCCGGCGCGGGACTCCGCCCCCGACGGCCCCCTCGCCTGGCAGGGCTACGGCGCCTCGCGCGCCCGCGCCGCCGGGCGCACCGGCGAGGAGGAGTCGGTGATCTGCGGCACCGGCACCGTCGAGGGCACGCGGGCGGTCCTGATCGCGTTCGAGTTCGGCTTCCTGGGCGGCTCGCTGGGCGAGCGCACCGGGGACCGGCTGGAGACGGCGTACACCTACGCCCGCGCCCGCCGCCTCCCGGTGGTCTCGCTGGTCGCGACGGGCGGCAGCCGTATGCAGGAGGGCATGCTCGCCCTGACCCAACTCCAGCGCGTGGCACGGCAGTCGATACTGACGCGCGAGGCCGGTCTCCCCCAGATCGCGGTCCTGCGTGACCCGACGACGGGCGGCGGCTGGGCCACCCTCGGCGCGGGCGCCGACGTGACCCTCGCGCTGCCCGGCGTCCAGGTCGGCTTCGCGGGCTCCCGGGTCCGCCCACCGGACGCGGACCCGGCGGCGTACACGGCGGAGGCACAGCTGGCGGCGGGGGCGGTGGACGCGGTGGTCCGCCCGGAGGAGCTGCGCCACCGCCTCGGCCGCTGGCTCCGCCTCCTCACCAACCCCGCCACGGAACCGGCCCCACCGCCACGCCCCCTCGGCGCCACCGGCCTGCCCGTCACCGGCTGGGACGCGGTACGGCGGGCCCGCTCGCCGCGACGGCCGCGCGCGGAGGCGTATCTGTCGGCCTACTTCACCCACCGCGTCGCCCTCAACGGCGACCGCTGCGGGGGCGCCGACCCCGACGGCATGCTGTGCGGCTTCGGCGAGCACGAGGGCCGTACGGTGGCCTACGCCGCCCAGACCGGCACCGCGACCCGCCCCGCCGGCTACCGCACGGCCGCCCGCCTGCTCCGCCTCGCGGACCGGCTGGGCATCCCGGCCCTGACCCTGGTGGACACCCCGGGCGCCGCGAACGACGCGGAGGCGGAACGGCAGGCCGTCGGCGCCGCGATCGCGGACCTGTTCGGCGCGGTGGCCGCCGCCCGCGTCCCGGTCACCACGCTGCTGATCGGCGAGGGCGGCTCGGGCGGCGCGCTGGCACTCGCCGCGCCCGGCAACACCTGGGCCACACCGGACAGTTACTTCTCGGTGATCGGTCCGGAGATGGCGGCGGCGATCCTCAAGCGGGGGCCGGGGGAGGTGGAGGCGACGGCGGACCAGCTCCGGATCCGGCCGCAGGACCTGGTGGAGCTGGGGGTGATCCGGGGCATCGTCGGCGACCGGAACGGCGGCTGACGCACAGGCCCGGCATCGACGGCGACCGGAACGGCGGCCGGAACGGCGGCCGACCCGCAAGCCAGCACCATCGGCGACCGGAACAGCACCCTGAATCGGGACCCGGCATCGCGACGCTCGGCGCGCTCCGTCCGCCGGCCGCCTCGCCCTCGCCATACCCGAAGCCGTCCGCTCCCGGCATCCCGACACACCGTCTGTCCTCCCCTCAGCGACAAACCCCCCATTCAGCCGCACCCCACCCGGCCCCCTCCAGAAGGCGCCCCCCACTCAGCCGACCGCACGATCGAAGTCAAGGAGGCCCGCCATGAGCCGGCCCCGCGAACACGACCCCTGACACCCCAAGCGAGGCCCGCCACCCACCCGGCGGACCCATGGTCTGCGTTATCGGGAGGACCCCCCATGACCGCCACGCTGGAGCAGCTGCGCCGCTGCCACTTCGCCGTCGACCTGGGGGCGGCCAGGACCCGCGTCTATGTGAAGGGCTCCGGACTCGTCGTCGACCAGCCCTCCGCCGCCGCCATAAACACCCGTACCGGCGCCCTCATCGCGGTCGGCGAGCTCGCGGAGCGGATGACCGGGCGTACCCCGCACTACATCCGCGTCGTACGGCCCGTCTCCGGCGGCACCGTCGTCGACATCGAGATGGCCCAGCGGATGCTGCGGCACCTGCTCGGCGACAAGATGCGCCGCGCGCTGCGCCGCAAGCCCTTCCTGCGCGCCGCGGCCTGCACCCCGCACGACGCCGACCCGCTCGCCCAGCGCGCCGCGATCGAGACGCTCGTCGGCCTGGGGGCCCGGCGCGTCGAACTCGTCGACACCCTCATCGCCGCCGCCGTGGGCTGCGGGCTGCCCGTGGAGCAGCCCGAGGCCAGCATGATCATGGCTTGCGGGGCGGCGGCGACCGAGGTCGCCGTGATCTCCCTCGGCGCCATCGTCACCGCCGAACGCATCCGGGTCGGCGGCGAGGCCGTCGACCACGCGATCGTGCAGCACCTGCGGCACGAGCACGAGCTCATGCTGCCCAGCCAGAACGTACGGCCGCTGCAGCTCGCCCTCTCCGGCAACGGGCTCACGCCCCACGGCCCCACGTCCACCGAGATCCACGGCCGCGACGTCTGCACCGGTCTCGCCCGCAGCGTCAAGGTCGACACCGCCGCCGTGCGGGACGCCATCCAGACCCCGCTCACCGCGGTCCTCGACAGCATCGGCAAGGTCCTGCGCGACTGCCCGCCCGACCTGGTCGCCGACCTCGCCGACCGCGGGATCATGATGGTCGGCGGCAGCGCGCTGCTCCCCGGCTTCGACCAGATGCTGCGGCAGGCCACCGGCATGCCCGTGCACATCGCCGAGCGACCCGACGTCTGCGCCGTACAGGGCCTCGGCACCATGCTGGAGGGCAGGATCGAGCCGCTGGAGCTGGACCCGGCCGACTGATCGCCGGGGAGGGTCGACGTCAGGGTGCCACGTTCGCGCCCGCGGCGGAGCCGCTGATGGATGCTGCCTCCCGCAGACTCGGCGCCCGCTCCGAACGGAGCCTGAACGCCCCTGAACGCACTGTCGGAAAGCTGGGTGAGACCATGGCCACCAGCGACAACGAGCAGGAGTGCGGGGGAAAGCGTGGCCCAGGGGCAAGTGACCTACACCATCTCGTACACCGCCTCTCCCCCGAGCGTCCGCAACACAGCCGAGCCCGCCGGTGCCGTGTGGCTGCACCGCGACACGACCTCCGTCACCGCGTCGGATCTGCTCGGATCCCACCGCGCCTTCCACGTCGTCGGCCACGGCAGCGGCGGCAGCCGCCCCGTCGCCCGGGTGGTGACCGAGCAGACCGTCTCGCGGGTGGGCGGACGGCCCGGCGTCTACCGCGTCGAGGACCCGTACGGCGCACCGCTCGGGCGGATCACGCTGCGTCGGGGGCTGCTGCTCGGGGTCGGCCGGACGCGGTGGACGCTGGAGCCGGTCGCGGGCCCGGCCGTGCGGGGATTCCGGGGCCGTCTGGTGTGGTGGGCGCTGTGGTGGCCGTTCGGGCTTCCCGCCAGCCTGCTGTGGTGGCTCGTGTCGATCTGCTGGGAATGGGGCGACGACGACACCTTCGGCGCGCCTCGCCGGGTGATCTGGCGGGACGACTCGGGCCGCGCCCACCTGGTCTTCCGGGGGATGGCGGAGGACTACCGGGTCCTCACGCACGGCTGAGATCCACGCCTGGTCGCCGCGCTCATCGGCCTCCACCAGTCGTTCGACCCGAACGAGATGGCGAAGACGGGCGGCTGGTACAAGCGCTGAGCCCCTCCCCCGTCGAGCGCGACGTCGACGGCGAAGCCCTCGGCCTCCAGGCCGTCCCTGAGCCCGCTCGCGTACCGCTCCTCGTCCTCGACGACCAGTAGCCGCACGCCCTCACGCCACGTCCACGAGGACGGTACGGCCCGGTCTCAGTACGGCAGGATTCGCCCCGAGGGGGTGCGGCGGTCGATCTCGCCCCTGGTGTCGCGGGGGGCCGCGGGCCTGCGGGTGACACGAACACGGACGTGGGCCTGGCGGTTCATGGCGCCCTCCTCGTTCTCTGGCTCGGGTCCGTTGCGACCAGCTTTCTCTCCGCAACCTTTCGGCACATCGTGCCCACGGAGGCTCTTGTCATGCCTCCGCGGTGGGAGCGGATGGGCGCCGGGCTGCTTCCCAGGGAGGAGGGCACCCCCGATTCGGGTCGGGGTGCGCGAGGGCGTCGGCCGTGCGACCCACCCCGAGGCGGTCGGCTCGCGCTGGACCCGGCCCGGGAACAGGCGCACGCTCTTCAATAGGGCTCCCGACCCGTACGGAAGTGATCTCGATGGAAGACAAGAACTGGACCGTCCGGATCCACATCACCGAGGACGGCGACGACACCCGCGCCGAGGCCGTGCTGACCACGGAGAACACGCCTCAGGACATGCTGACCGTCACCGGCCGCGGCGTCGCGCACCGCAACCCGATCGACCGGCCCATCCCCGAGATCGGCGACGAACTCGCCGCCAGCCGGGCCCTGGAGGACCTGGCGATCAGGCTGCACGACATCGCGTCCGACGACATCGTGGAGCTGGCCGGCCCGGTCGACCGGGGAGGCAGCCGGTCGTGGGAGCGGCCTTAGGCCGGGTCCGGCGGACCATGCCGGTGTCGCCCGCGCCTGGGGCCTGTCCGGCGGATCACGCCGGCGTCTCGGACCCTAGGGGTCTGCCCTAGGTCGGCGTCGCGGGGCAGGCGGGACTTTGCGGACACGGCCTAGGCGTCCACCCAGCTGTACCGCCGCTCCGGCCGCCCCGCCTGCCCGTACCGCAGTGACACCTCGGCCTGCCCGGTGACGCTGAAGTGCTCCAGGTACCGGCGGGCGCTGACCCGGGACACCCCGAGGCGGGCCGCGCACTCGGCGGCGGAGAGGCTGCCGTCGGTCGCGCGCAGTTCGCGCTCGATCAGCTCGGCGGTCTCCACGCTCATGCCCTTGGGGAGGGTGGTCGCCGTGGCGGCCGGGGCCGCCCCGCGGGCCAGCGCCCGGTCCACGTCGGACTGGCCGCTGACCACCGCGGCGTAGAGGTTGCTGCGCCGGGCCGCGTACTGCTCCAGTCGCGCCCTCAGGTCCCCCGCGTCGAAGGGCTTGAGCAGGTAGTCGACGACGCCCTGGCGTACCGCGCCCCGGACCGCGTCCGACTCGCGCGCCGCGCTGATCACCATGACGTCGCAGTCGTGGCCGGCGGTCCGCAGCCGGGGGATGATCTCCAGCCCGAACATGTCGGGCAGGTAGAGGTCGAGCAGGACCAGGTCGGGTTGCAGCTCGGCGACTGCGGTGAGCGCCTGCTCGCCGCAGTTCGCCGTGCCGACGACCCGGAACCCGTCGACGTCGTTGACGAATCCGCGGTGGATCCGCGCCACCATGAAGTCGTCGTCCACGATCAGCACATCGATCATCGGACTCCCTCCGTCATCTGACCCCCTCCGTGGCTCGGTCGACCGGTCGGCCGACGGACATCCGGGCGGTGAACATGGCGCCCGCCCGCGTGTTGGTCACCGACACCTCACCGCCCCGGCGTTTGCACACCAGCCGGGTCAGGGCCAGTCCGATCCCCCGGTCGCCGCCCTGCGCGGCCTTGGTGGTGAACCCGTGCGAGAACACCTCCTGCGCCAGCTCGGGAGCCACCCCCGGCCCCGAGTCGCGTACGACGATCTCCACGCTGGAGGCGTCCTGGCGCAGCTCGACCTCCACCCAGGCGTCGTCCCCCTCCCCGGAACCTCTCTCCGAACCGCTCTCTCGGGAGCCGCTCTCCCGGGAACCGCTCGCGGCGGCGTCCACCGCGTTGTCCACGAGGTTGCCGAGCACGGTCGCCACGTCCGCCGAGTCGGTCGGCTCCAGCCGCTCCAGTGCCGTGCGTTCGGAGATCTTCAGGCGCACCTTGCGTTCCGCGGCGAGCGCCGACTTGGCCATGAGCAGCGCGGCGACGGCCCGGTCGCGGACCCGGCTGGTGAGGTGCAGATCGAGCGACTCGCGGTGTTTGCGCAGGGCGCGGACGTAGCGTACGACCTCGTCGTGCTCGCCGATCTGGATGAGCCCGGAGATGGTGTGCAGTTGGTTGGAGAACTCGTGGGCCTGGGCGCGCAGCAGCTCGGTGGTGCTGCGGAAGGAGCCCAACTCGCGTTCCATCCGGGCGAGTTCGGTGCGGTCGCGCAGGGTCGTCACGGAGCCGAGGCGGCGGCCGTCCTTGGTGACGTCCATGCGGTTCATGACCAGGACGCGGCCGCGGCGTACGACGACCTCGTCACGGCGTTCGGCGCCGGCCTCGCCGTCGTCCGCGCTCCCGGCGAGGACGTCGTACAGCCGCCCCTCGATCCCGAGGTCGGCGAGGCTCATGCCGACGCAGTTCTCGGGCAGGTCGAGCAGCTTGCGGCCGACCGCGTTCACCAGTGTGAGCCGCTGCTGCGGGTCGAGGGCCACCACTCCCTCGGCGATCCCGAACAGCATCGCCTCCCGGTGTTCGGCGAGCCCGGCGATCTCGCGGGGCTCCATGCCGAAGGTCTGCCGCTTGATCCGCCGGGCCAGCAGCCAGGAACCGGCCACGCCGAGGACGCTGGCGACGCCGAGGTAGACGAGCAGATAGGACGAGGCGCCGACCAGCCGCTGCCACACCGACGGCGAGGCCCGCCCGATCATCACGGTGCCGAGGTGGTCCCCGGCGTTCTTGTTCTCCGCCCCCAGCACCGGTGCCTGTGCCACCAGCTCGGTCACGCCGTTCACCGGCAGCTCGCCGGACCAGCCCCGCCCCGCGGCGATCTGCGGGCCGTCGGAGGGCATCCGCGTCCCGACCAGCGTGGGGTTGGTCGAGGCGACGATCTTCCCGGCGGCGTCGGCGACCGTGGCGGAGGTGACGCCGGACCTGGTGAGCGTGGACTGGAGCAGCGGCGCGAGCATCTCGGCGGGGGCGGGGCGGACGAGCTGGGTGCGCACGAGGGGGTTGCCCGCCATCTCCTCGGCGAGCGCGGTGACGCGTCGCCCCTCGACCCGGTCGAAGGTCGACTGCGACTGTGCCAACGAGACCGCGGCCACGGCGACAAGCACGATCACGACAATGGCGAGCTGCCATCTCAGCAGCTCACCGGCGAGCGTATGGCGTCGCTGTCTTCGGGACGGTGACCGTGACGTTATGACCACTATGAACTCAACCTTCAATGGTCACACAACCGAGACGGGGTGTCTCAGGAACCGCACAATCATGGCGCCGGATCGGCCCAAGCGAAAGAGATGAGCCATGAGAACTCGACGAGCCGCACTTGTCGGAGCTCTTGCCGCCGCGTCCATGCTCGCGGTCAGCGCCTGTGGTGCCACCGCCGACAAGGAGGAGTCCGGAAGCGGAGGCGGGTCCGACAAGCCCGTGACCGGCCTCCGGCTGATGGTCCCGAACACCCCGGGCAGCGGCTACGACCTCACCGCCCGCACCGTCACCCAGGTCATGCAGGACACCAAGGTCGCCTCCGGCGTCCAGGTCTTCAACCTGCCCGGCGCCAGCGGCACCGTCGGCCTGCAGCGCCTGGTGAACGAGAAGGGCAACGGCAAGATGGCCATGCAGATGGGCCTGGGCGTCGTCGGAGCCTCGTACACCTCCAAGTCCAAGGCGACGCTGACCGACACCACGCCGATCGCCAAGCTGATCGAGGAGGCCGGCGCGATCGTCGTGCCGAAGGACTCCCCGTACAAGACGATGGACGACCTCGTCACCGCCTGGAAGAAGGACCCGAAGAAGTTCGCGGTCGGCGGTGGCTCGTCGCCGGGCGGCCCCGACCACCTGCTGCCGATGCAGCTCGCGAAGGCGGTCGGCATCAAGCCGAAGGACGTCAACTACGTCTCCTACGACGGCGGCGGCGAGCTGCTCCCGGCCATCCTCGGCAACAAGATCGCGTTCGGCGCGAGCGGCTTCGGCGAGTTCCTCGACCAGGTCGAGGCGGGCCAGGTGCGCGTCCTCGCGGTCAGCAGCGAGAAGCCGATCGACGCGCTGAAGGACGTGCCCACCCTCAAGGACCAGGACATCGACCTGGTCTTCACCAACTGGCGCGGCATCGTGGCCCCTCCCGGCATCACCGACGAGCAGAAGCAGACCTGGATCGACGCGCTGACCAAGATGCACGACTCGGACGAGTGGAAGGCGCAGCTGGAGAAGAACGGCTGGGTCGACGCCTTCGCCACCGGTGACGACTTCGGCACCTACCTGACCGAGCAGGACAAGGCGGTCGCCGACCTGCTGGCAGAGCTCGGGCTGGCATGAGCTCGCAGGTGGAGGACCGGACCGTGGAGGACTCCCGTCCGCCCCGGGAGGGCGGGGACCGCGCACAGTACGGTGTGTGCGCCTTCCTCGCCCTGCTGGGCACCGCAGTGCTCGTGGACGCCCTGGGCATCCCGCACACCACGAGCAGCACCGACCCGCTCGGACCGCGCGCGGTGCCCCTGCTCCTGGGCGGCCTGCTCCTGCTGATCGCGGTGCTGTACGCCGTCGACGTGGCCCGGGGCGGCCGCGGTGAGCCGGAGGGCGGCGAGGACGTCGACCTGTCCAGCGGCAGCGACTGGCGCACGGTCGTACTGCTGATCGCGGTGTTCCTGGCGAACGCGCTGCTCATCGAGCGCCTCGGCTGGGTGATCAGCGGCGCCCTGCTCTTCTGGGGCACGGCGTTCGCCCTCGGCAACCGCCACTACATCCGCAACCTCCTGATCGCGGCGACGCTGTCCCTGACGACGTTCTACGCGTTCGCGATCGGCCTCGGCGTGAACCTCCCCGCCGGCGTCCTGCAAGGAATCCTGTGAGGCCTGGGCGATGGACAACCTGAACAACCTCATGCAGGGCTTCGCGGACGTCATGGACCCGATGAACCTGCTGCTCGCGCTGATAGGCGTGGTCATCGGCACCGCGGTGGGCGTCCTGCCGGGCATCGGCCCGGCGATGACGGTGGCGCTGCTGCTGCCGATCACCTACGGCATGGAGCCGGTGCAGGCGTTCATCATGTTCGCCGGCATCTTCTACGGCGGCATGTACGGCGGCTCGACGACGTCGATCCTCCTCAACACCCCCGGCGAGTCCTCGTCCGTGGTCACGGCCATCGAGGGCAACAAGATGGCGAAGGCGGGCCGCGCGGCGCAGGCCCTGGCCACGGCGGCGATCGGCTCGTTCGTGGCGGGCACGATCGGCACGCTGCTGCTGGCCCTGGTCACCCCCTACGTGGTGGACTTCGCGGTCAGCCTGGGCGCGCCGGACTACTTCGCGCTGATGGTGCTGGCGTTCCTGGCGGTGACGTCGGTGCTGGGCTCGTCGCGCATCAGGGGCCTCGTCTCGCTGCTGCTGGGCCTGACGATCGGTCTGGTCGGCATCGACCTGGTGTCCGGCCAGCAGCGCCTGACCCTCGGGGTCCCGCAGCTGGCCGACGGCATCGACGTGGTCGTGGTCGCGGTCGGCATCTTCGCCGTCGGCGAGGCGCTGTGGGTGGCCGCGCATCTGCGGCGCAAGCCCGCCGAGGTGATCCCCGTCGGGCGCCCGTGGATGGGCAGGAAGGACTGGAAGCGGTCCTGGAAGCCCTGGCTGCGGGGCACGGCGTTCGGCTTCCCGTTCGGTGCGGTGCCGGCCGGTGGCGCGGAGATCCCGACGTTCATGTCGTACATCACGGAGAAGCGGCTCTCCAAGCACCCCGAGGAGTTCGGCAAGGGCGCGATCGAGGGCGTGGCGGGTCCGGAGGCCGCGAACAACGCGTCCGCGGCGGGCACGCTGGTCCCGATGCTGGCGCTCGGCCTCCCGACGAACGCCACGGCGGCGGTCATGCTGGCGGCCTTCCAGTCGTACGGCATCCAGCCCGGCCCGTTGCTCTTCGAGCGCGAGGCGAGCCTGGTCTGGATCCTGATCGCCAGCCTGTTCATCGGCAACCTGCTGCTGTTGCTCCTGAACCTCCCGCTGGCCCCGGCGTGGGCGAAGCTGCTCCAGATCCCCAGGCCGTACCTGTACGCGGGAATCCTCTTCTTCGCCTCGATGGGCGCCTACGCCGTCAACGCCCAGCCCCTGGACCTGATCGTCCTGCTGATCCTGGGCCTGCTCGGCTTCGCGATGCGCCGCTTCGGACTCCCGGTCCTGCCGCTGATCGTCGGCGTGATCCTGGGCCCGCTCGCGGAGAAGCAGGGCCGGCGCTCCCTCCAGCTGTCCGGCGGCGAGCTGTCGGGGCTGGTGGGCGGACCGGTGTCGTACACGGTCTACGCGGTGATCGTGCTGGCTCTGCTGTGGCCGCTGATCAGCCGGTTCGTCATACGTCCCCTGCGCGCGCGAAACGCCGCCTGAAAGCCCCTGAAAGGGAGATCCAGATGACCATCCTGGTCGGCTACGTCCCCTCACCCGAGGGTGAGGCGGCGCTGCGCGCGGCGATCGACGAGGCCCGTCGGCGCGACGAGAAGCTGCTGGTGGTGAACACCTCCCGGGGCGACGCGCTCGTGGACCCGCGTTTCGCCCAGGAGCCCGACCTGACCCATGTCCGCGAGGACCTCGCGGCCCTGGGCGTCGACTTCGACATCCGTCAGGTGCTCGGCGCCCGGGACGCCGCCGAGGAGATCATCGACCTCGCGGAGGAGACCGACGCGTCCCTGGTTGTGATCGGTCTGCGGCGGCGCAGTGCGGTCGGCAAGCTGATCATGGGCTCGGCGGCCCAGCAGATCCTGCTGGGTGTGGGCTGCCCGGTGCTCGCCGTGAAGGCGGAGGGCTGACGGTGGTGCTGCGGACCTTCGGCTGGTCGTTCGCCGTCACGGCGCTCGGCCTCGCCTTCGCCGCGTGGCAGTGGGGCTGGGAGGCCTTCGGGATCGTCCTGATCCTGTCGGTCCTGGAGATCTCGCTGTCCTTCGACAACGCGGTCGTCAACGCCGGGATCCTGAAGAAGATGAACGCCTTCTGGCAGAAGATCTTCCTCACGGTCGGCATCCTGATCGCGGTGTTCGCCATGCGGCTGATCTTCCCGGTGGTGATCGTCGCGATCAGCGCCAAGGTCGGCCCCTTCGAGGCGGTCCAGCTCGCCCTCGACGAACCCGAGCGCTACGAGGCCCTGGTCACCGACGCCCACCCGGCGATCGCGGCCTTCGGCGGCATGTTCCTGCTCATGATCTTCCTGGACTTCATCCTGGAGGACCGGGAGACCAAGTGGCTGGGGTGGCTGGAGCGCCCGCTGGCCCGGCTCGGCAGGATCGACATGCTGTCGGTCTGCGTCGCCCTCGTCGCCCTGCTGGTCACGGCGATGACCTTCGCCACGCACGCCCACGTGAGCACGGGCCACGCGGACAAGACGGCGACCGTCCTGCTCTCCGGAGTCGCCGGTCTGATCACGTATCTCGTGGTCGGCGGCCTCTCCGGCTACTTCGAGGACAAGCTCGAAGAGGAGGAGGAACACGAGCACGAGGAGGAGGAGAAGGCCAGGGCGCAGGGCAAGCCGGTCTCGGCGGCCGCCCTCGCCGGGAAGGCGGCGTTCTTCCTCTTCCTCTATCTGGAGGTCCTGGACGCGTCCTTCTCCTTCGACGGCGTGATCGGCGCCTTCGCCATCACCAACCACATCTTCTGGATGGCGCTCGGCCTCGGCATCGGCGCGATGTACGTCCGCTCGCTGACGGTCTACCTGGTCCGTCAGGGCACTCTCGACGACTACGTCTACCTGGAGCACGGCGCCCACTACGCCATCGGTGCCCTCGCGGCGATCCTGCTGGTCACCATCCAGCACCAGATCAGCGAGATCATCACCGGCCTGATCGGCGTCGTCCTGATCGCCGCGTCCTTCGTCGCCTCCGTCCGCCGCAACAGGGCACTGGCGGCGTCCGAGGGGGACGAGGCGCCGCAGGGAGAGGACGAGAAGGTGCAGGTGCCGTCCGGGGCATGACGGACCCGGGGCCAGGGGGCTCCCGGGCGGGACACGCGACGTGACGTGAAACATACGTGGTCTGCGACATAGGCGTTTTCGCCCGATTATGGCTAGCTGGATGTGCTTGCCTCGCGCACAGCGGCGCGTCATCGGACACGCCGTCCCAGCCGATCATCCGCCCGGGAGACCCATGCGCCTGCGCGTACCCCCATTCCCGCCGAACGCCTCAGCTCCCCGTATCGCCTCCATTCCGCCCCTCGCCCTGGCCGGCGGCGCGCTGACCGTCGGCATCGGCGGCCTGTACGTCGCCGGGCTGCTGCTCGCGGGCGGGGACATAGACGCCGGCACATCCGTGCGTGGCGTCGACATCGGGGGCCTGAGCCGGGCGGAGGCCGTCCGGAAGCTGGAGGACCGGCTGGACCCGGTCGCCTCCCGGGAGCTGACCGTGACGGTCGGCGACCGCAAGGGGACGGTCGATCCGAAGCAGGTGGGCATCACCTTCGACTACGAGAAGACGGTGGACCACGCGGCCCGCACCCACTCCGCCGACCCGTTCACCGTGATCGGCGGGCTCTTCCGCTCCGGCGGTGCCGTCGAGCCCGTCGTGAGCGTCGACGAGGCCAAGGCGCACGCCTCCCTCACCAAGCTGGCGAAGTCGCTCGACCAGAAGGTCCGCGACGGCGCCGTCACCTTCCAGGACGGCCTGGTCCGCCAGGTCACCCCGTACAACGGCTACGCCCTCGACACCGACGCCGCCGTCGCTCCCCTGCGCACCGCCTTCCTGAACGGCGAGCCGGACTCCGTCACCGCCCTGCCCGCCCGCGAGACCAAGCCGAAGGTCACGGCGACGGAGGTGCGGCGCGCCGTGCGCGAGTTCGCGCAGCCCGCCATGTCGGCGCCGGTCATGCTCACCGCGGCCGGCGAGCGGTTCTCGCTCGGCCCGGTGGTCCTCGGCGAGTACCTGACGATGCGCCCCGACAAGGTCGGCAAGCTCACTCCGCACCTGGACGCCAAGGGCCTGCGCGCCGCGCCCGCGGTCACCGAGCCCCTGGCCGACCTGCCCGCCAGGCCGCGGAACGCCACGCTGAGCCTGGAGGGCGGCCGGGTCGTGGCGGCCGACGACGCCAGGGCCGGCGTACTGGTCACCGACAAGGCGCTGGGCAAGGCAGTGCTGCCGCTGCTCACCAAGTCGGGGTCCGCCCGCGCCGGTGAGGTCGCCGCACGTGTGACACAGCCTCAGGTGACCGCCGAGAACGCCGAACGGCTGGGCCTCACGGAGGAGATGTCCTCCTTCACCGTCAACTTCGAGCCGGCGCCGTACCGCACGAAGAACATCGGCCGGGCCGTGGAGCTGATCAACGGCTCCGTCGTCATGCCGGGCAACACCTGGAGCTTCAACAGAACGGTCGGCGAGCGCACCGAGGCCAACGGCTTCACCGAGGGCGTCATGATCCTCAACGACGAGTTCACGAAGGCCCCCGGCGGGGGTGTCTCGGCGGTGGCGACGACCGTGTTCAACGCGATGTTCTTCGCCGGGGTCAAGCCCGTCGAGTACGGCGCCCACTCCTTCTACATCGAGCGCTATCCGGAGGGCCGCGAGGCCACGGTCGCCTGGGGCAGCCTGGACCTGAAGTTCAACAACGATTCCGGCAACGCGGTCTACATCCAGGCCGAGTCCACCGACACCTCGGTGACCGTCACCTTCCTGGGCACCAAGAAGTACGACGAGATCGAGTCGGTCACGGGTCCGCGCACCAACGTGAAGGAGCCGGCGAAGAAGGTCAGCACCGACAAGAAGTGCGTGCCGCAGACGCCGCTGGAGGGCTTCGACGTCACCGTGCAGCGGGTGTTCGTCCAGGACGGCGAAGAGGTGAAGCGGGAGCCGTTCCGCACCCACTACACGCCGCGCGACGAGATCGTCTGCGAGCCCGCCCAGGAACCGCGCTGACCCGGCTCAGTCCCACCAGTTGAACATCAGCTCGCCGACCGTGTCGGGACGCCAGTAAAGCGCCTGTTCCAGCTCCGCTTCGGCGAGCTCGCTGGTGTCGGCCCGGGCCAGCGGCATGCTCAGTTCCGCGACATCCAGGAGCCGCAACCCGCTCGGCTCGAAGGCCGCCGCCCAGGCCGGCGGGGAGGTGAAGTCCGCGACCGGCGCACCGGCCGGCGGCGGGCTTGCCGCAAAGGCGACGACCGGGAGTACCGCGTGGCACAGGACGGCCGACCGGACACCTGGTCCGGTGATCAGAGCCGTGTGGAAGTTCGGCGTGACGCCGGCCGGGGTCACTTCGCCGACCGTGGCCCGTATCGACCGGGCCGCCGCATGACAGGCGGTCTTGAAGAGCACGACATCCACGTGCGGCAAGGGGTCGTCGCCCGGCCCCCGGAACCCGGTGGCTCCTCGCGCGACACGGATCAACGCACGACTCGACTTTCACTCGGCCGTCCGGTCCTCCGGCAGGAAGGCCACGCGGCCGTACCTTGCTCTGACCGGATGAACCGGTGGGCACCCTCTTCGAGTGGTGCCCCCTGCTCACGCTTCCCGCAGTAGAAACGGTTCTGCTCGCATAGCGGGTGGTGGGGCGGGTGGGACTCGAACCCACGGCCGACGGATTATGAGTCCTTTGAGGATCTTCCGCGTCCTTCCTGACCCCTCCGAGATCTTCCTGTTTTCGCAGGTCAGAGGGCTAGTCGAAGTTGTCCCCATCCGACTGCTTCCTGATCCTTCCGGGGCTTTCCGTCCACTGCGCGTCCACTACGAGTCCATGTTTGACCTGCCCGACGAGGCTCGGACTCGTGGGCGGCACACATCGGCGCAGGTTGCGGGAAGCTGGCGCGGGTGGCGATGAACTGGCGCGCAGCGGAGTGCCCTACCGATGAGAAAGGCCCCGCCCTCTTCGCCCGAGGGTGGAGCCACACGGCCTTTGGCAGGTCAGCCGCCTGTCCTCAGGCTACCCCGGTGCTGAGCAGTGGTCATGATCAGGCACCCCGCGCTTGGCATCCGCTCCTGCCGAGGGCTGCAGCCTGGCCGGCTTTGAAGGTGATCACCAAGGCTTCAGCCTGCATGTGAGCCGGGTAGGACGGGCAGCCGCATGCACTGGCTGGGAACAATTACGATGAGGCTCTGGTGTCGGCGGACAGTGATACTGACTGTCCGAGGTTCGCGTTACGGTGGCTGGACCTAGGAGCGAGGGAGGCGTAGACCGTGACGGCGAGCGCCGATCACCTCAAGGCACTGCTTAGCGCACATGCGGCTGGGGATGACGAGCGGTTCTACAGCATTGCTCTGCAGGTTGCGGCAAAGTCTGCGCGGCAGGGCCATAGCCGTTTTGCGGCAGAGCTGCGGGAGCTGATCGACACTTCGCGAGCAGAAAAGATCAGTCGCCAGCCTGCTCCCACCCCTGTGGTGCAGCCACGCGGGGAGCTGGCAAGTCTCCTTACAGCTGACTATCCAGAGACCCGGCTGGCCGACATGACGCTGGCTGATGACACGCGCACGGCCTTGGAGAAGGTGCTGCACGAGCAGCGCCAGCGAGGCCGCTTGGAGCGTTTCGGGTTCACGCCGGTACACCGACTACTACTGTCTGGCCCGCCAGGCACAGGCAAGAGCATGACGGCAGCTGCGTTGGCGCGAGAGCTCGGGCTGCCGCTATTTACGATCCGCTTGGATGGGCTGATCAGCCGGTTCATGGGTGAGACTGCCTCGAAGCTGCGCCTAGTGTTCGATGCTGCAGCGCAGACGCGCGCTGTGTATTTGTTTGACGAGTTCGATGCGCTGGGTGCTGACCGGGCCAATGGCAATGACGTCGGTGAGGCTCGTCGGATCTTGAACTCGTTCTTGCTCTTCCTGGACCAGGCGCCTGCGGAGAGTCTGGTGGTAGCGGCAACCAATCACCGTCGTTTGCTGGACGGTGCTCTTTTCCGCCGGTTTGACTTGGCGATCGTCTACGGGCAACCGTCGACGGACCAGGCGATCGAAGTTTTGCGACGACGGCTCGCCGCAATGGACACCTCAGGGGTAGCGTGGGGAGATCTCTCTGCTCTCACGGAGCAGCTGAGTCACGCTGAGCTGGTCAAGGCTGCCGAGGCGGCCGCCAAGCGGGCGATTCTCGGGGGAAGCGACACGATCGACGCCGACCAGCTGAGGGACGCCCTGAACGAAAGGCACCTCCTGCGTCATGCCTGAGGGTTCCCCTCCGAGCGTCCCGCATCTGCTAGTTCCCTGGTCACCACGTACGCTGACGCCCCGGCCGCCCCGAGCGGCTGGACAGGCTCAGAAGCTGATCGACCGTTCCTCGGATCGTCCTGGGCATTCGGCTCGGCTAATCAGCAATGTCGAGGACGCGCAGGCTGAGGCCCTCAGCGCACGGAGCTCGTTGGACCCTCGTGATCGCGCGGACGGGTTCGCTATCCGTGTGGAAGCAGCTCCAGAACACGAGCTGAAGTTGGACTCGCTCGACAAGTCAGGGCTGACGCTCATGAGCGTCCACGAGGCAGATGAGGAGCGTCCGCAGGAAGCCGTGGTGTGGGTGCCTGACGGGTCGGTGCCCACGCTTCTCCGAAAGATCGACCAGTTCACGGAGAACACCAGCTCCGGCAAGCCCAAGAACGCTGCACTGGTTGCAAACATCGAGCAGATCGAACAAGCCACGGTGGAGAGTCTGTGGCAGGAGCAGGATCCCCTCCCTGATCCCGATGCCGTGATCTGGTGGGAGTTGTGGCTTGACCCCGCGCTCAGCAACGCGGATCCCGTGGAAACCCTTCGGCACTTGTCGCGGGTGCATGGCTGGCACATGCTGCAGCGGACCGTTGGAATCGGGCATTTCCGGGTCGCCCAATTGCGCACCAACGTGCGCGGACTGACCCAGATCCTACGCACGAACGCCTGCCCGTCCGAGATCCGCAAGCCGACGTTCACAGAAGAGTTCCACAGCCGTGAGCTGAGGGACCTGCATCGCGACTTCGTAGTCGATCTCGCCGGTCGCCTTCATCCTCCCGGGCCTGGCGCACCCGCGATCACGCTGTTCGACACCGGCGTTGACCAGGAGCACCCGCTGTTGCGCCCCATCCTCATCGGCGCTCACAGCGTCATTGGCGGAGAAGGGCCGGACGATAACGACCCTCGCGGACATGGAACGCGGATGGCCGGCCTGGCTGCCTTCGGGGATCTTGAGGGCGCGCTCTCGTCGACCGCACCGATGCAGCTGGATCATCACTTGGAGTCGGTGAAGATCCTTCCGCGCAGAGCCCCGGCCACACCACGGCCGTTTGGAGAGGTGACGGCGACAGCCGTCGCCACGGCCGAAACAGCGAATCCCGAGCAGTCTCGAACCCGCGTGTTCACCATGGCCGTGACAGCTGAGTCCGGGCAGGGCGTCAACGGAACTGACGGGACAGCAACCCTGTGGTCCGCAGCCGTAGACGCTCTGGCCGTCGGCACGGACGTGACAGTGACACACGACCGCATCGACCTGCTCGGGCCACCAGAACCCGATCAAACACGCTTGATCGTGGTCTCCGCTGGCAACGTTCGTGACCACCGCCCCACCGACCTGATGGATGGAAACGGAGCGGCTACCTACCTGGATCTGTGCGACACCTCACGAATCGAGGATCCGGCGCAGGCGTGGAATGCGCTGACCGTCGGCGGTCATACCGAACTTGCTCACGTGCCTACCCACAAGGATTTCGCCGGCTATAGGACGGTTGCAGCGCCCGGGCTGCTTTCCCCGCACAGCCGGACCTCTGTGATGTTCCGCGAAGCTGCGGCTCTGAAGCCCGACATCGTGATGGAGGGAGGCAACCTCCTCGTCGATGCCGACCTGACCGTGGCCAGCGGCCACGACGCGGTCTCTCTTACCACCACGGCCCGCTCGCATCTCGGTCAGTTGCTCACCACGATCGATGCCACGAGCGCCGCGACGGCGCAGGCTGCCCGTCTCGCAGCCCTCGCCTACTCCCGCTATCCGAACCTGCGTGCCGAAACCGTTCGCGGCCTGCTCGCACATGAGGCCCAGTGGACCGACGCCATGATCGACGGCGTCTACAACCGCAATGGTCGCCGCAAGATCGGTGCGGGCCAGCTCGCCCGCACGGTGCTGCGACGCTACGGCTGGGGTGTGCCCAGCGAAGAGCGAGTGTTGTCCAGTACTGCTAGCGCCGTCACCATGATCGTTCAGGGCTCGTTGAAGCCCTTTGTCCGTGAAGGTAGGACCGTGCGCCTCGGCGAGCTGAAACTGCATGAACTGCCCTGGCCTCGTGAGCAGTTGCTGGACCTGGAGGCCGAGGAGGTGCGCCTGCGGGTAACGCTGTCCTACTTCATCGAGCCCAACCCGGGCCGACGCGGCATGCTCGGGCAGCACACCTATGCCTCCCACCGTCTCCGCTTCGCTCTCAAAGGTCCCTTCGAGACCATGGAGGAGTTCGAGAGACGGATCGCCCAAGCCGCCCGGGCAGAAGACGACGCCCGTACGAGGATCCGGCCCTTCGACGCCGACAAGAGCTGGCTCGTGGGCCCAACCAATCGTGACCGCGGCTGCCTGCACGCCGACATCTGGAGAGGCACTGCCCGGGAGCTGGCTGACTGCGGTGTCCTTGCTGTCTATCCCGCCGGAGGCTGGTGGAAGTACCACAACAGCTCCGACCGCGTCGGCCGGAGCGTTTCATACGGCCTGCTCGTCTCGCTGACCACCCCTGAGGTCAGCGCCGACTTGTACACCCCCACAGCTATCCAGCTCGGTGTCCCCGTCCCTGCTGAACTCCGCACCACAACAGACACAGCCGTCCCCCTTGAGACACGCCTGTTCTGATGACCCCAGAACAGGGAGGCAGGAATGGGTCTCCCCGCGGTCAGGTCAGCGGCCTGCGACCCTTCGCACCTGCGCGTGGCCTTCCTGTTCCTTCACGATCTTCCGTCCACTGCGTGTCCACTACGGGTGCCCGGCGAGCCATCCTCGACGGCCACTGGGACCTCGCCGAGGGCAGGTGTGCAGGCAGAAGCCTGTTGCCTCGTGGTTCTCGAAGAGTCGAGCAACGGAGTGCCTTCCCGACGAGAATCGGCCTGCTCCGTTGTCGCAGAGGGTTTCTACCGGCAACAGCGGTTCGACGTCGGTAGCGGGGGGAACGATGGACTTGTGACGGCACGGGGGCAGGCGTGGGTCGGCGGAGCGGTCGCCGCGACGGCGGTAGGGGCGCTGGCGATATACCTCGTTGTGGTGGGTCTGGACGAGGCAGACAAGTGGGCCAGCGTTCTGGGGCTCTTCGTGGCGCTAGCCGGATTGGCGGTGTCCGTCAGCGGAATGCGCCGCCAAGACTGGGAGCCGAACGAGCCTAGTGTGCAGGCTGGGACGAGCGGCGCTGTGATGACCAATACCGTCAGAGGGGGAGGCAGACTCTTCGCCTCCCAGGGCGGCAACGTCGTCGTACACGAGGCAGCTAGGGAACCTGTGCGTCCAACGGACGCTCAGACGTCCGACGGTGCTGCGGGTGGTAACGAAGAGCGTTGATGGAGTCGGCGTCCTTCAATCCCGAACCTCCCAGACAGGTCATCTCTGCTGTCAACGGCTTCGCATACGGAGCGCAGGGCGCGGATATCCATGTGTTCGGCGACGGCACGCCCCTTTACCTGCTGCAGAACTGGAAGCCTCCGGCGGCACTGGATCGCACGTGGCTGCGCGAGTTGCCCAGTCGCATGCTCAATGCACGATTCCAGGTTGTCGGCTTCACCGGCCGGAACGAAGAGTTAGATCAACTACGGCAGTGGCGGGACGACGGTCCGCAACTGTCAGCACGATTGCTCCACGCCCCCGGTGGTCAAGGGAAGACCCGCCTGGCTGACCGCCTGGCCGAGGACTCCACTGCCGGCAACTGGAAGACCGTCACGGCCCTGCAAGGCCCGGGGACGGTCTTTCCGCCGCCGGGCAGCCAAGACTTGCGCCTGGACGGAACCGCCGGGTTGCTCCTCATTGTCGATTACGCCGATCAATGGCCACTGACCCATCTCATATGGCTGTTGAGCAATGCTCTCCTGCACCAGACGGGAGTACGGACACGTATCCTGCTGCTGGCTCGCACCACCAACGACTGGCCGAGAGTTCGAGCCGCATTGGCAAATCTGCAGGCTGCCACATCGAGCCAGAAGCTTCATCCCCTACCGTCGCGGAAGGACGCCCGCGATGAGATGTTCACGGCTGCCCGTAATGCCTTCGCGAGCCACTACGGCCTCGGCGAGGCCACCGGCATTGCTCCACCCGAGTCGCTGAGCAGACCGGAGATGAGCCTCACCTTGGCCGTGCATATGGCCGCACTGGTGGCAGTCGACGCCCACGCCGCCGGTCGCCGGCCTCCTGACGATATTGAAGGGCTGACGATCTATCTTCTGGACCGTGAGCACTTGCACTGGGCACGGCTCTACGGGGATGAGAGCCGCCGGCTCAAGCCCAGCGAAAGACGCTGTCGCACCCCGCCGCACCAAATGAACCAGGCCGTGTTCACCGCAACCCTCACGGGAACAGTCCCTAGCAGCACCGCGGCCGCTGTTCTCGGGCGCCTCCCCATGGCATCTGATCCTGAGCAGATAGTCGCCGACCATTCCATCTGCTATCCGAGTGCCGATCCCGGCCATGCCTTCGAGCCCCTGTATCCCGACCGACTTGCCGAGGATTTCTTGGCACTGACCTTGATCGGCCATACGGCCGACTACCCGTCGCAGCCTTGGGCCTCGGACACGCTACGCACGGTGCTCACCAGTGAGGGCGACACACGCGGTGCACCTGCCTGGGCATCCCGTTCGGTCGTGTTCCTGGCTGCCTCAGCCGGCCCTGGCCGCTGGACTCACGTCACGAAGCATCTCAATGAAGTCCTGACCACCGACCCCGCATTGGCCATAGCGGCCGGGAGTGCCGCTCTCACGGCTCTGGCCGAAGTCTCCGAACCCGACTTCGACGTGTTCGAAGCGGTGGTGGAGCAGTTTCCGGACGGGCGGCACCCCGACCTCGATCCCGGCATAGCCGCTCTGGCCGCCCGCGTCACCTCTCACAGACTCGCACACACGGAAGACCCGGCTGAACGGGCAGGTCTGTACAGCTGGCTGGCAATACGTCAGACGAACGCCGGATTGTACGACCAGGCATTGGACTCTGCCCGTTCGGCAGAGAAGATCTGGCGTCCATTGGCGAAGGAGAATCAGGCAGAGTACGAGCACGAGTGGGCAGAGTCACTGGCCAGTCTCGGTAATCGTCTGGGAGATGTGGGGCGCCATGGGGAAGCGTTGGCCACAGCAGAAGAGACTCTGGGGCTCTACCGCCGGTTCTCAAGGGGAAATGTCGCGTACGAACCCCATCTAGCGCGTTCGCTGGGCAATCTTGGTGTGCACCTGTCGGCAGTGGGTCGGCGCGAGGAAGCACTGGAGGCCGCTGGGCAAGCGGTTCAGCTCTACCGACGCCTAGGGGGACACGAGGCGGAACTCGCGACCATGTTGGCCAACCTTGGTGTGGACCTGTGGGCGATGGAGCGGCGTGAAGAGGCCCTGAATGCCACTGAAGAGGCGGTGAAGCTATATCGCCGACTGGCACAATTGAATCCGATAGCACACGAGCCGGACCTTGCCCGCTGTCTCAACAATCTCGGCGTCCGCCTTTCGGGCATGTCGCGACCCGATGAAGCCCAAAAGTCTACCGAAGAGGCAGTTCGACTTTATGACCGGCTGGCACAGGCGAATCCCGCACTTTACGAACCTCGCCTCGCCGGTTCACTCGGCAACCTGGCAGCGATTCTGCCGGAGAGCCAAGATAATGAAACTATTCTGACGCTGAAAGAGCACGCAACAGAGATATTTCGCCGACTGGCGGAAGCGAAACCAGCTCTCCACGAACCTCACCTTGCCGACTCACTTGCGGGTCTCGGCGTGACGCTCTCTGCGCTTGGCCAGGCGGACGAGGCTCTGGCTGTAGTCCAAGAGGCAGTGGTCATCCGACGCCGATTGGCTCGTAGGAACGAATCCGTCCATGCAGCCGAACTCGCGCGCTCGCTGTCGAATCTCGGTCTCCGCCTGGCCGCAGTGGGCCGCTACGCGGACGCTCGGATCGCCGCAAAAGAGTCGGTTGACATATGCCGCGGGCTGTCTCAGGCGAATCCTGTCATCTACGAGCCGCACCTGGCCGGTGCGCTGACCGCCTTTGCTGCGGCTCGAGAGAATGTCGATGCCGAAATGGAACAGATAGACGCAGAGGTCGTGCAGCTCTACCGGAAGCTGGCCGCGGCCACCCCCAAGGCTTTCTGCAGTAACCTACAGATGGCCCTATCCGCACACGCAACGGTGCTAGACGCGCTTGGACGCGCCAAGGAGGCCGATAAAATCCGCTTGGAGCTAGGCGTTGGCCACATCCAGGCCCCTGCTTTAGCTGGTCGGATTCTCCGTTGGATCAAGTCATGGAAGTCTCCGCGTGGAAAGGAGCAGTAAGATCGGGTACGCGCTCTCCTAGTTCTAAGCCTTCGAAGTCACCAGCGTATTCGCCTTCCCGCTCACTTGACGTAACTGGGCCTGCCAGCAAGTCTGGCTTTCGAATATGAGCCGACCAGGTGCGCCCATATGCGTTCACTGTTACGAGCTCTAACGAGCCGCAGACCCGACGCAAATAATTGTTGAAGACTCCCGCTACAGCGGTTACCCGGGACGCTCTCCACCGCTCAGCCAAGGGCTGGTGAAGACCAGCTGCTCTTCGCACACCCGCATCGTGTCGCCCTCGGTAACGACATAGGCAGGTGCCATGACGAAGTCGACCGGGTCCTCCGCTCGGCATGGGCCCCACGCCTTCTGCCTGCTGTTGAGTGACGCTCCCCTGACGCAGGCGAAGTTCCATTCGCAGGCGTGCCGTGCCGCGTTCGTCTTCTGAATGATGCGGCGGGCCTCGGCCCACAGGGGCTCCAGTTCATCAGGGTCCAGGAAGATGTCGTGCTGCCGAAGGTGGTGCACCGCCTCTGCTGAGGGCGTGTCGCTGAGCGCCGGGGCCTGGTCTTCGAAGAGGACGCGGGTGAGATGGCTCACGATGTGCGCCTCGGCGCGGGTCGCTGCCTTTTCAGACAGTGGCTCGTCACTCGCTGCTCGCCAACGACCCATGACGGCACCGGCGGCCGGCTCGATCATCTGCTGTACGAGCTTCCTGAAGGAATCGGCAATATCCGTATGGACGAGAAACGTCTCGTCCGGCATGTCGGTACGGTCGTGCGTGGCAAGCTCGCGCAGGGCGTTCATCGAGGCTTCCAGCTTCCCCACGCGCGCACTCAAACCCTCGACGTCGTCGGCGAGACACCGCAGGAGTTCCTCGTGCGCACGGTCCGTATCCGCCTTTCGGCCGAACAGATCCGTGATCATCTGTTGCACTTTTCCTTTCATTCGCTCTCCCGCCCCTCTCTGCGTGGTCAGTAGACGCTGTGGAATCGCACGTCGGTGGACGTGGTGCGGTTGGTGCGGAGGTTGATCGCCTCGACCTTGATGTGTGTGTCCCCGAAGCTCATACGCAGCAGGATCTTGCGATCCTCGAACAGCATGTGCATCGAGTCGGAGATGTCGATCTCCACCTCCCCGATCTTCTTGCAGTGCGGCTCGTCCACGTAGCGAGGACTCTTCTCTCGCGTGCGGTAGAGGCCGAACAGCAGGCTCGACTGATCCCGCTTCGTGGGGTGGAAGACCCGCTCCACGGTCTCACCGGCCTCCACTTCCTGGTTGTTCGTGACGAACACGCTGAACCGCTCGGCACACAGCGTCTCGCCGGAGTCGTCTTCGAATCGTTTGGCCTCCGGGTCCCAGCCCTTCTCGAAGGGCATGCTGGAAGCACAGCCGTACGTGTGCCGGGCCCGGCGGGCGCGGATCACGGACGGGTCGTAGGCGAAGTGGACGGCGCCGAAGAGGACGGCGCTCGCGGGGTCGGGAGGCGTGAGCACCTGGGCCCGGCCCTGCACGTGCAGGGCAATCCGGTGCCGCAGGTAGTCGGACCGAGCCATACCGCCGACCAGGAGGATCTGCTCCGGCTCGGACGACTCGCCGACGGTGCGCCGCATCTCATCCAACTGTTGGTCGACCAGAGCCAGGATCTGCTCCACGATCTCGTCGAAGACTGCCTCGACCTCTTTCGGTTCGACTAGGATCCGATGTCGGCTGCCCCCCGGGTACTCTTCGAGGTGCCGCTTGGTCTCCTCGTCGAGCATGTCGGAAAGCTCGGCGGACACGGTCAGGCTGACCCGGCGTTTGAATCGGGGCGAGCCGCTCCGGGGCTCCACCTCGACGTCAGCCATGACCTTCCAGTACTCCCATTCACCCACGAGCTCGAAAAGTGAGTGCTCGGACTCCTCGCATAGCCGGGCGATCGTGCGATCTCCCAGCCTGTCGGTCAGCACCGTCCGTACGAATGCCTGGTTGACGTATTCCGATCCCAGCCGGTCGCCCAGCGGCCGGGCGATCTCACGCAGGCGGACGGCCCCGCCCGGCCCCCTCTCGGCCCGGTGTGCGGTGATGTCGACCGTCCCACCACCGCAGTCGACCACCATGAACCGCTGATCGGCACGGGTTACGTCGAGCCGCCTCGGATCAGCACCGACGACATTGGCGAGATGCACCTGACAGTGCAGCGCCGCCACCTCCGGTTCGATGGCGAGCAACAACTGGTCGCCATCGGCGGGCAGGCCCGCCTCGGCGGCCGCCTCCAGCATCAGCTCCTTCTGCGCCTCGTCCCAGATGGCCGGGACGGTGAGGCACCAGCGGATGTCCTCGAGGTGGTATCCGCTCTTCATAATGCCTTCCAGCGCGACCCGGAAGATCTCGCGGAGATAGGCGACGATGAGGGACCGAGCCTTCCCGGGGGAGTCCACGCCCACAGGTCCCAGACCGGGCACTACCCCACCGCCGTAGTGCTGCGGGGCGAGTGCCATTTTGAACGCGGCGGCGTAGGTGTGCCCTTCCCGTTCGCCGTTTCCGCCCAGTTCCTGCCACTCCCGGCGGGCCGCGTGCCCCCACGCCACCGTCTCTCCGTTCGCGTCGAGCAGCAGCGCCGACAACGTCTTCGGATACGCGGAGTGGCCGCCCTCAGGCCAGCGGTCCTGGTACCAGATCTTCCGCTGGCTGGCCTCCCGGTCGTCTTCGCTGACCACTGTCCAGGCGTAGCCGCTGCCGTGTGTGCCGAAGTCGATGGCCGCGACCACCGGGTACTCGCCGCTCATTCGTCCCCCTGCGCCCGTTCTCATTGCCAGACCATCTCGACGTACCAGGCCCACAGTGAGCGCCTGGTCTCCTCTTCCCCGATGACCTCAAACACTCGGCCGAGTCGGACCAGCAACTCGGGGTCGGCATATGCGAGGTGGGGCTCGGCGCGCAGCGCGGTGAGCGCCGCGGTACCGGTTTCTCTGGCCTGCTCGACCTGGCCCGTCTCCGCGTATAGTTCCGCCTGCCCCACGCGGGCGGCGACCGGATCCATCCGGCCGTACTCGACCGCCAAGGCGAACAGGGGGACGGCGCTGCTCGCGACAATCCGCCGTTCTGCCGCCATACGCTCCGGCAGCAGCCGGTGCAGTCGGGGCGCGCGTGCATGGCGCGTCAAGTGGAACCAGTCACCCAAGACACCTGTCAGGATCGCGCAGAACTCGCCGAGTCCGTCCTCGAAGGCCAGGACCTCGTCAGCGGGCATCCGTCCGGTGCCGTCCTCGGGCCGGGGAATCATCAGCCCCGGCACACTGAGCCGTATCCCCGACCCCCCCGGGGGGCTCGCATCATGGATTGCGGGGGGGCGATCAGTGCCTGATTCCGATGAGCGCCGAAAGAGGGGTGCTTCCAAGTGTCGAGGCCGACCTGCAGGACCTCGGGAATGATCTCGATGCCCTTCTCAATTGCGGCGGTGCTCCGGAAGAGGTCGGCGAGCGAAGGAACGGTCGCCAAGTATCTGATTATTCTGCGTTTTTCCGGTTGGATGTCCGGCTGGCTGGGAATGGTGGGTGACGGGTTCGAGCGAGCCCAGTCCACCCAACTTAGGGCATTTGTTCGCCCCCCTCGTCTGTGGCACTACCGGCGCGCAGAAGTCGAGGGCACCTCCCGCCGGGGGAACTGGTAGGGGCCGGTGGCACTTGGCAGCGATCCACCCCAGCAGCGTTTCCGCTGGTCAGCACCTACCGTTCGAGCTCTGCGATAGGCGCAGTATCGAACTGGAGCCGCAGCCGGACGTCACCGGCAACAGGACTTACAGATCTTCGACGAGGCTCTCCTGAAGAAGCTGGCTCAGGGTTCGCGCGTGCAACGGCCACGCCGATTGCGGCGGATCACCCGAACCAAGCGACCCTTCCATTTCCTCGTGTCCCCTGAGCGTCCACTGGATCTTGCTTTTCGGCTCCGCTGCGTAACTTCCAGCAGCAAGCTTGTTCTGCATCGCCGCAGGTCAGAGCCTCGTCAGGAGCATCCACGCGGCCGCCGTAACACCTCAAGCGGTACTCGTGAGCAGCGGATTCTCTCCGCTGGACCCGAGTTTGTGACTCAGAGCCACTGCAGAGACGTTTCCGCAGGTCAGGACCTGTTTCTCGTGGGGCGGGTGGGACTCGAACCCACGGCCGACGGATTATGAGTCCTTTTCTGATTTTCCGATCTGTCCCCAGTCTTGCCTCGATCTTCCTATAACCGCAGGTCAGAGGCACTTCGCCGTTCTGGCCCTGAGCCGGCCTTCCTGATCCTTCCGGGTCCTTCCGTCCACTGCGTGTCCACTGGCGGTCCCCCGAGAGCCCTCCCGAGGGAGACATCTGGGGTGCCTGCGTAGATCGACGCAGGCTGAGCGGCGGGGAAGTCGAGGTCTCGAACTCGCACGCAGCGGAGTGCCTTACCGGCGCAGCGGGGTTCCCCCTCCTGTGCCCGGAGGTGGAACATCGCCGCCTTTCGCAGGTCAGCGGCCTGTTCCCAGAATACGACGACGCGGACGCCGCGCTGGGCTGGATGGGGCGGGTCTTCGACTTCTCGCGGCGGTACGAGCGACGGCGGGAAGAACACATATCCTCGTCGTGCACGTGGGATGACGCGATGCACACTTCGAGCGGGTCCACGCTGCGGCAGAACCAAGACTGGCACACCGGCGCTCACCGCCTGATCCTGCCCCGAATGGCAAGGATGGCCAGAGCCAACAGGACCGGTTCAATGAAACGAGCCGCCATCTCGATGAAAGTCCCCAGCGTGGTGAGATTCTGGCTGGGGGATCGGAAGATTGCCGCGTTGAGCGTAACGCGAATAGCTTTTTCAGTCCGGTCCCAACTGATTCGGTTCTTGCCAGTGAGAGTGAGCTCAGGGGAGGGCTGTTCGGTTTTGAGGCTGATGTTCTGGCCAGTCACCTTGCCGGTGGTCTTAGGCTGGAGTGAACCGTTCGGCAAACCCCAGAGCATCAGAGCGAGCGCCGTCACCGCCATGGCGGTAATGAGGCAGGCGAAGGCGCGCGCTGCCCGCAAGCCATACCCTGACACGAGCCAGTAGACCCCCAACAACCTGCGTTCCACCCACGGGCGCCGCTTATCCCGTTTGCGCATTTCCATTTCGCCATAATAGAAATCGGCTGCGTCAGGCTCATTTTTTGAGTCTTCGAACCCCTTGCGGAGTTGGCGATAAACCACAGAAAGGGTCTCTGGAGTGGGTTCTTTGACGGGCTCTGGGTCGCCTTGCTCGTAACTCCAGCCAGGGTAGCGCCTTTTCTTCCAGCGGCCCTTAGCTGTAGCCCGCCAGCGATTCTCTTCAGCGATAGTAATCCGCTTTGACCAGCGCCGCGGCGGCCACACGCCGCGGATCCAGGTGGGGGGCCGAGAAAATTCGCAGCCTCCTTCCATTCTGAGTTGGTCCAGATGGAATGCACCCGAGAAGGTGCACCGTTTCATATCGACATTGTTAAGAACCAGTTGAGATACGTCTGCCCCCTGCAGCGACAGCAGGCACACGGCCGGGGCCGCATCGGCGCCACTCGGGGTTAGAGGGGTCTCATCCAGTCCTTCGAAGGGGCTTGGATGCGCACTGATCGCCGTGGGTTGCGTTGGTGCAGCGTTGCTCAAGTCCACCACTGCGTAACGTAGCCGCATGATCGTAGCTGCTTCCCAACGGGTCCCCTGGCATAGGACACTATTAGCGGCCGCTTCAATCGTAAGTGGCGCCAGGAACAACGCCCCGGTGAGCTCAAGCTCGGCGGCGCGCAACGGCCCGAATCGCGACGATGCCCGGAACGTTGCACCGTTGAAGCGAGCAGCGTAATTAAATGTCACGTCGTCGAATCGGACGTTGCGCATGAACTCGGACTCGGAGAACCTGGCATCGCCACCGTTGAATCTCGCTCCCGAGAATCTGACAAGGCCAGCAAATTTTACATTCTCGAACCATGCGGACTGAGAGAACACGGCCCTGGAGAATAGGGCGTCACCGGTAAATTCGGCCCAAGTGAATGCAACGTCGCCGCTGAAGTCTACTTTGCTGAAGTCGGCAGCGCCCGCGAATTTCGCGCCATTGAATTTTGCATTATGGAGATGCGGCCTGCCATCAACTTGAAGCTTTTCAAGCAGCCTACCGAGAAGTGATTCAGTGAATTCGACGCCACGATAGTCTGCAGTATGCCCCGGCCTCAGGTTGTCGAAGTAGCTCTGGGCAGATGTCGTGTCGAGGTGTGCCAAGCATGTGCTTTGGCCAGAGATTTTGATGCCTCGGCAGCCGACCGGATCGGCATTTGATCGCCCGTTGCCGCAATGCGGCCACGAGGGGGTAGTTTTCGAGGGGGAAGAGTCGTGTGTCACGGCATCGGCACCCTAAAAGCCGTACCTGCGGTTGGTGCCGGCGACACGCGTGTTGAGCGGCCACACTACGCAGATGGACCAAGTAAGCCCCGGCAGCAGGAACCCCTAAGGGAAGCCGATAGTTAGTGCACGCGGAACTGGCGCAGCGCGTCAGCCGCCTCTCGAGCGAAGTTTGGAGCCTTCTCCTCAAGCTTGTCCAGGATGTCCTCGGCCGAGAGTCGTTCTCCCGCCCCACCCCTGGCTGTCTCCGCTGCCTGCGCCTCAACCGCCGATAGGACTTTGGATGGGGTCCAGTTGAGGCGATCCACCAGGAAGTCATCGGGCGAGTAGAGCGCCAGGCTGAAGGGTTGACGCGAGGGCTCCGGGAACGACCCGGGGTCCGTTGTCACGACGCCATTCGCGTTGGAGGCGACCGCCGCTGCCAGGACATGCCGGTCCTGCACATTGTTGGTCATCGCAGACTCGTGCTGCTCCCATCCGGTGACCATCGCGTCGTCACCGAACCTCGACTGGATGCTCTTGTTGATTTGCTCTAGCCGAGCACGATCCGCGAGAGGGTTCAGCTGGCAGGCCTCCTGCAGCGCCTCCGCCCAGATGCGTTCTGTCCACAGTGGCCGATAGGTCACGTACGCAGCCAAGTGAAGCAGTGCGTTGCGCAGGTAGCCCGGAACCAGCGTGCCGGCATCAAGGATGACCGAATAGCTCACATACCAACACTAATGTCATGATCCCGGGACGTCCTCTCGACGTGCCTCCGCTCAGTAAAGCCCCTGCTCAGCCTCTTCGGCAGCAACATCACCCAGGAAGGCATTCAGCTCCGCAGTACGCCCCGCTTTGAACTCAAGCACATCCCGAAGCCGAAGCTTGCGGTGCTGGCCTGGCCTCTCGTAGCTGAGGCGCCCCTCCTCGAGCCACCGCACTACGGTCATCCTGGAAACACCCAGGATGTTCGCAGCCTCCTGAGTCGAAAGCCAAGTCTCATGTGGGTTCACTGTCACGGACAGCCCTTGGTTGATGGTGTCGGCGACAAGCTTGAGAATGCTGAAGGCCTCGTCCGGGAGCTTGATCTCTTCCCCGGAAGGAGTGATCAGGAGCGGTACGCCGCCACCAGTGCTCGCAGCGGTGGCTTCGAGCGCATCCCCAAGATCCGACCACAGCTCCGTGGTCTCGCGATCTTCAGCAGCGGGCGGGAGCACCACTTGGTCATGGACTCTAGCCTCGGTAGTCATGGCGCCCCTCCTCTCTCTCGTCGCTCTTCCCGCAGCATAGCCGAAACGCTCAAGACGCACATCGCGTTCCGATTACAGTCTCGCTTGATCGTCTGGCGGGGGTCCCGGCTGGTGCCTTGATCACGTCGGTGGGGCCTGTGAAGAACCGCTGCTGGTGGAGATGCCGTCCAGTCCACAGCGGAGGATCGAATTAGTTGAGGAGCGTCACGCATTGTGACCGCCTGTGGACCTTCCCCGTCACAGTGGAACTTCCGGCAGGGCCGGGCCACGCTACCCAAGTGATCAGCACCGCGAAGCCGCCGAAGCGAGGGTAGGCCGTCGCGGGTGGGATTCAGCAGCTCCACGCTCGGGGTGGCCCCGGCTGGGTGCCGGAGCCTCCGGGCTGTCGGTTTTCCTGCGCGTCGGTGCGCTCGGCCTGCACCAGCCGTCCGTCACGGGCCTATAGGGCGATGGCCATCTCCTTCCGCGTTTGATGGCGTCGTGGATGGTGTCAGCCATCTGGTGGTCTGGGTGCGCGGTCAGGGCCTCCCTGAGCACGAGGCGCGCGACGGGGAGATCTCCTTGTCGCAAGGCGTACCAGGCCAGGACCGGGCCGGGACGGTGTGTCGGTGTAGGGCGGAAGGCAGCGGCGGGCGAGGAAGGCCCGTACATGTCGGGCGTGGGAGCAGCGGAGCGGTGCACCGGCGAGAGGGACACTGCCCTCCTCGCCCGAGGGTGGAGCCGGGCGACATCTGCGCAGGTTAGCCGCCTGATGCGAGCCTATTGCGCATGGCGTTCGATTACCCAAGGCCGCTTCCGCCTACTGGGTCTAGCGGTAGAACTCGGCGATGTACCCGTCTCTTTCCTGCCAACAGGGCCGCAGGCACTGTCACTCCAGACTCGAAGCGCCCCGTCCGTGGTCGGTTTGTCCTCTCCGACTCTCCCGGTCGGGCGGACGGCCGCTCTTGTGACCCGCCTCGTCCCCTTGTGAACTTGTGGCATGTATCGCTGGAAGGCGTTGAACGATCGACAACTCACGCTCCTCAGGAGCATTGCTGGCGGCGAGGATCCCGGCGCCCAGGACCCGGGCATGCGGCGATCAACCTATGCGCTGCGCGATCGGGGTCTCGTGACGGTGAGCCGCCGAGGTGGCGGCTGGCGGGCGGAAGTTACTGAGGCAGGGCGGTTCTACCTGCAGCACGGTCATCATCCGGAGCATCCGGCACACGGGCGCACGGCTGCTGGTGGATCGAAGGCACCGGTTACCGTGGCGAAGGGCAGGGTCCGCGGCTCCACGACAACGGCGACAGCTCATGGGAGCAAGCCGGCGACCACCCATAAGAAGCAGCCAACGCCGTACAGCGAAAGGCCCATCCCCGTCGCACGCCGCGCAAAAGCGACCAAGCTCGTGGAGCGATTGGCCGCCGAGCGCCATGTGGTCATATCAGAGCCTGACGAGGATGAGATCACCGAGTGGCGACGTGTCATCGACTTCGCCAAGCGGCACAAACTCGCGCCGGCGGGCAAGCGCATCGAGAAGCAGCGACTGTGGAACGCGGGCCGTGATCTGCAAATCTCGTTGGTAGACGGCCCACATGCCAACTCTGGGCGGAGGTCCCCAGAGGAGAACCCGCGGGTTTCAGTCCCCGGGCAGTTGCGCTCGCCGCACCGCGTCGTGGCGGCCTTGCGAGACAGCGAGCGCCGGCTTCTTATGCCGCCCTCTCTGCGTCGCCGTGCTTTGCTGCTGCTGCAAGGGCTCGCAGCAGAGGCGGAACGCCGGGGATACAAGGTACGCGAGCAGCGGGTCCCTGAGCGTGACCACCGTTCAGCGCACTATTACAACGGCCGGTACTTCCCCGCGAGTTGTCGGGAAGGGGTGCTGGAGATCGTTATCGACGGCTTCACCAGCTGCGTCACTATCAAGCAGGAGTTTCCCCAGTCTGCCGATCCAGACCGCTCTCAGCAGCTCGCTCTGGACATCGGGTACAGCCGGTCCAAGAGGCAGCACCACTGGGGCGACCGCAAGCGGTCGAAACTCGAGGACGTCCTCGGGATCGTGCTCCGGGAACTGGAGACTCGCGCGGTCGAGGAGCAGCAGAGGAAGCTGGATGAGGAACGCGCGAAGGTAGAGCGCCGCATCAGCTGGGAAGCGGCCATGGCTACCGCCAAAGAGAAGGCTGCTCAGGCTCGCTTCGCAACGATTCTCCGTGAGCAGGCAAGGCAGTGGCAGGATGCGGATGCGCTCCGCCAGTACTGCGACGCTCTGGAGCGCAGGATCAATGTAGCGGTGGACGAGGACGTCGACGTCGAATCGGCTCGTGTCTGGTTGCGGTGGGCGCGCGACTACGCAGAGACCCTCGACCCGCTGACACAACTACCGACCATGCCGTCCGGGCTGACGTTCGAGCCGGAAGATCTCAAGCCGCACCTCAACGGGTGGAGTCCCTACGGTCCGGAGGCGCACGCATCGGCGTGGAGCACTTTCTGAGGGGAGGCGTGCCTCGCCTTTGTGTAGTGCGAGCATCGCTAGCCGCACTCCTGACCGATGCGCCAGGGCCGCGCCGTCTGCACCCGAGAGCGCGGCCCTGTCTGCGGTGAGCAGCCTCGTTGCGAGGTCACTCCGGGATGCTTCCTCCTCCTGGTGTTGCGGAGTCCACGCCTGATGCGCCTTCCGTTTGTTCGAGGTGGTGCACTGCGGCGATCTCTGCAGCGAGCGCCTGCCGAGCCTGCCTGAGGCGTTCGCGGTGCTTCCTCAGTGCCTGTTGGGTGCGCGCGAGGGCCTTTGCTTGACGTGCCTCCAGCTCAGTGAGCCTGGCTATCTGCCGTTCGGAGTGAGCAATCTCGTCTGATCGCAGAAGGGTCGTGGGCCGGCGGGCGACCGGTCTACGGGCTGGCGTGCGTTCCTTGTTCATCTGTGCGTGGGCGAAGGACAGGAACTCGTCGCGGGGGATGTACTTCACGCGCCTGTCGCCGATACCCGTCAGCAAAACGATCTTCGGGAAAGTTGCGTGGCGCTTGGCCCAGTTGCTGACGGTGGAGCGAGTGACGCCGACGAGGGCTGCTCCGGCGGCGAGGTTGATCAGTTCGTCTTCGCGTCCCTTGTACTCGGGTCGGAGCCACGTGACGGACTTGGGGTCGCTCACGCCGCCTCGCTCTCGTGGTACTCCGGGAGCAGCGTTTCGGTGATCGCTGTCCGATGCTCCGTCCTTGGCGGTTGTACGGCGAGGTCGTAGCCGCCTCCGGGCGCTTTGCCGGGCAGGTGCCGTTTCTCGATTCCTGTGCGGATGGTGCGCACGGGCCCGCCTGTGTCGAACCAACCCTTCGGGTACAGGCGCGTGGCGTGGGTGGTCCAGTGCCGGCCTCGGCGTTCGGGGAGTGGCGGGAGGTCGCGCCATCCCTCGTGGGTGTGGTCGTGGGCGTCTTCGACGGCTTGGTCAGTTCGTCGGCGGTCGGGGCCTTCCCAGTTGCAGCCGAGGCATGCACCTCGGTGGAGGTAGGTCCAGAGGTCGCCGGATCCGTCCGGGGCGAGGCGGCCCCAGTTGCGGACGAGGACGGTGGGCTGGTGATCGGCGGTGGGTTCGGGCGGTGTGTGATGGGTGAAGCCGGGGTGTCCCCAGGCGATGCGCCAGCGGTCGCGGCTGTTGCTGTTCTTGTCGCGGTAGTGGGGCAGGTAGTCGGTGTGGCGTGTGACGGCGCCACAGCGTTCGTCAGGCGTGGTCATGAGGTGCGTCTCCAGGGGCCCCGGCGGTTGCCGGGGCCACCGTGTTGGTCAGAGGGTGTCGAGGTCGGGTCGGCTTGCGGCGAACTCCGCCGCAGCCTCGCGGTACGTCGCCAGGAGCCGGGCCGGGTCGCACTCGTTGCGGATGCCGTCGAGCAGCAGCTTGGCCATCGTGTAGCCGGGGTAAATGTCGAGGGCTTCGGCGAAGGCGTGGCTGGCGGTGACGGTGTCGCCCTGCCGCCAGGCGACCCAGCCGAGGAGGGTGAGGAGCGGCGGAGCCTTTCCGGTGTGCGGCGGCACGCAGCGCCGGGCGAGGTAGCCCCACAGTTGCCGCTCGTAGGGAAGGTCGCTCTCCTCGCCGGTGGACAGCGCGGCGTCCCTCGTGTGCAGATCTTGCAGGCCGAGGATGATGCGGGCGGAGACCTCGTCCATGAGCTGGGGACGGCCGTTGCGGAAGTCGGCCAAGGCTCCGTTGACGATGTCGATGGTGCCGAAGCGGGCGAGGAGTCGGCCGTCCTCGGTCTGGACCTGGTCGTAGTAGTGGGTGGCTGCTGCGTCGAGGGCTTCGCGGTAGCGCACCGCGGTGGTGTCGGTGGCAGGGCGGTATTCGCTGGCGACCTCGACGGCGTGCTGAAGGTGCGTCAGGCGGTGGGCACGGCCCTCGCGGGCGGAGGCGAGCCAGTTTCGGGGGTCTTCGCCGTCGATCGTGCCGAGGTGTATGCCAGTGGCCAGCTCGTAGTCGGGGTCGGTGGTGATGGCGTCGCGTAGGGCCAGCCGCGCGGCGATGAGGTCGCCTTGCCGCCAGGCGACGAACGCGAACAGCGTCAGGATTGGCACGGCCTCCTGTGTGAACGGTTCAGCGCAGTGCCGCGCGAGGTAGGCCCACAAGCGTCGGGCGTGGGGAAGGTCGCCGTCCTCCGCGTGGGCCACGCCGGCCTCCACGGCGGCGTCGTCTTGCAGGCCGACGATGAGCTGCGTGGTCAGGGCGCGGCTGAGGGCGGTCGCCCCGTCACGGAACCGGCCCATGGCGGCGTCGATTTGTTCCAGCGTCAACGCGAGCGTGGCGTCGCGTCCGGCGTTGGTCGCGCACCGCGAGTTGAAGTGGTCGGCGGCGGTGTGCAGGTCCTGGAGGAACGCGGGGTCTGCCGTGGCCGCCCGGAACTCCTTGATGATGTCGCGGGTGTGGGGGCCGGGAGTGCGGCCGAGGCGGGTCATCTGTGCGGCGACGCTGGTGGGGTCGTCGGGCGACGGGAGCGGGTCGCCCTCGCAGCACCCGTCGATGTCGCACTCGTAAGCCCACCACCGGTCCGCGACGAGGCCGATCGTCTGGAGGACGTTGGCGCGGTGCTCCATGAACTCGTTCGTGAGCCAGGTGCCGACGGGGGCGAGGAGCGCGGCGGTGTCCTCGGGGCTCTGGCCGGGGCGCGGTTCGCGGCAGAGATAGATGATGACGCCCTCAGCGAGGTCATGGCCGCGGTCGTGGGCGTAGGCCACGAACTGGCGGGCAGCGTGCTCGGCGGTGGCCTGCCACTCGGCGCTGTCGTCGGGGAGGGGGCACGTCATGGTCGGCCCGTCATGGAAGTTCGGGCCGGGCGCGTGGAGGGCGATGCTGTCGTCCGGGTAGTGGCCGAGGAGGTACGGCAGGATCTGGGCGAGGTTGGGCAGGCTGGTGACCTGCACGGTGTTGTCGGGCGTGCTCACTTCTGGGTTCCTTCCTTCTGCGATGCGGTGTCGGGCTGCCCGATACGGGCGGGCGGAGCGGGGGCGGGCATGCCGCGTGGCTTGTCCGTGAGGGCTGGGAGCAGCCGTTCGCGCACGAGCGCGGCGAGGTCGGCGGCCAGGGCTTCGCTGGTGCGTGTGGTCAGGACGGCGTGCCAGGTGCGGCCGGGCTGGAGCCGGGCGTCGTTGGCGGCTTGTGCTTCGGCTTGCTCGATGTCGGTGCCGTCGGGGATCGGCGGCAGGTCCGGGCCTGCGGTGATCCAGGTCTGAATGGCGAGGCCGCGGGACTGGACTCGCAGGCCGATGCGGTGGCCGTCGGAGTGCTGGTAGGCGACGGTGCGGTCAGGGGTGTCGGTGTCCTCCTTGCTCCACGGCGGGTCGAGGGTGGGGGCGAGCTGGTCGAGGGGCGGCAGGTCGATCTCGTCGCGGGGTCCGGCGAAGGCCGGGCGTCGACGGCGCGGCGTGGGGGTGGTGCCGGGTCGGTCGAAGGGGTCGGGTTCGGTCACGCGGCGTTCTCTTCGCTGGGCATGAGCTGGTCGACCAGGTCGAAGGCGCGGCGCCAGGCGACGATCGTGCTGGCGGTCTCCATGTACCGGTCGCGCTGCTCGAAGGCTTCTTTGGCTTCGGCGCGGGTCTTGGCGTAGTCGTCTTCCGGTGCGAGGGAGTCGGCGCAGCCGATGAGGCAGCGCGGGCCGAGGTCCCAGATGATCGCGTTGACGGCGGCGCACCCGGCGGACAGCGAGTCGATGTCGTTGCCGTACCAGAGGAAGTCGTGCGGGTTGAGGCCGAGGTCGCGCAGGCGTTGGGCGACGGAGCGGAACATCGTGCCGGAGCCGACGGCGGGTTCGCGGAAGGACATGCCTGGCTTGGCGAAGTCCTTGGCCACGGTCATGTTGGCGAGCAGGTCGGTGACGCACGCCGGCGTGTGGTACTCGCCGCGCCACTTCTTGTCGCTCTTGTGGCGGAGGCCGGTGAGCAGGGGGCTGAGGACATCGGCTTCGGAGCGTTGCCCGGGGTCGTCGTGGCCGGTGAGGTCCATCAGGCCGGTGTTGATGGCGGCGCGGGTGACGGCGTGGACGGCGCGGAACTGCTGCTTGTCGGGGTTGGGGTTCCAGGCCCAATCGTGGAGTCGTATCGCGCGGTTGATCAGGTCGGGGCGCTTGATCCAGTGGCCGAGGTAGATCTCCTTGAGGAGCTGCGGGAGTTCTTCGGGCTGGAGGTTGAGCACCCAGTCCGCCAGGCCGGGCACGTTGCGCAGCAGGGACAGCCCGGCGACGGTGCCGAGGGGGACGTCGATGCTGCTGCCGCCGAAGGACTGGTACCAGGCGTCGAGGACGTTCTCCGCGATCTTGCGGGCGTGCTCGTGCGGGTTGCGCGGGGCGGCGTAGCGGCGGGCGGTGATCTTGCCGGTGGGGCGGGCCTTGGACTTGGGCGGGGGCTTCTTCGCCCACGATGGCGCGGGCCGCGCGGCGGTGGCCGGGGTTGCCGCGCGGGGCAAGAAGTCGTCGGACATGGCTGCGGATTCCTTTCTGCGGGCGCGCATGGGGCCGCCCCGGTGCGCTGGGCGCGGCCGGGGCGGCGTGTGGATGGGGTGGGGAGCGGGATCAGCTGGTCTGCTGGAGGTCCCGGAGGGTGGCGAAGATGCCGCGGACCTCGACGTCGTAGGCAGCGGCGGGGTAACCGGCTTGACGCAGGCCGTTGATGAGGAACATCAGGGCCGCCTCGTCGGTCTCCATGTCCTTGATGAGCTGGTCGAAGCTGGTGTCGCGCAGCTCTTCGGGGCGGTGCTCGTAGCCGATGCGCAGGGTCTCCTCGATCTCGGCGAGGGTCGCGGCGGTCTGCTTGTCGGTGAGGCCGAGCAGCGTGGCCCAGGCCGCCAGGGTCGCGTCGTCAACGGGGAGCTTCACGGGCTGATGCCTTTCTGGTGGGCCGTGCCCGGCCGCAGGGGGCGGCCGGGCACGGGCGGGGTCAAGAGGTGGGGTCGGTGGGGAAGGGGTTGTCCCGGTGGTCGGGGTGGCAGGCGGCGTACAGGCCGCCGGGGAGGCGTTCGGTGATGACGCCCCATCCGGCCCAGCGCATGACGGCGAGGTAGCCGAGGTCTCCGCCTGCGAAGCCGGTGCGGCCCTTGGCGCCGGGGTCGGGCGCGATGAACACCCAGCCGGGCAGTTCTCCGGTGTCGTCGGGCAGGACCTGGAAGCCGGGGCGGAGTTCGTGGACGCCGTCGGTGTGGATGGGCGGCAGTCCGGCGGCGGTCAGGATGCGTACGGCGGCCTGGACGTGCGGGTGGCCATGGCATTCGGGCGGGGTGCCGACGCCGGTGTGGATGGGTCGCTGGTACGGGAGGCGGCCTTCGGCGGCCTTGTAGATGTCCATCAGGAGTCGGGCGTCGTCGCGGCGGCCGGCGTGGCGCATGGCGAGGTTCGCGACGATGGCGATGGAGTGCCGGTCCTGGGTGAACAGGCGGCGGAACTGGTCGAGGGTCATGCCGGTCGTCACTTGCACGCGGGCGAAGGTGCGTGAGGCGAAGCGGACGGCGTGGGCGACGTGTTCGGGGTCGAGCCCTATTTCGTGGGCGAGTTGCCGGACTCCGGGCGAGTAGGTGTCGGTCATGGGTTCTCCAAGAGGCGCTTGCGCGTATGGGTGCGCCCCCGGCGGTTGGCCGGGGGCGCGGGGTGCTGCTGGGGTCCGAGGATGGTTAGCGGCGTCCGCCGCATCCGGCGTGGCCGCAGCCGCCGCAGAAGCCGCCGCTGTTGCACTCGCAGCTGCATCCGTGGTTCTGGATTTCCATTCCAATTCCCCTTCCTCTTCGGGTATTTCCCGAATTCCTTACTTATATCTTAATGGCAGATACCCCAGAAGCAAGGTATGGCCAACCGAATGCGCATTTAATTTCCGCAATTCAATTCCCTAATCTGCGGCTGCCGGAATGAGATCGGGCCAGCGGACGGCCTCCAGCGCGCGGCGGTGTGAGTCGGGCACGGGCACGGTCGGGTAGCCGAGCCAGTCGAGTCCCATCGCGGCGAGGATCGTGGCGTCCGCCTGGTCGTAGCGGCCCGGCCCTTCACACGGGACGCCGTACCGCTCGACGGCCACCGAGCGCACCATGCCCTTCGCGACGCGGGCCCGGTCCTTGCGCGGGAAGTCCTGCGCCGGGTTGGCCCGACCGGTCGCGTAGATCGTGCGCCCGTGCGGGGTCACGACGGCGTACGGGATGCTGTGGCGCCACAGGTACTGCGTGACCAGCCACCACAGCCCGGCCAGCTCGTGGTGCCCGGCCTGACCGCCCTGGGCGTACGCGGCGCCCTCGACGACCACCAGGTCCGCGCCGTCCTTCACGCTCAGCGCGATGGCCGTGACCAGCCAGTCCAGCCGCTCGTGGCTGCGGCGGCGGCCGGGCCGGTAGGCGCGCGCCCAGTCTGTTCCCGCGACGCCGGTCGAGGTCAGCGACAGGTCGAGGCCGACAACACGCGGCTGCCACTCCCCCTTCTCCTGGACGCTCGGCAGGGTCACCGGGGCGCTTTGGAGTTCGGCGGTCACCGATCACCCTCGCCGGTTGCTGCGCGATGGTCGGTGATAAGCCGGTTGGCCTCAGCCACGGCCGCAGTCTTGGCGCGGGCCGTCCACTCGCCGTCGTAACTGCCGAGCGGCCCCCACAGATACCAGCCGGTGTCGTGGTAACCGTCCTTCGGATTCCTGCGGCGGTAGCTCAGTTCCCACCAGCCGTCGCGCCAGCGCCACAGGCGCTTCGCGTCCGGGTCGGGCACCCAGCCGGCACGCTCGGCCAGGGCCTGGAGACGCGCCACGTCGGTGCGCAGCATCGCCGCTTCGGCGGCGGCGTCCAGGTCGCGCGGAGCGGTGCACTCGCCGCCGCCCGCCTGATGCCCGGGCGAGGAGGGGCGAAGGCCAAGCTGCCGCACGGCCTCGTCCCTCTGTCGCGCGACGCGCCGTAGCAGACGGGCCGCGCCAACCATGCACCGCTCCTCCAGCCACTTCGCCGTGGCATCGATCTCGACGCCCACGGAACGGTCGTTCATCTCGAACTCCTTCGGCGGTGCCGTCCCGGCGTGCGCCGGGACGGCACCTGGTGTGCAGCGGGTTACGGGCGGGCGACCTTGGGGGTCTTGGGGTCCTTCTGGATGCAGTTGCCGGACTCGGGCATCGCCCGTCGGCCCGCGACGAGGTCCTGGAACCGGGCGCCGGGACGGAACTTCACGACCCGGCGCTCGGCGACCTCCACCGGCTCACCGGTCTGCGGATTGCGGGCGGTACGGGCCGGGCGCACCTCGGGGGTGAGGCTGCCGAAGCCGGTGACTGAGACGACCTCACCGGCGGCGACGGCGCGGACCATCGCGTCGAGCGCGGCCTCGACGGCGTCAGCCGCCTGAGCGCGGTTGCCAGTCACCTTCGCCACGGCCTGGATGAGCTGGGCCTTGTTCACGGGGCTTTCCTTTCGATTGGGCTGGGCCGCAGGAGTCGAGGGACGGGCGCGCCACGCGGCGGGCCACGGGTTCAGTCCGTAGCCGGGGTCCGCGTCGTGGTCGCACACCGAAGCGCGAGAGCGCACACGTTGATTCATGAATGTCATCTATCTCGCGTTATTCGGGCAGACGGACGAGGAACTTGCCGACCGCGAGCACCTGGGAGATGGGTAGGGCGACGGCCGCGTAGTCGGCCGAGATCAGCCGCGGCTCCTCGCCGGGGCGGGGCCGGGCGGGCACGACCCAGGCCGTACCCGTCCAGTCCGCGTAGCGCGCCCCGACTTCGAGGAACTGCCCGGCGAAGAGGAACAGGCGGGTGCGCAGCGAGGAGGACCATCCTTCGCCCGGCACCGGGGCGTCCCAACTGTGCGGGGTCTGGAGGCCGAGGAAGTCGGGTCCGGCGGTCACCAGGGTGCCCGCCGACCCCAGGGAGCGGAACTCGATCGCCTCGCCGTTGCCGCCGGCGTTCAGCCACAGGGACAGGTCGTCGGCGCTCAGCTGCACGGGACGACCGTGCAGCGCGCCGTGGTCGCGGGCGTCGAGTACCAGGCGCAGCAGGACGCGCCAGGGAAGGCGGCCGACGTGGGGTGCGGCGGGGATGGTGAGCTGCGCGACGCCCTCGGTGAAGCGGAGCAGCTGGTGGCCGCCGGTGGTGAGGTGCTCGACGGTGACGGTGTCGGACGACTCCAGCCAGCCGCGCAGCGCGGTGGCGTCGTCGTAGCCGACGGGGGCCGTCCACACGTCGCCCGCGACGGGAGTGCGGGCGACGGCGAGCGTCCGCTCGCTGCACGCGACGACGTGGAGGTGGCCGGGGGTGCAGTCGAGGATCAGGGCGTCGAGGTCGCCTGCGTCCTCGTCCGCCCGGAAGCGGTGCGGGGCGGCCTGGTCGAGGATGGCCGCCAGGTCGCGGGCCTTGATGGTGAACATGTCGTGTCTCCGCAGGAGTTGTAGAGGTGGTGATCAGGCGCCGGAGGCGCGCTTGCGGGCCCGGCGGGCCTGCTGGGCGAGCCGTCCGGCCTCCAGGCACAGGGAGCAGGCGCGCTCCCCGCGCCGGTTGTGGGCACGGGCACCGGCTTCGGTGCCGTGGGTGATCGGGCGTCGGCCGCGCTCGCGTAGTTCGGCGGGCTGAGCGCCATCGCAGGTCGCGAGGACCTGCCCGTTGTGCCAGAGCCGCCCGCCGCACACGCCGTCGAACAGGCTCGTGCTCGGCATGACCAGGTCGATGCACTGCGACCGGAACGGGCAGCCCTGGCAGGCCGCGAGGAGGGAGAGGACCAGCGGCTCCGTCGGGGCTTCGGCCACCGTCTCCTCGGACGTGAAGCGGGCGTCCCCGGCGCAGGGGGCCTGGGCGACCCACCCGTTGCCGCTCATCTGCTCCTCCTCCCGTGCGCTAGGCGGTCGGCGGCAGCGGCATCAGGCGGACCTGATCGCTGGTGCTGAGGCCGAACGGGTGGGCGTAGTCACCGGGCAGCGGCATCAGGTGCCGGTCGGCCAGGGCAGGGAGGGCGAGCATCTGGGCGATGAGCCCGGCGAGGGCGGTGTCGCAGGCGGGCGGCCAACCCGGACGGGGGATCCGCACCGGAGTGCCGTCGTCAGCGACGCCTTCGAAGATCTCGATGACCCGCCCGGCCGCGCGTCCGTCCACGACGATCGCGGTCGCCTCCGGGTGGTGCTCGCGGACCAGCTCGACAACGCGGGCGGCCCGGTCGGCCGGGGGCAACTCCAACAACCAGGAGTTGCCGTCGGAGGCAGAGTTGCGGTGGACGGACGCCCACGCCGGAGAGGAGTAGGGAGCGAGCGCGGCCTGCACGTCGGACTCGATCTGGTCCGCGATGTCGTCGAGCGGGTGCTCGTCCTCCCCGTCGCGGTTGTCCCACAGCTCGGGGCAGGTTCCCAGGGGGCTGGGCTGCGCGCCCAGCACGCCGTGCAGGTCAAGGGTGCGGGAGCTGTAGAAGGCGAAGGTCACGTAGACCGCCTCGGGGCAGGCGGCGCGGATCTTTGCGGTGATGTGGTCGAGCACCGCGAGGCAGTACGCCTTCTCGATGCGCAGGCGCTCGGCCTCCAGTTCCTCGCGCTGCGAGCAGAGAATGGTCAACTGGTCGTGCGCTGCCGGTGTCATGGCAGTGATGTCCTTTCTTCTTGGGGGTTAGGCGAGAACGGGCTTGAGGCGTTCGCCGATCCAGCGCGCGACGTTGACCGACACGGCGTTGCCGGCCTGCTGGGTCTGGGCGGCCTTGGTGCCGACGACCTCGTACGTCTCGGGGAACCGCTGGGCTGACAGCTGCTCGCGGGGCTGCAACATGCGGAAGTAGCAGTCCTCGATGGCGGGCGCGGTCCGCACAATGGCCGCCGAGTCGCGGGTCGACAGGGTGTGCAGCGGCTCGCCCGCGGTCTTCGGCGCGGCCTTGCGGTACGGGATCACCAACGTGTTGCGGGCCCGGGTGCGGACGTTGCCGTCGGGCACGACTAGGCCGTGATGGCGGGCCGTGGCGATGGTGCTCAGCGGGGCGTCGATCGGCGCGGCGTCGCAGTTGTTGCGGAACTCCACGATGAACGGGTCCACCGTGACGAGGGCTTCGCTCTCGCGGGTGGTGCGGGTGCGCATGGGCTCCTCGATGGGCGAAGCCGTGTCGTTCCATGAGCCGCCCACCGGCACCAGCAGGGCCTCACCGAGCTTGGCCGTGCGGGTGGGCAGCGGCCGGGTGTGCGGGGCGAACGCGCGGTCGGTGCCGTCCTTGCCGTGTGTGAGGGTGACGACGGACGGCTCGTAGGGGAACTTCGCCAGTCCGGCCGCGATGCGGCGCATGGTGTTCGGCACCAGCGGGCGGACGCGGTCTCCGATGCGCTGGCCGATGTCGTCCCACATGATCACGTCGGAGGCGGGCCGGACGTACGGCTCCACCAGCGCGTGGCCACAGCGGCTGTTCGGGCAGCGGTAGTCGTACTGCTGCTGGTACTTGCCGACCTTCACCCGCGGGTCGCGCCAGCTCTGGCGCGCCTTGACGTCCCGCCCGCACTCGAAGCAGTACGCCAGTGGACGGGGGGCGAGGTCGGGGCGGCGGATCCCGGTGAGGGTGAAGACCAGGTACACGCGGTCGCGCCACTGCGGGGCGTACGGATTGGTCTCCGACCCGATGTGCGCGGAGGACACGGAGACGATCTGGACGCGGTAGCCGAGCTTCTTCATGGCGCGGATCCACTCGGGGAACAGCAGCCAGTCGGTGATGAACTCGACGACGTTCTCCACGACGACGCACGGGAACCGCTTCGCCTCGGCGGCGCGCAGCACGCACCAGGCGGTCACCCGCGTCATCTCGAAGGCTTCCGGGGGCAGTTCGCGCCACTGCTCCTCTTCCTCGAACAGTGCGTCCTGCGCCGGGTCGGGCCGCTTCTTCCCGCCGGCGGGGCTGACCTCGGTGCAGATGACGCTGGCCCACAGCACGAGGGCCTTCGGGAGCCAGCGCATGGGGTAGTTCTGGATGTCGGCGCAGCGCGCCGCCGCATTCGGGTGGTTGAGCCCGAACGTGTCGACGGCGGTCTGCCAGTGGTTGATGCCGAGGATGGGGTCGAAACCGGCTTCCAACAGGCCGGTGGCATCTCCGCCCGCTCCGCAGAGCAGGTGGATGGATCGGGGCACGGTCTTAGGTCTCCAAGAGGTGGGGCCGCCCGGCCCGGCTGGGCTGGGCGGCCGTAGTCAGGACTCGTCGGAGGCGCGTAACGCGCGGTGGTGGCGGCTGTCCTCGACGCCGAGGGCGGTGAACCCCAGCAGGCCGAGGGCGCACACGATCAGCAGCCAGATCACCGGTCCGCGCCCCCGGTGGGGCGCGGTGCGCGGCGCGGCCGGTCAGTCATCGCTGCGGGTGACGCGGACGGTCGTGATGTGTCCGGCGCACTCGAACAGCGCCAGCGGGTAGCCGTCCGCCTGTGGCCGCTGCCAGACGCGGCGGTAGCCCTCGTAGTCCGTGAGCCGCTGGGACCACTCCGAGAAGCGGGCGATGGCGGTGGCCGCGCCCTCGATCCCGGCGGTCTGGTTGTGGCTCGCTCCGTACGGTGCGGTGTGCGTGGCCGAGACGATCAGCCGGGGCGCGCGGCGGGGAACGTCGAGGGCGTCGATGCGGGCCAGCAGCGGGATGAGGCTGTTGCTGTGGTGGCGCTGAGGGCCGTTGGGGGTGGAGTCGTACAGGACGGTGTGCCTGTCGGCGTTCTCCACGTCCTGGCGGACGGCCGTCCAGCCGTTCACCTCGGCAGGGTCGGCGGGCAGGCTGTGCTCGGAGGCGATGATCAGCTCCGTGCCGTCCCGCAGGTCGGCGCGGACGAAGAACTCGCCTCCTCCGGCGGTCTCGATGTCGGTGACCCAGCCCGCGTAGCGCAGCGGGGTGATGACGTGGCCGTAGCTGTGGAAGAGCCGGCGCCACAGTGGGTCGGTGGTGCCGGTGTGGTCGGGCAGAGCCGCGATGGTGGTGGTCATGTGCTGGTCTCCAAGAGGGTGTGCACGGCGGGCGCACAGAAAGCACGCCCGCCGATGAAAAATGTCATCTATCTCAGGTGAAGTGGATGTCAGACGGTGGGCAGTTCGCTCCGGGCGAGGATCTGCACCGACCACATCCGGCCGCCGCGGGTGACGACGCAGCCGATCGCGCGCCCCTCGTGGGGCAGGACGAAGCCGCTGCCGCCCTCCTCCCTGCTCAGGTCGCTGACGAGCTCGCGGACGCCGCGTTCGGCACACTCGGCCGAGCAGTAGAGGTGGTCGCCGAGGCGCGGTGCGATCGGCGCGCCGTGGATCACTTCGGCGACCACGACGTAGGCGTCGGGGGCCGGTGTGAGCGTGTCGGTCAAGATGGTCTCCAAGGGGTCGGTGAGTTCGGCCAGTTCCGAACTCCTACTTATATCTTAATGGCGTACACCAAGGCGTCAATGTTGCCGATCTTGTGAACGCCCCTGTCTCTGCCTGGCGTTGGCACCCTTCTCGCGCCCCATTCGGGCCAGCTCTCGCACTCGTTGGCGGGCCATCTCCAGGGCTTGTGGGTCCGTCTCCGCAACGCGCCGCTCCTGCTCGGCAAAGAACTGCCGTAGCCAGTCCTGCTGCTCGCGGTGCTCGCGGTCGACCGCTTCGCGCCGCGCCTGCTCCCGCCCGGCACGCGGGTTCGTCCCGCACCCACGGCAGTTCCCCACCGGCTCGGCGTGCTTCGGGCAGCCCGCCCGCTGTGGCTCTCCGCGCTCCGCCTCCGGCTTCCCTGCGGCGTCAGCCGTGGGGGGAGGGGGGTTAGGAAGAGAAGAGGAAGAAGGAGGAAGAGAAGGGGTTTCCCCAGGGGAACCCGCCCGGTTTCCCGAGGGCAACCCACTGGGTTCCCCTGAGGCAACCCTGCTCGGAGCATCATCAGGGTTCCCCTGGGGCAACCCTGGCTCCGAAGCGGCCTCGACGGCGGCTCGTGCCTCTTCCCGTGCGGCGACGTCCTGTTGGGTCCGGGCCGCCGACGACGGCTTGCGGCGCGCGGTCTTGCGGGCCAGCCGGGGGTTGGTCGGGGCACGCTGCGCCGCTCGGCGCCGCTCGATCAGCTCCTCCGTCGACGGGATGGGCGGCACGCCGTGCGGGAACACCCGGTACTCGGCGCGACGGCCGACACGTCCGACCGTGACCCGCTCGACCAGGCCGAGTCCGACGAGCTGCGTCACCACCGTGATGACCTGCTTCTCCCCTACGCCGGCCCAGGCCATCATCCGCTCCAGGCCCGGCCGGGCCAGCCTGGTCTGGTCGTCGGCCGAGTCCGCGATCTTCATGAGGACCAACTTCTGCGTCGTGTTGATCACCTCCTTCGGCAGGTAGGCGGCCACCACCATCAGTTGGATGCTCACCGGCACCTCTCCGTGTTCCGTCCGGTTCCTGCCGCGCCAGGGCGGGGGCGGAGCATGCCAGCTCCGCCCCGCCGAGTGGCGCGATCAGGGCTTTTGGCGCGCGGTGACGTTGATGCTCACTGCGGTCCGCCGGTCGTGGTCGAGGCGCGTGGGCACGGGGATGCCCACCTCCTTCAGCGTCGCCTTCATCGACGCCGCGTCGGGCACCATCGGTACCTTCAGCCCTGCGCGGCGGTACAGCGCGACTATCGCCTCGACGTCATCGACCTTGGTCGGGTTTCCGCCGCTCCACTTCAGGACGTTGTCGCCGTAGACGCCAGGTTCGGAACCTTCGAGCTGGGCGCGCAGGAACTTCTGCCTGTCCTTGAGCGGCTTGATCTGCTCGGAGACCTCGGCGTACTCGGCAAGCGCCTTCGCGCGTTCCTCGTCGTCGTGGATGAGCTGGCTCTGCGGGGAGCGCCCGGAGACGAGCGGGCCCCAGCACGCGGTGCGGAACGGGCAGTGGTCGCAGATCGCGGAGATGCCCGGCCCCTGGAAGGTGCGCGGCAGCTCCTCCGGGGAGGCGGCGGCCCGCACCTGCTGAACCCACCAGCGGGCACGGCGGGCGCGGTCGGCCTCGTAAGCGATCTCCTGAACGTGGTCGTCACCCGAGTCGCGGTTGATGAACCGGAAGCGGATGCGAGCGACCGGCACCGGCCCGAGGTGGGCAAGCTGCCGCTGGCCCCGGACGCTGGCGAAGCCTTCCGTGCCGAGCAGATCGGCGTACAGGTACACCTGCCGCAGCTCGGCCTCGCTCGCGCCGTACCGCAGGACGCTGTCCCACTGGTACGTGCTCTTGGTCTTCACGTCCTCGACGGTCGTCTCTTCGGCCGGGAGCGTGGGACGCAGCCGCTTCGGGAGCCGGGCGGCGGTGGTGCTGTCGAGCTGGACGGCGTCGATGTGGCCCCGGACGGTGTCGTCCTCGACGCGGCGCTCGACGAGCCAGCCGTACTCCTCGCGGGCGGCGTCGAGTATCCCGGCGTGCAGCCAGGTCCCAAGGATCGCCTTGCGCTTCTCGCCGACGTCAGTCGGGGTGCGGCCGTGCAGGAGGTATCCGGCCCGGCGGGCGCACACGGTGTCGCTGGCACCGAGCTTGGTCTGTTGGGAGCGGGGGCGGCGTGCGTCCGCCGCGTGAGCGGCGGGCCACAGGCTGACGGGCCGCTCCGGCGCGATGGCCATAGTGGTCACGGTGTTCTCCAAGAGGATGGGGTGCCGCCCGCCCACAGCGGGCGGCACCCGGTGTCGTCAGGGGTCAGGAGGCGCGGCGGGGCGCGGCGGGGCGCTTACGCGGGGTGCGCTTCGCCGGGGCCGGGGCCTCGTCGGACTCCGCGGCGGTGTCCGGCGTGGTCTCCGGGGTGGCCTTCTTCGCGGCACGCGCCCGCTTCTTCGGCGCGGGCTTGTCCGTGCTCTCGTCCTGGCCCACGGCCTGGGAGTCCTCGGCGGACTCGTCCTTCGCGTCGCCGCCCTTCTCGGTCGCCGCTTCGAGCCCGGCGGCCTCGCGCAGACGTCGGGTCGCCTCTTCCGCCTCGCGGACGACGGCTTCGGCGTCGGCCCGCGCCATCTCCTCGTCCACGTAAACGCCGGACAGGTCCTGCGGTGCGGCCATGCGCAGCGCGCCGGCCTCGGCGCACTTGCGGAGCATGTGGGCGGGCATCTGCTGCCACATCTTCGCCACGACGTACGCGCCCTGCTTGCGGTCGTAGTACGTCGGGGCGAACTCGTCCCAGCGGGCGATGAACGGGAACCTGGCGTTGCCGCGCAGGACGGTGACCTTGACCGCGGCCGGGTACGCCTTCGACAGCCAGACCTCGTGGGCGTTGCCCTCGGAGTCGTAGTAGACGGTGTCCTCGTACGAGATGGACTCCCCGGCCTTGATAGCCGCGCGGTGGGCGACCGTGCGGAAGCCGTCGATGCCGGTCTGGATGGTCCAGGTCTTCTCCGGCTCGTCGGGGTTGTCGGCGGCCTTCCAGTTGGTGCGGCCGATCATGTAGATCTGCCGCGCGAACGGGTCGAGGCCGGACCGCACGCAGAAGTGGAAGAACAAGGCCAACTGGGCACGCGGCGCCTGGGCGAGTCCCGGGCTGATCAGCGACAGGGCGGCCACCTGCCGCGCGTCGAACTCCACTTGGTCGGCGCGCAGCACAACGGCGCTCTGGGACACGCTGCGTTCGGGCAGCACCTCGGTGGCGGTCGGGGGCGGGCCGCTGGACGGAGCGTCGTCGCCCTGCTGCTCGGTCGGTTGATTCATGGGTCGTTCGTCTCCAAGAGAACTGGTTCAGTCGGTCCGCAAGGCGCGGACCTCGAACGCGCCCGCCCACTCGGGGTGGCGCTCGATGAGAAGCCGGACGTACCGGCTGCGGAAGTTGTTGTTGAGGCGGAACTCGTCGCCCTCGGTCGCCGTGACGTAGCGCCAGCGCAGGACCTCGAAGAGCATCCCGATGCCGACACGGCTCGCGCCGCGCTTCAGGTAGTCGGCAGTCAGGGCCTCCAACGCGCGCAGCACCCAGGGGTTGAGCTCGTGGAATGTCTCGAACTGGGCCTGGATCGAAGCCGGCTGGCCGTCCGGCTGCCTCACGGTGTGGATGACCAGTCCCGGTATCTCGTCCTGGACGGCTGCCATACCCACCCCCTGATGACTTCTTTCAAGAATGTCACCTATCTTGCGGGTCGGCGGACAGATGATCAACCCCACCGGCTAAAGGCGCGTCTTCACATACTCAGCCCGAGGTCAGGCGGAGGCTCGCTCGGCCGCCTCCTCCATGCGCGCTTCGCGAGCCTCGTTGGCCGCCGCTGCGGCCCGCAGGGCGTCGATGGCGACGTTGGACTCGGGGTGCTTGAGGACGTAGAGCGAGAGGGCCCCTTCGACGACCAGGGCCTCACGGGCATCCATGATTGCGATCTCGCCGCCGCCCGGTGTGGCGATGAACTGCACTGCTGCCTCCTTGGTGAACTGCGGAACCCCGTAACGGGGATTACTTATATCTTATGTGCAATTCGAGGCTAGGTACAGCGTTTGCGCAGGTCAGAGGGGCTTTCGGGCGTGGCGGCCTCGGGTCAGTACGCGACTGCCGGGCCCGTCGTAGGTGCCGTCGCGCAGGGCGGCGACGACTGCCTCATCCACGTCCCAGGGCAGGCTCCGCGCGCTCTCGCGGAGGTTCGGGACGGCGTCGAGGACGGTGTCCAGCATCCAGAGCATCGACCCGGACAGCAGCCAGTCGTGCTCCGGGAACCGCCCTGTCGCGATGGTCGTCGCCAGGTTGCCCTGCGCGGGCAGGTGGAACAGCTCGATGATTTCCTGCTGGCCGACGATCGGCGGCAGCTCATCCCCCAGGTCCGGCTCCCAGCCCTCGCCCTGCTCCGCGATGATCCGCGCCTTCGCGTCCAAGTCGACCTGGCGGAACCGCGCGGTGGTCGCTCCCCACCCGGCCGCGAAGCCGAGCGGCCAATACCGCACCCCACTGACGATGATGGCGGTCTCCGGATCCAGCACGCTGCCGCGACTCGGCGACAGCCACTGCGCGACCTGCTTCGGATCGACGCGGTACAGCGCGGCGAACTCCTGGTGCCCGACCAGATACGGCTTGCGCCGACTCATCCCCGTCCTCCGGTGTCTGCCCTGAATGCAGAGGGCAGCGTAGCCGTATGGGCACGCCGGCGTGCGCGGCGGTCGCTGCTATGGTGGCGGCGGTCTTTTCTCCAAGAGGCCAATCGGCCCCCGCTTCGGCGGGGGCCGTGTGCGTTGCCGCGCGCTCTACGCGGTCTTGCCCTCGGGATGGTCGGTGGTGGAGCTGAGCCGGGTCGAGCCCCGCTCCTTTCGCTGGCGCGTGAACCGCAGGGCATGGATGGTTCGCCCGCCGGTCGCCTCGCGGAAGGCGGTCGCCACCTCGGCCTTGGTCAGCCGCCGCCCTCCCAGAGTGAACAGCGGTCCGTCCGTGCGTGCTCCGATCAGCTCGCGCAGCGCGTTGGCCGCCGACACGGTGATCCCGGCCTCGTAGACGCCGACTTCCTTCGTGTGCCGGATGACGACCAGACGGTCATTCAGCTCCGCGTCCGGCACGTTGAACGCCAGGACCTCGTCCAGCCGGACCTCCGACTCCCAGAGCAGTTGCCACACCGCGCGGATGGCGGCCGGGACCGCCGGGTTTGCGAGCGCGGTGTCCACCTCCAGGTCGGTGACGAGCAGGCTTGTCTTATCCATCATGACCCCCAGGCCGCAGGAACAAGTGCGCCCTCACGCTATGCGGGCTGTCGGACAAAACCGCTGACGGATTGCTGCGGTCGGAGGAGCAGGTCTTCGAGGCGATGCTGGACGGCTGGCGCAACCAGCAGCTGGCTCGGAACCTTGCGCTGTCGACCATCAATGGCCGGGAGCGAAAGGTGCGGGCGTTCGCCGCGCACGCGGACGCCTTTCCGTGGACCTGGTCCTCGCCGCTGGCGGACGAGTGGTTTGGCGACCTGCGTGCGGTCCGTGGCTGTGTGCGCTCGACGCCGCGCGGTTACCAGGAGTCGGTGCGGCCGTTCTGCGACTGCGCCACGGTGCGAGGTCGTCAGTTCTGCTCTCCTACATGGCCATTATCCGACAACTGTGCTCTGCCGGAACCGTCGAGCGCGGCCATCGCTCCCCGCGCCGAAACGCGATGGGGGTAGATCTTTCACGCCGGACTCCGCGTTGGTATATCTGGGTGGCAGTAGGGGGTGGCTGTCCACTTCCGCCGTGCCGGAAGGTCGGGCATCTTGAATACCGCACCCATATGCGGTTACTGCCGCCAGATCGTCGAACTCCGGAGCGGGATCATCATCCCGCATTGGAGAGAGGATTTCTCTTCTTCCCTGTGTCCTGCGTCCTACCGCGAGTCCACCCATGTCCGCTGGCTGAGAGGCGAAGAGCTCGAGCACTACCAGCTCGACCGGGCGGGGAAGGCCAACCGCCGCCGCCAGCAGCTTCGGGCCACCCACGACGCTGCCCGCCGCGCCATGAACCCCTATGACGACGACCCAGTTCCAGCGCCGGAATTGCTCCCCATGCACGAAGGTCGCCGCTACGTGGCCGTCATGCTTCCCGGCTCGGGCCCGGCGGATGTGTGGCTCCCGGGCAAGACCCGAGGGGAACAGCGGCGCTTCATCGGCCGCTTCCTGCCGAGCACACACGGCCTCGGGTGGAACGAGAAGCGGGGCTGCTGGAGTGTGCCTACCCGTCACTTCCTCGAGCTGGCTCGGCACCTGCTGCGCTATAACCAGGTGATCATGCTCGGGCGTGAGTTCAACCCGATCGAGAAGTGCAACGGGGCCTGCCGTCACGCAGCAGGCCCCGACTGCCAGTGCTCATGCCGGGCGAAGTATCACGGGCAAGGGCAATGGAAGGCAGGATGGATCGAGGTGAACGAGTTCGACACCGACTACCACGGGGACTCCTGGCACTGGACCATCTTCACGCGCGATACCGACAGGCGATAGCACCTCGATCAGAAGCCCGAGGCTACCTGGTGAAATGCCCACTCCACAGACGCACTGCAGCGATTCGCCACCTCGTCCTCCGGGCCCCAACTCCGGTAGTCGCCCGGATGCTCGGCTACCACGACGACACCACCGCCCGCCTCGCCGAAAGGGCCGGAGGAACCTGGCGGCACTATGCCCCAGGCGACCATTCACGGTGACCACAAGCCCTCAACAGCCGGGGAATACGCGACTTCCCCTTACGCGAGGTCGCCAGTTCCGGACCCTGACACTCGCGTACCACTCCGGGCCCACGGCCACCGCCACCACTCCGTCGTCCCGGTACCTCACGCCGACCTGCTCACCCGCGTACGCGCGAAGCCCCCTGAGCGGGTGCTCGCAACACAACCGCGCGCGGTGGGAGCGGGCAACACTGACCCCTCCCGTCGTTCCACGCAACGCTCTGACCTGCGCGCTTAACCATCGGTGAGAAAGGGTGCCGGTCACCAGCCTTCGCTGAGAATCGATCAACCTTTACTGCGAGAGGTCAGGAAACGATCAAGACCATCGCGGGAAACGATCAGGGCAGGAGTTCCGTCACTGACGGACCGCATTTCGTCGGTGAGCCCCTGCTTGGCGGCAGGGTGTTCTCTTAGCCGCGGGCCAGGCTGAAGACCGTGAGCACTACCGCGGTGATGCTGGCCAGTACGGCGACAGTCGGCAGCGGCCACCTGGTCTTCTCCAGCGCGCTCACCCTTTCCTCCAGGTCCTCCAGGGCCTTGTCCGTTTGGTCGCTGCGCTGGACGAGCAGCGCCAACTGTCCGTCGATGCGAGCGAATCCGACCTCCAGCGCCTGGCGCAGCTCCGCCAGGGCGAGCGCGACCTGTCCTTCGGGCACGATCTCCTCCTTCCTATCGCTGCCCGGTGGTCAGTGCTGGGGCGTGGCCGGGTCGCGCTTCATCGGCAGCCACGAGGCCGTTCCGGGCCTGCCCAGGACGGTGCCGAGGGTGGACTTCAACGCGCTGAGCGCGGCCGGTATCGCGGAGACCGCGGCGGCCTGCCACGCCGACAGCGACACCATGTCCGTCGTGCTGGAGGCTGCCATCAGGCCCAGCAGCGACTGGAGGTAGGTGGCAACGGTGCGCTCGGCGACATCGGCAAGGGCCTGCGGCATCGGGTCGTGCTCCTGGTTCGGGGTGGTGGGGGTCGGGTCGGCGGCACCGGCCTGGTGCGGGACGCGGAGGTCCGCCCAGGTCTGCGGGCCGGGAATGCCGTCGGCGTCGGCGCCGTGGTGGCCGCGCTTGATCTGGTAGGCCGCATACGAGCGGCGGTGCGCGGCGTTCCACACCGGGCCGGGCGGCGTGTCGTAGGAGTCGCAGCCCTCGGCAATCAGCCGCTTCGCCATCGCGGCGATCACCGGGGAGGAACGGCCCTCGCGGAAGAACTGCTTGCCCGGGTACGCCGCGTACTTCGGTGTCGGCTTCGGCTTCGGGCCCGGCTTGGGCTTGGGCCTCGGGTCGGGCTTCGGCTTACCGCCGTCCTTGAGGTGCCGGGCGACCCGGGCGCGGAAGTCGTCCATGTCGATGCCGCCCGGGTCAGGCTTCCCCGGCTGCCACTCCTTGTGGCCGATGACGGAGTGCTCGTTCCAGCCGTGCGCACGGCAGATGGCCGCCGCCGCCCGCGCCATCGCGTCGAGCTGAGCCGCTGGCCACGGCTGACTCCCGGTATAGATGCACTCGAAACCGTAAAAGTGCCGGTTGCCGTCGGTATCCGCTTCGTTGTCGCGCGGGAGGTCCGTCTTCTCCGCGATGACCGCGAGCAGGACGTCGGTGTCCCCCATGCCGGCGTGGTTGGTCCGGCCGTAGCCGACCAGGTGGATCGTCCCGGACCGGTCGATGACGCCATGGCACAGGGGTCCTGGGAGATCCTGGTAGCCGACGCGGCACAGCTCCACCATGTCCTTCTCGGAGCTGTACGGCCCGGTGTGGTGGATCATGACCCCGTTCGCGGGGCCCCAGTTGCCGTGGGTGTTCCGGTTGTGGGTGCGCCATTTGCCGTGCTCGACCACGCCGAGCCCGGCGCCCTTCAGCACGGACAGGAACCTGTCCGCGCTCAGCGGTGTAGCCACGCGCTTCGTCCTTCTCCCCTGCGCCGGATGGCAGTCGGCCGTGGCCGCCGCGGCGGTCCGGTCCCTCGGGAGTGCGAAGCGGGTGGAGGGTCACCCAGGCGTCATGCTACCGGCGCACACCGGCCGGTGGCCGGGGTGCGCAGCCGGTCAGGTGTCGGCGCGGTCGGTCCGGAACGATGTGCTGTCGAGGCTGATCCAGGACGCGCGGACGCTGCCGCCGTCCTGGACGCGCAGCCGCATCATGCCCTTCGGGTCGATGTCGAGCTGGAGGCTGCGGCGCGCCGCGTCGGAGGCGACATCGACCGTGCGCGGCGCTTCCGGCCAGTACCCCTCGGGCAGCAGCGCGACCAGTTGCTCGTCGGCGGCCCGGCCGCCCGCCAGTCCGATACGGCCGCAGAATTCGGTCGTGTCCCAGGGGTTGGCGCGGAACTGCGGCGGCTGCTCCTCGTCAGGGACGGTGGTGTCGCCGGTCAGCGGAAGGTTGCGCCACTCCGGGTACGGCGCGCGGCGGGCGCGCTCCAGGGTGACGACCCGCTTCTCCAGCTTGGCCAGTCGGCGGCCGAGGTCGGCGATCGTGTCCGGCACCTACCGCTCCTCTCCTTCGCCCGTCTCATCCTCGGGCTTGTTGGTGCGCTCCAGCTTCAACGTCACGCGCTCGGCCGTCTCGCCCTCGCCGGGCCGCACCGTCCAGCCGACGATCCGGCACCAGCCGTCGTACTCGGTGTGCGGCTCGAACAGGCGGATCCGGACGTCGTCCCCGATGCGCAACGCGTGGATCGGGGCCGCCGGGTGGTCGATGATCTCCAGCTCGGTCAGCGAGGGCAGGACCTGGCGGGCCAGCCGTTCGCGGTGGGCCCGCTGCTTCAGCTTCGCCTCGTCCTTCTCGCTCGTCTCCAGCCGGTGTTCCAGGCGCAGGCGGCCGTTGCGTACGCCGTCCACGACGACCTTGCGCTTCTTGCCTTCGCCCGCGCCGAGCCCGATGACCCACTGGGCATAGGAGTCGGCGTCCTTGATGACGTGCGGGGTGCCGACCACGTTGGCGCCGGTGGTGAACGTCAGGTCCTCGCGGCGTCGGCCAAGGCGCGGCGCACCGAGGATGATGCGGCGCTCGGCGCGGCGCCCGCGCCATGCCACGGTCTCCGACCACTCCAGGCCGTCATCGATCTCGGCCATCTCGTCCACGATCTCGCCGAGGTTGCGCGGGTCGGTCTTGGAGGTGGTGTACGGGTCCTTCGCGGTGCCGGTCTTCGCCTTCGACTTCGTGTCGTCCACGACCACGCCGAGGTCTCCGTCCGGCTGCGCCTGGGCGTATGCCCACACATCGCGGATCACGTCGCAGGGGTCCGTTGCGATGTACGGGCCACGGCCGTCGAGGTTTCCGTGCAGGTCGAAGCGGCGGTGGAGGTAGCTCGTGAACCCGGAGGCTTCGACGGGCAGGGTGTTGCCCTCTGGTTCGGCGCGCCACAGCAGCCCGCCCCAGTCGAGGCGGGCGTTGCGCTCGACGAGGAGCACGGTGTCGCCGGCGTCGAGGGCGTCACCGAGGGAGCGGCGGAACGCAGTCGGCAAGGTCGCCTTCAGTGAGCCGGGCCCGGATATCTCCGGGCCGTATTCGACCTCGCTCAGCGGCAGGTTCCAGTGCAGAACGTCGCCGGTCGCGGCCCGCGCGATGATGTAGCGGTAGTCGGCCATCGTCACGCAGGCCCTTCCGTGAACGCGACGTCGAGCGTGATCGTCGTGCCCTTGGCCACGGTCAGGTCGCCGTCGCCGTACTTGTCGTTCTGGTTGATCTCGACGGCCAGGTGCTGGCGGGTGCCCCGGTAAGTGGGCGGCACGGCGAGCGTGTCGGCCAGGGTCACGGAGGAGCGGCGTGTGGTGGTGCCGTCGTCGTCTACGACGGTCGGCTTCGCGGCGCGCTCCCCGAGCCGGGTGCGCAGCTCGGCGTATACGGAGCCTGCCCCGGCACGCAGGCCAGAGAGGGCGACGACGACGGTGGCCGTCGTCGCCCAAGCTGGGACGTCCACATCCCAGGCGGCCTCCTTGGGCCAGGCCGCCCACTGGCCATACTTGCCCGGCACCTCCTCCGTCGTGGTCGGGTGCACGGTGCGCAGAGTGCGCTCGGTGCGCGGGTTGGCCAGCCGACGCAGATCGGTAATCATCCCGGCGGTGATCGTCGCGGTGTTCCGAGGGATGGTGATGCGAGCCAGCGGGATCGCCGTCATCTCCCGCAGCGCGGTGGTGTCCTGCGAGCCGATGCCCTGGATGAGATGGAAGTAGCCGATCTCCTCGCGGCGCGGGTCGCGGTCGCCTTCGAACTCCGGGTCCTCGATGCGCAGCACGAGCAGGTCGGTGCGGGCCACCGGCCCGGTCGGCGGCACGTCGACCACGGTGTCGCCAATGTTGGACTGGGTGTAGGCCCCTTGCCACGGCCGGGCACCGTGGATCAGAGCAGAGCCGTCGCCGACCCGAACACCGGGGCCGGGGGTCTCCAGCGGCCGGACCTTCAGGTCGTCGCTCCCGGCGACGCCCTGCCGGCCGCGAGCAAGGTCGCGGACCATCAGGCGCATCGCGCGGGCTGAGTGGTCGGCCCCGCGCACCATCATCGGGGGTTGCAGCGTCACGAATGCTCTCCGTTCACAGGGTGGTGTACGCCGACCGCCACGCCACCTCGAGGCGCGCGGTGCCGGACGGGTCGTTCGCGCTCCACGCGATCTCGGACCGTCCGGGCGGCAGGGTGAACAGGTCGAGACGGGATGCGGGGCTGAGGTCGTTGGCCACGTTGACGGTGCCGTTGCGCAGGGCCCAGCAGGTGCCGGGCCGGGTCTCCAGCTCCACCCACTCGCCCTCGTGCAGCGACAGGTCGAGTTCGAGGACACGGCGGGTGACCGTGTTCCAGATCCGCGGTCCAGCGACCGGCCCGTGCACGCGCAGGCTCGGGTAGGTCGCCACGTCACCGTGGTTGGTGACCCATCCAGGCCGCTCGTCGGCCGGGCGGTGCTCACGGTCAGCGGGGCGGCGGCAGGCGGCGGGTCGGCCCATCGCCTCGTCGACGGTGCGGTCCGCGGTGGTCGCGTGGGCGGCTTGGTCTAGGCCGAGCGTCAGCTTCGAAAGCTCGTCGTCGTACCAGCGAGGGTTGTCCAGGCCGACGAACTCGATGTCCAGGGGGATCCAGCCGTGCACGGCGGTGGCGGTGCTGGTGGCCTCCATACGGCGAAGTCGCCCGTACATGCGCCGCGTTGTGTGACTGGGCCACCGGCCGCGCAGGACGTGGCGGCCGTCCGGGCTGGTCCGGGCGGCGGGGTCGTCCAGGGCGCGTTCCAGCCGGGCGAGGATCTCGGCGGCCTTCACCGGGTCGCCGGGCGTCTTGATGCCCGCCTCGAAGCGCAGGGGGCGCGGACCGTAGAAGTCGCGGCCGGGGGCGGTGCCGTCGCCATTGGCGTTGTCGGCGTCCTGCGACCGGGTGGCCGGGGAGCCGAGACCTTCGATGTTCCCGACCGGGACGAGGCTGCCGGTGCCGAGGACGACGCCGCCGATCTCGTATTGAAACGGGGCCAGTTCGGGGTTCTTGTTCGGTGCTGTGCTCATCACACTCTCCCGCCCCGCTGCGCGTTGCGCAGGGTGCGCATCATCTCGGTGCCGATCTGCTCGGGGGTGGCTCCGCTGTCGGTGACGGTGACCGGCATGGAGCCGATCAGCGGCTGCTGCTCGCGCACGACGACGACCTGGACCCGGCCGCCGGCGCGTGCGTCGACCACGCGGGTGCGGGCGCGGTCGCTGCCGGTGCGCAGGTCGAAGGAGCGGACGACGCCCGCCATCGCCGCGACGCTGCGGGCCTGTTTGAAGGAGCTGGCGAGCATCGGGCTGTAGTCGCGGCCGCGGGCGTTTCGGACGCCGCCGTTGGCGTACCACTCGACCTGGCCGCCGAACCGGTCGACCACGGTCTCCACGATCGCCTTGCTGCGCTCGCGCTTGGCAGCGGCCAAAGGCACATAAGCCTCCCCGCCTGTCTCCCGCTCCCCCCATATGCGGTAACTCCCGGCCGGGGCGATCTGCGCGACGTGCCGCTCGCGGCCCGTTCCCCCGGTGACGCCGCCGTCCGCGAAGTAGTCGACAACCGCCCCGTCCGCGTGCTTCTTGGCGGCGCGGGCCTGCGCGTCGGCCTGACGCCGGATGGCGTCCGCGACGTTGGTGTTCTGCTCGGCGAGCTGGCTGAAGATCGAGACATGCCGGGTGGTGACCGTGACCTCCTTGCCGCGCAGGGAGTTGATGCGCTCCTGGATGGAGTCGGCCGCCTTCCGCGGGCCGCCGGTGGGCACCGTGACCTTCACGTTCTTCGAGCCCGGGACCTTCTCGATCCGGAACCCCAGGGCCTCCAACTGCTTGCGGGCCTCGGCGGTCGGCGCGCGCACGACGACGGACTTCGCGCCGGGTGTCGCGCGGATCTTCGCCTGCACGGCTTCCAGGCTCTTGATCGCTGCGGCGGTCGGCGCGGAGACCTTCACGTTCTTGCTGTTCGGGGTGCGGCCGAGCTTGTCGATCAGGGTGTCGAGGTTCTTCTTCGCCCCTGCGGTCGGCGCGGTGATCTTGATCTGCCGGGTGCCGGGCACCGTCTTCACGGTGAACCCCAGGCTCCTCAGCTTCTTCTGGGCCCCGTCGGACAGCGAGTCGACCTTGATCGTCTTCGCGTTCGGCAGCCGCTGGAACTCCGCCTGGACGGCGATGAGGTTCGCCAGGGTGCTGTCCATGCCCTTGGTCTGGAGCAGCAGCGACACCTTGGACGGCAGCAGGCCGAGGCTGTCCGCGACGCCTTCAGCCTGGGTCTTGGTCAGTCCGTAGCCGCGGGCGGCCTGGATCGCTTCGGACCGGGCGCGGCTCATCTGCTCGCGGGCCTTCGCCAGCGCGGCCGGCAGGTCCTCGCCGTTGCGCTGGGCCAGGTCGAAGGTCGCCACGGAGGCGTCGGCCGCCGCGTCGGAGAGCGCGGTGAGCTGGGTGTAGAGGCCCTGCCCGTTCCGCGTCGTGGTGTTGAGGGTCTTGTCCTCGTTGACGAGCTGCTTGCCGCCGTACCCCTGGCTGCGGTCGACGTTTTTGCTGCCCTCTTGCAGGTCGAGGACGGCCGAGTTCACCTTGGCCTCGGCCGCCTGGAGGGAGATCTGGCCGCCGGACAGCAGGTCGAGCGCGGACTTCAGGGACCGGGTGCGCGTATCGGCGTCGGCGGTCTGGTCGGCCAGCCCGCCGACCGCCTGCTTCAGCCGGTCGTACGCCGAGGTGCCGTCTCCGGCACCCTTGGTGGCCTTGGCCAGGTCCTTGGCATTTTTCAGCGCCCCGGCCATCTCGCCCTTGACGGAGCCGAGCGCGTCGGCGGCGTCCTTGTACTGCTGGCCGACCTCGGAGTAGTCCTGGACCGTCGCCTTGCCAGCGGCGACGTCCTTCCACACCTTGTGCTTGTCGGCCGTGGCCTGGAGCTGCTTCTGCAGCGCGTCCAGCGAGGTGCCCTGGCCGAGGTAGGCGTCGGTGAGCGAGGCCAGCGGGACCCCGGCCTGCTCCATCACCTTGGTGAGCTGGCCCTGTTCCGTCTTCGTGTCCAACAGCGACTGCGCCGCCGCGTTGCGGACATTGCTGTCGATCTGCCCGCCGGACTCGCGCAGCGCGGACGTGAGCGTGGACACGCGCTGCTGGTGCTCGGCCGCGGCCTGAGCCGCCTTCTGCTGCCGCGCGGCGAGCAGCCCCAGGCCCACCGACACCCCGGCCATGACCACGCCGAACGGTCCGCCGAGCGCGTTGGTCACGCCGCCGAGCGCCGAGCGCAGTCCCGATCCGGCTGCCCTCCCGACGCCGTTGAGCGTGCCCATGAACGTGACTCCGGCACCGTTCGCGCTGCGGAACGCGGAGGTCATGTTGCCGAGGAACCCGACTCGGGCCTGGACGGCGGCCCAGGCCGCGCCGTACCGCGAGAGGGCGACGCCGGACGAGGCGGCCAACGACTGCTGGACGCGCATCTGTTGGTTGAAGGAGGTGAAGCCCGAGCGGACGGGTCCGGTCAGGGTGGTCGCCATGTTCGTCAGCGCCGGCTGGGCGCGGCGGAACAGGAGCATGGCCAGGGCGGCGGACTGGATCGGGCCAGGCAGTGCGCCGAAGGCGCTGACCAGACCACCGACGGCGTGACCGATCGGGACGAGCACCATCGACAGGCCCGAGACCGCGTCCATCGCGAGGTTGGCGACGGTGGCGATGATGTCGAGCGTCCCGGCCGCCGCGCCGCCTTCCTCCCCGAGCCCGGAGACGGCCTCCAGGATCGGTTCCGCGCCGTCGGCTGCGTTCGACAGGACGTCTCCGAGGGTGCGGCCCGCGTTGATCAGCAGGTTGAGACCGGTGGCGAGGGAGTGCTCACCGACGTCCTTGAGCGGGCCGACGAGCTGCTGGGCCTCCTCGATGAGGCCGCTGAGCCCGTCCTTCGTCTGCTCCTTCAGTTCCGGCCCGTACAGCGTGGCGATGTTCCGCCCGTACTCCAGCGCCGTGGTCAGGTACGGCGTGGCCCCGGACATCCCGCGGGTGAGCAGGCGGGTCACCCACTCCAGGCCGGGTGCCATCCCCTCGTACAGGGCGATGCCGGTCTGCCGTGCCTGGGTGCGCAGTTGCGTCATGGCACCGGCAAGGCCCTCGCCGCGCGAGGCGGTGATGGACGCGGCCGAACCGGTTTGCCGTACAGCCATCGACAGGGAGTCGAAGGACTCGGTGCCCTGGTGGGCGAGCGCGACCGCGCCACTGAGCGCGGGCTTGCCGAACGCGCGGGTCACTCCAGCAACGAAGTCCTGCTGATTCATGGAGTGTTCGGCCTTGGACAGGCCGTCGATCACCGTGCGCAGGCCCTTGAAGCGCCCTTGGGCGTCCCAGGCTTCGATCCCGAGGTCGCGCAGGGCGTTCTTCATGATTGGCGTCGGCGCGGCGAGGTTGGCGAAGATCCCGCGCAAGCTCGTGCCTGCCGTCTGCCCGAGGATGCCGGATTTGCCGAGCATTCCGACCGCGGCGGCCGTGTCCTGGAGGGTGACGCCGAGCGCGTTCGCGACCGGGCCCGCGTACCGCATCGAGTAGTAGATGTCGGTGATCGAGCCCGACGCGTTGTTGGCGGTGGCGGCGAGAGTGTCTGCCGCACGGGACGCCTGATCAGCACCGAGGCCGTACTGATCCATGATGTCGCCCAAATACTTGGCCGACGTGGCGGCGTTGACGTCGGCCGCCGCCGCGAGCTGGAGCGAGGCGCGTACGGAGTCGATCGACTGGTCCGCACGGAAGCCGGCCTTCGACAGCTCGACCATGCCCTCGGCGGCGTCCGCCGACGTCGAGGTGGGCAGCGTCAGGTCGTTGCCGAGTTCGCGGGCGACGGCGGCGGCCCGCTTCATCTGTCCGGCGGTCGCGTCCGTCACCGCGCGGAAGAGGTTCATCTGCCGCTGGTACTTGTTGCCCTCCTCGATGACCTCGCCGGTGCCCAGGACGAGGGCGCCGCCCGCGAGCATGTTCGTGGCGGACAGGCCCCGCCGACCAGCCCCGGCGGTCGCCCGCTGGAGCCGGGACATCGACCGTGCGCCGTCGTCCCCGGCCGCGCGCAGCGCGGCACGGGCCGCCCCGGCGTGGGCAGTGATCCGGTTCAGCTCCCCGACGGCCGCGCGGGAGGAACGATTCAGCGCAGCGAACTGCGCAGCGAGCTGCGCCCCGTTGGCATCCAGCCGGGCCAGAGACCGGTTCGCGGCGTCAGTCCGGTCCCCCAGGGTCCGCATCTGGGCGGAGGCAGCACGGGTTCCCGCGATCAGGTCGCGGACCTCGGCGCGCATCGCGACCGTGAGGGTAAACCCGGCCACCGCGGCGGCCTCCTTACATGGTGCGGGGGTGGATCAGGGGCGCGGCTCGTACTGCTCGCGCGGCAGGAGCTGGATCTTCACGCCGTAGCCCGACCGGTCCTGGGGAACGTGATCGCGTTCCTGCTCGATCAGCTCGCAGCCGGGACAGCGCAGGGTGTCGGTGACGTAGGCGTGGGGGTCGCCGCCGCGTTCGCGGTCCCACTCCTCCAGCCGGGTGTGGCACTCCGGGCACACCGACCGGTGCCACTCCGCCCAGGCCAACGCCTTGGCCCGGTCGAGGTCGGACCAGCGGCCGTCGCCGCCGAGGAACTGCGAGTGCGGGATGCCGTACCGCTCACACAGCTCCAGTTCGGCGCGCAGGCCGGCGTCACGGCTCAGCCTTTTCCCAGCTCGACCCGGCTTTCCTGCTGGATCTGCCAGGCGGCGTCCCACAGCGCGTTGGCGTCCGGCGCCGACCAGCCGTTCAGAAGCTCCTCGGCCTCCTCGCGGCTCATGCCGTCCACGGAGGCCGCCGCCACCAGCGCGGCGGGGAAGGTGTCGGCGTTGAAGATCGCCCCCTCCTCCGCCTGCTGTTCGGTGGGCGGGTGCTGGGCGATCAGCTCCTCCAGAACTGGGCGCGGTAGCGCGCGGAAGGTCAGGAACTCCGAGGCCGCGTCGAGTGCCTGGAGGGCCTGGTCCCGCGCCGCATCAGCGTCGGTTGCCTGGCGCGCGGCCAGCTCGTCACCCGGGTTGGCCTCGGCGACGAACCGGGCACGGCGGGCGGCCTGCTCGGCCTCTTCGTACTGCTGGCGCAGCTCGGCGTCATCGCAGATGCGGAGCCGGTTCTGCGGGCGGGCTCGGCGGCGGAGCCGTTCCATCTTGGCCGACCACGCCCCCTCCGCCGCCGTGGCGGAGGGGGACGGGCGCTTGGCCTGTGCGGGGCGCGACACGATCAGCCCTCGTCGGCGTCGTGCTCGCGGACCGTCGCCTCGGTCTTGGTCTTCGTGGTGCTGACCACGGTCACGTCGACGTGGTCACCGTCGTGGCCGTGCCCGTGGTCGTCGTCGCAGTCCTCGTCCGGCAGCGGACGGGGATGGGCCTGCGGCACCGGGCGGTCGAGTGACGGCTCGTCGGTGATCGTGAAGTCCACCTTGAACTTCGCGGCTTCGTTGCCGGTGCTGTACGTCGCGGCGCGGGTGGCGACCTGCACGGGGAACACGTCCACCGAGCGGGAGCCGGGCAGGTCGCCCTTGCGGAGCAGGATGATGTAGCCCTTCGCGCCCTTGGGGAGCTGCTGCTCGATCGCGTCGGAGAAGCGGTCCTCGTAGAACGTCAGGCTGGAGTTCTCGGCCTTGTCGTTGCCCGGGATCGAGGAGTTGAAGGTCGAGCCCATGTCGGGGGTCTCGATGGGGTCGTTCTCCAGCGCCCAGCCCTCGATGTCCGAGACGGCGTCGGTCAGGCCGAAGGCGTTGGTGATCTCTGGGCGGCTGGGGTACTTCGGGTCGTTGAGGTCCTTGGACCACAGGATCTTGGAGATGCCGCGCCGCAGAAATCGGGTCTGGGTCTTCTTCGTGCTCGTGGACACAGGTCCGCTCCCACTTCTGGGGCAGCGTCCCGTGCCGAGGCCCTGCCCCTTGAGGTTCAAAGGGGGTTCGCCTGGCCTGGGGCCTAGCGTCCGCGCGGGCCTCCGCGGTGAGGGTCAGAAGAATCGATTCTTCATGCTGGGGTCACGGTGATCGTGACCCGCTGCACGTAGGACACGATAGCGCCTGCCGCCGACACCGAGGGCTCTCCTCCGGCGTCGTAGGTCAACTCCCGGTCGATGACGCATGCTTCGGGAACGTGCAGGTCGTGGGTCCAGCGTCCGTCGGTCCGGCCGACGACGCCGGCGCGTACGCGGTCGGCCAGCCACTCGACCTGATCGGCTCGCTCCCCGACCGAGGTGACCTGGTAGGACCAGGAGGCATCGGCGTGCCAGTCCCACAGCGGCGGGCCCGCGAACTCGGCGGGCAGCGAGTCGAGGATCGCGTACGGCACGGGCGCGGGCTCCCACCCGGACTTCCCCTGAAAACGCGGCAGTTCACCGACACCGCACGGGCGACCCGTGACGTGCTCCAGGAGGGCGGCGAGCGCGCGGGTCACCGGAAGACGAGCGATCACGGCAGCACCCCGTCCGCCAGGGCCTGGATGAACGCCGGTTCGGTCTGCCGGAACGCGGGCTCGACGTGCGGGAACGGCGGCTGCCGGTAGTGCCGCCCGAGGCTGTCCACGCCGACGAAGCCGTACTCCAGTCGTCGCGCCTGCGGGGCGTCGGAGAACACCTCGGCGGTGACCTCGCCGCCGCCGGTGCGCATCCGCACGTCCCAGGAGGCGCGGTACTGCCCGGTGATCACGTTCGGTCCGGGCCTGCCGCTCGCGTTCCGCTGGATCCGGACCCGCAGCAGCATGGCGTGGTGCCGGGTGATCGTCCGCGTACGGGCACGGGTGGCCGGACCCATCCGGGCCAGCGCGGCGGCCAGCGCGATCGGATCACGGAACGCGGTCGCGTCCGGGTGGGCGTTGGGGTGCGGGTTCGCCGGTGCCATCAGTCGATCACCTGCACCCTGACGATGCGCACCACGCTGTAGGTGCCCACGGTCTCGTCCGAGACGCGGAAGCGGCGGCCGATCAGCTGAGGATCACGCGGCCCGCCGGGCCTCACCGATCCGGCCACGCGCACCACGTCGTCCGTCCGGAGTTCCGGAGCATCAACGGGGAGCACGGCCTGGTAGTCCGTCGTGGGCGGCTCGACTGCGACGGCACCGCTCAGCGGCCGGGTGATCGCGGGACGGCCCAGCGGCATCACGGCGCCGAGCCCGCCCCAGACCAAGCACTCGTCAGGCGTCGGGGACACGAGCTGCCCGGTGGCTTCGTCCAGCACATCGTCCGCGCGGCCGGCGCCGTCCCGCCACACTTCGAGCTTGTCGTCCAGGATGCGGCCGACAACCCGGCGTGCACCCTCCACGTCAAAGGCCACGCGCCCACTCCACGAGCTGGGTGAGCATCGCCTGAGTCAGGGAGTGCGGGCCGGTACCGAGGTCGGGCCTGGCCAGCGCAACCCGCTCCAGTTCCGCAGCGTCAATCGCCGCCAGAAAGACGGCGGCGGCCGGGCCGGGGTCGGGCACGTCGGCAACAGCGACACGGGCCATGCCCTCGAAGATGGTTTCGACGTGGTCCCCGGAGTAGAGGACCACCTGCGGCGGCTCTCCTTCTCGGTGGCTGACGGTGTAGCCACTCAACGCACCCGGGTCTACCCGCCGCCCGTCGATCTCGATCGCGGCCTTCGCGCCGCGAGCGGTGATCTGTACTCGGTGCACGTTCTCGTCGCTGTCGTGATCCATTCCCACGACGCTAGAACGACTGTCGGACAGCCCTGCCAGTACGATATCTACGCGATCCGGCACGTGGACAGAGAGGTGCCCATGGGGGCACGTACGCCGTGGTGGTACCGCGTGCCGACCAAGCCACTTGGGATCATCGTCACCTGCGCCGTCGCCATCGCGATCATCGTCAGCACGCCCGACATCGCAACAGGCGGCATCGTCGCCGCCATATTCGCGGGCGGCTGCGCCGGCCTCCTTACACAGTTCGTTCAGGGCGCGGCGCAGGCCCGCTACGACGAGCGTTCACAACAGGAGTGACGCCCGCCTACCGATGAGCGGGATCACCTCTCCCCGCCATTTCCCCCAGACGCCCCGAGCGCGTGTGCTCTGCGAACAGCAGGATTCCGAGTGCCCCGCCAGCCAGCGTGATGGAGCCGTCGGTAGCTGCGGCCACTGCGTCTTGCAGGTCCCACCACTCCACAGTCATGCCGTTCTCGTTGCCGCTGAGCTTCCGCTCGCCGGGGGTGAGATCCATCGCCGCGAACAGGTGAAGGCGTACGGTCGAGCGGTTCAGCAGGCGTGTCACGGTGAGGGGGGTGAGCTGCTGCGCGATCACGCCTGCTTCTTCCTCCAGTTCGCGTCGGGCTGCCTCCTGTGGGTCTTCTCCCGGCTCGATCGTTCCGCCGGGGAGGTTGAGGGTGTCGCCGTGCAGGTAGTGCCAGACGCGGACGAGTGCGATCTTTCCGTCTCCACGCTGGGCGACGACGGCCGCGCCATGCCCGATCTCTTGGTACTCGAACACGGTCCGGCTGCCGTCGGGCCGCGTGACGTCGTCCCGTCTGATGCAGAAGTCCTGGGTACGCACGGGCTCCAGGTGGCCATGGCGGGTCCAGCCGCTTCCGGGTTGGTGGGTCACTTCACTCCTTGGGTAGGGCGAGGTGCATGGGCTTGGTCGGGTGATTAGCGGTCCTTGGCCAGGGCGAGGAGTTCTGCGAAGAGCCCGCCGCCGTTGGCGAGTTCCTCGTATCGGCCCTGTTCGGTGATCCGGCCGTCTTGCATGACGATGATCCGGTCGGCGATCTTGGTGTTTTCGAGTTGGTGAGTGACCACCACCGTGATGCGGTCTGCGGCGATGCTCTTGATCTCCTCGAAGATGTCGTGCTCACCGCGCGGGTCCATCTGCGAGGTGGGCTCGTCCAAGATCAACAGTGCCGAGCGCCGGTACAGCGCACGGGAGCAGGCCAACCTCTGCCACTGCCCACCGGACAGTTCGGAGCCACCGAAGAACTCTCGGGCAAGGAGTGTGTCCAGTTCCTTGGGTAGCTCTTCGATCGCGGTGCGCATGCCGACGGCGTCGATGGCCTCCCACACGGGTTCGTCGTGGAAGGTGCGGGGCTGCCCGAGCGTTACGTTCTCCCGGGCGCGCAGGGGCCACTGAGCGAAGATCTGCGGGACCAGGCCCGTGTGCGCCCACACACTGCTCGGGTCGGCGGAGGCCAGATCGACTCCGTCCCAGGTCACACGGCCTTTGTCGGGTAGGAGGATCCCGGTGATCAGCCTGCTGAGGGTGGACTTTCCGGAGCCGTTCTCGCCGACGATCGCCAGGATCTCGCCCCGGCGCAGGGTCAGGGAGACGTGGTCGACGGCCGGCCGCTCCTTGCCGGGGTAGCAGTAGAGCGCATCCTCCAGACGGATCTCTTCGACCGGTGCGGAGATCTTCGCCTCGCCACGCTTGGGGGCGCGCTCGGCGGCGAGGTCGAGGAAGGAGCGCATGTCGGCGAGGTACAGGGAGGTGTGGAACAGTGCAGCCCCGTTGATGACGAGCTGGGACAAGGCGGCCAAGGAGGTCTGGACGGCGACGACAGCGGTGGCGGCGATGGCCAGGTCCAGGCGTCCGGTAGAAGCCAGCCAGGCGAGGGTGGCCCAGGTGGCGAGGAGGAAGATGCCACCGAGAGCCGAGGTGGTCAGCACGATGCGCAGCATGCGGGGAGCAGCAGTAAGGGTGCGCTGGTCGATGCGCTTGGACAGAGTGCGGTACCAGTACACGATGTAGTCGGTCATGCCGTTGGCACGGACTTCGTCGCCGTGTCGGGAGGTGGTCGCCCACCAGCGCATCATGCCTCGTACGTTGCGGTCACCGACGTTGGCGTAGTGCGTCTCGTAGTCGACTCGGGCGGAGAGCACGGCACCGAGGCCCGCGGGCACGACAGCCAGGAGTAGCAACGGCAGCATCAGAGGGTGCAGCGCCGTGAGGACTCCGCTGGCGGCGATCATACGAACGGAAGCAGCCGTGAACCGCTGCGCGTCCTTGACCATCATCGTGGTGCGCGAGACGCCGACTTCGGAGGCTTCCTGCCGGTTGGCGAACCCGTCTTCGCTGTATGCGGAGGCTTCCACTCGGCAGACTGCCTCGACCAGGGCGGTGTCGGCCGCCGTGATCAACCCGGGGCTGATCCGGCCGTCACCGTAGGAGGACAGCGCGCTGGAGATTCGGCCAACGGCGACCGCTGCCGTGATGACCACGAGCGCGGGGAAGGCGGCGTGCAGCCGTTCGGACACGGGCCCGTCACCGACGAGGTGCTGCATGGCCTTTGCCGTGAATGCCAGCACTACGGCGGCGGTGACGCCGGTGAGCACCTGGCACACCAGGAGCAGGATGACGGCCAGCCGGTCGATGGCCCACGCCATCTGCGCGGTCTGCCGCAACACGCTGGGCAGCCGGGCGCACATGGCTGTGAAGGTGGCCTCTCCCAGCGGGTTCTTCCCGTAGTTACTCTCGAACGAGATGGTCGCTGGGGGCGGAGGAGGGGGCGTTTGCGGGGCTTCGATCGGGGTGTCAGTGGCGGTCAACTGCGTCCCTCCTGTGCGGTTGTTGCGGCACCTGGGCGGCGTCGCGGTGCCAGGCTCAACGAGGCTGCGAGCGAATCGAACGCGCTCGATTTCGGACGACGCGCAGGCCTGGAATCTGGGGGCGTCGAACGCGTGGTCGTGGTGACGTACGGCTTTCAGGGCGACCGAAGTTGGCCGAAACGCCGACACCTGTGGCGGTTGTGACTTTTGAGGTTTCCTGACTGAGGGGCGACCGTGTTCCGTCGCCCTACGGCGTGATGACCAACGTGAGGGCCACGGCAGCGTGTCGGTCCCCGGCCATCGCCGAGTTGGATGCTCTGAAGCCTGTCTGGCCCCCGTAGATTGACGGCGTCACGACGAGGATCAAGGGGAAAGCGCATGACGCAGTCGCTGGAGATCAAGCCCATCGGCATCGTGGTTGGAGGGCGTACCGAAGTCACCGACGACCATTGGAGCGGGAGCGCGATCATCCGACTGAACAGCGACTTCCCCCTCGAGGTGGTACGGGGCCTTGAGGAGTTCTCCCACCTGCTGGTCGTCTGGCACTTCCACAAGGCGTCTCCCAGTGATGTCGCCCTGCATGCACGCAGCCCTCGTAACAACCCGCGGTGGCCGGCCACCGGCACGTTCGTGCACCGAAACCATCGTCGCCCGAACCAGCTCGCGCAGTCCTTCCCACGCCTCCTTAAGGTCAACGGCCTGGACCTGCACGTCACCGACCTCGACGCTATCGACGGCACCCCCGTCTACGACCTGGGGCCATACTTCGCGGAAATGGGTCCCCGTGGCGAAGTCCGGGAGCCGAAGTGGCCAGCCGAGATGCTGTCGGACTACTGGGGCCAGGCGCAAGACTGAGCCAGGGCGCGCTTCAGCGCGGGAACATGCCACCTTCAGCACCCTTTCGTGCAACCCATTGGCGGGCTCCGCAGTTTCGGAGACCGCCTGCGGGTGGCTGGGGCAAGAGCTGCCGGTCACGAGCCAGTGCCACGCATCGATCACGGTCGGCCTCCAGGTCGTTCAGGGGTGGAGCGGAGCACATCTTCGAGATCCGCAAAGCGGTCCAGGAGTCGGCGGATGCTGGTCTGCCGCTCGTGCCAGTGCCGCTGCAAGTCCGCTTCCGCTTCCGCAGGCAGGCCGTACTCGGATGTGACCGCGCCGTAGAAGCTGAACAGCATGTAGAGCAGCGCAACACGTACGCACGCCACGACGTCGGCCAACGGCAGAGTGGGGTTCTCAGATCGGTAAGCCTGAATCATCACCAGAGCGCAGTCAGCCCACTGGTCGCTGGTGGCGACCGTACGGGGATCGAAGGCAGCGCGTCCCAGCTCCCAGGCCGGAAACGCCCTCGCTCCGCGGAAGTCGATGACGCCGGTGACGACATCGGCGAGGACGAGCATGTTCGTGCGGGTGAAGTCGGCGTGCGCAGCCTGCTCCACGAACTCCTCGGGAAGTCCCGCTCGTAGTCCGTCCACATGTGCGCGTAAGTCATCGCATCGCTGGTTGAGTTCGTGGCTCAGAAGCACCATGTCCGGGTGCTGCTGCCGCTTGGCGGCCGCCAGCACGACGCCGGCTTTGACCATGGCGTCTTCGACCGAACCGGTTCGCCACCGTGTGTGCTGCCGTAGCCAGGGCAGCGGATAGGCGGCCAGAACTCGGTGCATACGTCCCAGGACCATGCCGATCTGTTCGGCTCGCGCTACCGTCATCGCCGAGGTGGCCACCCGACCCGGAGCTTCATCGACCACCGCCCAAGCACTTCCTTCGGCCACCGCGACGAAACTGCCGTCCTGGTCGGGCCATACCCTCGGTACGGGAAGCTGTGCCGCGCGGCAGTACTCCGCCATGTCCCAGGCCGCTTTGACTGCCGTGAGGTCCACGGTCGCCCCGTACTCCTTCACGAAGAGCCGGCAGCCGTCGGCCGTCAGCACGCGCCGGTTGATGGTGTCGGTGCCCATCGGCACCATCTCGACCGTTTCGACGGCGATCCCGTACTGGTCGGCCAGCACGTCGGCGACCAGTTCCTCGTTCCAGTCCGTGTCCATCTCGCTCATCGTCCTTCCAGGGAGGAATGCCGCCGGGCGGTGAGCACGGTGAACGCGTTGTCCTCGGTGAGCACATCGCCTGTGGCGTACTCGACGCTCCACGTTCGGCGCACGGGGATGGCGGTCTCGGTGACGTCACTGAAGGCCGAGTCGCGCAGCACGGTGAGAGCAGCGCGGCCGCTCACCCCGAGCCGACGGCTCGTGGACGACGCCTGGACGCTCACCGTGCCGCGCGTGATGTTGAGGGCGAGGGCTGTCGCCTCGGTGTCGAGACCATTGGCGATCTTGTGGAGGACCCGGTCCTGTGCTGGGGTCAGCCGGTCGGGAACCGTACTGGGGCGTGCAGACATGCTCTTCCTTCTTCGTTCTTCAACCCGCCCGGGTTTTGGCTGGCTACCGGGGCGGCCAGCACCGGCGAGGGGTGCCTCCCCGTCCGGGCCTGGTCAGGCAGCGTGGATCAGGCGCGGGTGAACCAGCGGGCCTGTTCTGCGTCGGTGACGATGCCGCGGTGATGATCGAGCTCGAGTTGGGCGAGGTGGGCGTAGTGTTCGACGACGTCCTTGCCGAACGACCCCTGAGCGACGGGGCTGTGCCGGAAGGCGGAGCGGGCCTGGTCGAGGGTGAGCGGCACGAGGGGTACGTCCACGGTCTCGTAGGCATTGGTGGTGCAGGGCGGTGGCGGGGTGAGACGCTGCTCTATGCCATGGACGATGGCGGCTATGGCGGCGGAGAGGGCGAGGTAGGGGTTCGCGTCGGCCCCAGGGAGACGGACTTCCAGGTGCAGTCCCGTGCCGTGGCCAGCGATCCGTATAGCGCAGGTGCGGTTGTCCGGCCCCCAGGTCATGTGGGTGGGGGCGAAGGAGCCTGGCGTGAATCGCTTGTAGGAGTTGGTGTTCGGCGCATACAGCGGGGCGAGCCCGGGGAGGGCCGCGAGCAGTCCGGCGACCGCTTGCCCGCCGGTCTCGGAGAGTTGGCCGGCTGGGTCGGAGAGCATGGGGTTGCCGCTGCGGGTGAGTGAGATGTGCAGGTGGAGTCCGCTGGCGACACCGGTCTGGGGCGCGGCCATGAAGGTGGCGGTCATGGCGGACCGGTTGGCCAGGGTGCGCACGGCGTGCTTGAAGACGACGTGGTTGTCGCAGGCGGATAGCGCCGCTCCGTAGGGGAAGGTGACCTCGACCTGGCCGGGAGCACCTTCCGTCTTGATGGCCTCCACGGGCATCCCGGCCCTGGACAGTGAGCCCTGCAGGCGCCGGAAGAACCGGTCGTACTCCGGGGGGTGGTCGAGTGCGTAGTCCAGGTTGTCGACGGTCACCGGCACGAGCCCGTTGAGGCCGATTCTGCTGGTCGGGGTGTAGGCGCCGCGGTAGAGGACGAATTCGGTCTCCAGGCCGGCCTGGGCGTGCAGACCGTGGCTGGCGAGGCGTGTCAGCTGGTGGCGCAGGATCTGTCTAGGAGCGACTTCGATGGGCTCTCCTTCCGGGCCGAGGGCGTGGCCGAGGATGAGGGCGGTGCGTGGCATCCAGGGCAGGATCCGCAGCGTCGACGGATCCGGCTCGACGCGCAGGTCCTCGTATCCGCTGGCCCAGGAGGTGAGGGCGAATCCGTCGACCGGGGTCATCTCGGGGTCCGTGGCCAGGATGTAGGCGCACATCTCAGCGCCACCGTCGAGCACGCGGTTGAGAAAGTGCCGTGCCCCGTACCGTTTGCCCTTGAGGCGCCCCTGCAGGTCCGGAACAGCAAGGAGCACTGTGTCGATCAGCCCAGCACCGACGGCCCTGCGCAGCTCCTCGACACCGAACACGCGAGCAGGATGATCCGCGGAGGTCGGCGCGGCCTCAGCCTGGTTCATCACACGACCTCTTCCTGGATCTTCGCCATGCCCGAGTTGGCGTCGGCTGCGGCGGCCGGCACCGTGTAGTCACGTCCCGCGACGCGCCACCACAAGGACGCGAGGGCAAGCACGATCAGCAGGGTGATGGGTGCGTAGTTGAACGTGGTCACGGAGACGAGTCCGGAGTCCGGACGCGTCTGGGGCAGGCAGAACAGCACCGTCACGAAGGCCACCCAGGCGACGGCGACCACCCCGACGGGTACGCCCCAGCGGCCCAGGTTCCACGGGCCTGGCTGGAAGCGGTGACGGTTGCGGACCCGCAGATAGATCGGAATGGCGTACGCGGGCGTAATCCCGATGACGTTGATCGCGGTGACCGCGGCGTACGCGGTCGGGCTGTACAGCGACGGCAGCGCAAGCACTGCGGCCACGCCGACCGACAGCCACACGGCGCGGGTCGGCGTGCCGGAGCGGGCATCGACGTGGCGCCACAGGTGCGAACCGGGCAGGGCACCGTCCCGGGAGAAGGCGAACACCATACGGCTGGCGGCAGCGGTCTCCGCGTTGCCGCAGAAGAGCTGCGCGACGATCACCACGAGCAGCAGAGCCTTCGCCCCGGCGAGCCCGATGGCATCGAGGAAGATCTGCGCCGGCGGCACCCCGGTGGCAGTGGCCTGGGTGGCGGTGTAGTCCTGGATGGCGAAGGTCAGCCCGGCCAGGAGCACGAACCCGGCCAGCCACGACCAGCCGATCGCTCGCACGATGCCGCGGGAGGCGGAGACCTGCGCGTTGGTGGTCTCCTCCGACAGATGTGCGGAGGCGTCGTACCCGCTGAAGGTGTACTGCGCCAGCAGCAGCCCGATCAGCACCACGTACATCGAGTTGGACCAGCCGGTGTTGTTGACGAACTCGCCGAACACGAAGGACGGGTCCTGGTGGTGGGAGGGCACGATCGCCAGCACGCCGACGATCAGGGCGACGCCGCCCAGGTGCCACCACACGCTGATGGAGTTCAGGATGCTCACCAACCGGACACCGAAGAGGTTGAGGGTGGCGTGGAGGGCGAGGATGCAGACGTAGATCGCCAGGATCTTGCCCGGCGTGGGGACGAAGCCGAACTGCAGGTTCAGGAAGGCGCCGGTGAACAGCGCGGCGCCGTAGTCGATGCCGGCGATCGCCCCGAGGAGGCCGAGGAGGTTGAGCCAGCCGGTGTACCAGCCCCATTTGCGCCCGCCGAGTTGCTCGGCCTGGTAGTACAGCGCGCCGGAGGTGGGGTAAGCGGAGGTGACCTCTGCCAGTCCGGCGCCGACGAGCATCACCATGAGGCCGACGGCGAGCCAGCCCCACATCATCACGGCCGGGCCTCCGGTGCCCAGGCCGAAGCCGTACAGCGTCATGCAACCGGAGAGGACGCTGATGACGGAGAAGCTGATGGCGAAATTGCCGAACGGCCCCATGCGCCGGGTGAGCACTGGCTCGTAGCCGAGCTCGCGCAGGTACACGTCATCGGCTTTGCCGCCAGCACGCTGACGGCTCGGGCCTGAGCGGAACATGAAGCAACCTCCAGTAAACGAGGGACGGGGTCAAGCACGTGCGATGGGCGGGTTCATGCCAACCACGTGCTGCAGCGGGAACAGTCAGGGATGCGGGCCGACGCGTGGCCCGTGCGTACGCGCGAAGGACAACGATTCCCTTCGCGCCCGGAGCAAGAGCGCCTCGCCACGGTCCAGCGTCGAGGGGCCTTCAGCCACCGAGCCCCACGGCTCGCGCGACGCGTAAGGCTCCATTGCGGCGAAAACTTCGGCCGCTTCAACGAAGTTGTGGCTGACCCACAAGGCATAGGCCAGGTGGCTCATATCGGCCACGGACCGCAAGTGCCGGTCCCCCTTCAGGAACCACTCGGCGAAGGCTTTGAGCGTGTAGGTGAGCGTCGGCTCCTCCACCCACTGCCGCCGCCACAATGGATCGACCCGTCCCTGCGCCAGTTGCTGTCGGCACTGCTCCACCTGCGCGTACACCGGCAGAAGCAGCAGCGGCGAGCCGATCGGTGCCCACGAGGCCACCCACCTGCCGAAATCAAAGACAGCAGCCAACGACGCAGCCCGGGGAGCCTCCCGCGCAAGCAGGAACTGCAGCACCCGGTGGAAGGCTTCGCGGTTGTACGGGTCGCGACGGTTGACCTCGTGCAGCAGCCCCCACGGCCCGCTCGGCAGCATCGGCTCCGACGACCATTCACGATGCTCCCGCAGCACCTGGCGGGAGTCGATCTGCGCCAAGGCCAGCAGACATACCCACGGCACGGGATCCTGCTGCGCGCGGCGAGCGGCCAACAGTGCCGTATGCCGCGCACCGGCTTCGAGGTCCGCCACTCCCGAATACTGTTGGCGATGTGCGCGCAGAGCGCGTTCGGCGAGTACCCGTGCCCGCATCACCTGGGCGTCGTAGCTGTCCGGCTCCTCAGCCAGCCACACATCGACCACATCGGAGCGCGCAGCAGCGACCGCCAGCACCTGAGTGCGTGAAGTCCGAAGCGTCCAATGGGCCTGCGTGCCGCGTAACAGGTCCCGAGCAGCCCTCCAACGACCTGCCTGCAGTTCAACCAGCGCAACGCGTAGGTCGTCATCCGCGCCAGCGGGGTGATACACCGGGCGCATCAGCGACCGCCCGGACAGACATGGAGCGCCGACTCCGCAATGCTGCCAAACAGACGGGCAACCCCGGCCCTCGGGATGCGGTGGAAGGGGAGGCGATTGGCCGCAGTAGCGATAGGCGACATCGAAGTCCTTGGCAGGTGGGGGGCTTCCGCTCGCGGGCAACGAGAGGCTGAAGCTGGAGGGCCGCCGGGCAACCCGGGAGCCTTTGGCTCGCCCGTGCCCCGACGGTCGGCTAGAAGTCGATCTTCGCGATCAGTTCGACCGCACTCTGCACGCCGTCCCTGATCGTCGGCGCAGCAGAACTGCCGGCCAGGAAGAAGCCGAACAGAATGCACACGATGCCGTGCACGACGTTCAGGCCCGCCTTCTTCACGAGGAGGAAGACGATCACGCCCAGGAGCACAACGGCGGAGAAGCTAACGACCACAACGGGCCTCCAGGCGGAGGTGCCTGCCACGGTCTGATCGGTGCTGCGCCACCGGATCCCACTGGGGCATCCGCAGCAAGGGCTGATCCATCCGTACGCGTAAGGCCGAAAACACCTTGGACTCCGGTTGCCGAGATCGGGGGCAGCTGAACCACAGCGCGAGCAGGCAGGCGCCCTAAAGATCCGTTCCTGGACGGTTCGCCGATGCCGTGCACTGCGGGAGACCCCAGAGTCGTGGGAAAACGCGCGGTGCGCACATTGCCCAGGTGATATCACTGGAGTGATCTCGGTTTCACCAGGGGCAGTTGGGCCAACAGGTCCGAGTTCATCGGGGAGGCAGGAGTGCTTGCGCAGTCGCCGCGACACTGCGAACGGTGCGGCTGCCGGCTGAGCCAGTACAACTCGGGAACCCTGTGTTCGGCTTGCCTTCGCTCACGCAGTCTGGCCCCTGCCGCTCCCTCCGTGCCCGAACACGTGTGGCGGGACGCTGACGTTCAACGAGCCTTATCTGCCTGGGACTTCGGTAACGCGACGCGCTTGATCCGCCAGCGTGGATCGCTGCGCCAAGAGGACGTCGCTCAGCTCACCGGACTCAGCCAAGCTTTCCTCTCTATGCTCGAAGCGGGCCGTCGGCGCCTCACCAACATCGATAAGATCGTCGAGTTCCTTACCGGCCTCGACGTCCCACCAGAGCTCGCTCCCTTCCCGCGTCCCGGCGTTCAACACGCTCCGGTTGTCGAAGCTGAGTGGGAAAGCCCGCTCGAGATCGCCAAGCGGCTGAACACCCTCACCTCGTCCGATGTGGATCCGGCAACGCTGTGCATACTGGAGCAGCAGATCATGGACGTCGTGGATCGCTATGAACAAGAAGGTCCACACCAACTGGTGTCGGTCGCCACCGAACTGCGCACGTACGTTCAACCGTTGTTGGAGGAACGGCAGCCCCCCAAGCAGCGTGAAGCCCTGTTCCGGCTGGCCGCACAGGCATCCGGGCTCCTTGGCTACATGGCCGTGAACGCCGGACGCGAGATCTTGGCGGAGGCGTACTGCACAGAGGCCCACGCGCTCGCGGCCGAGATCAACGACCAAGATCTGATGATGTGGGCCCTGGGCACTCGATCGTTGAGCGCCTACTATTCTGGGCGCTTCGCCGACGCCCTCACCTGGGCAGAAGCGGGCATAGACATCGATCCGCATAGCCCCCAAGCCATTCGCCTTCTAGCCAACGGAAGCGCCCGTGCCCTGGGAAAGCTCGGAGACGCCACGGGCGCCCAACGCGCCCTCGCCCGGGCAGAGGAACTCAGCGGACGGCATGTGTTGCCCGACGGGCTGACCTCGTGCATCTCCTTCGCCCCCTATAGCGTGGCCCGGACCCTGGCCAACGCTGCCACTGCGCACGTTGCGCTCGGCGACACCTCCAAAGTCATCGCGTACGCCGAGCAGATCGACGGGCTCGTAGCGCAATCCGACTCCGCCTGGAGCCGAGCCTTGGTCCGTCTCGATGTCGCCACTGCCCTGCTGACTGGGTCGCGACCTGACGTTGAGCACGCCATGGTTCTCGGACGGCAGGTTCTCGACGCCGGCGGTGGGCCGCCGATCCGGTCCGTGGTCCAGCGCGCCGGAGAACTCGCTGGCCGCGCCACCCAGTGGCGCGACCTGCCGGCCGTACGCAACTACACGGAAGCCCTGCGCGTGTGGCGCTCCTCCCCGCTGACCCGCGCCGTGGCCGAATCTGCCAAGATGACACGCCCAGACGGACAGCCGCGAGCGAGAGGGGCCGCCAGTGCTCTTGACCGCCAGCCCCACCGCGTTTCCCGCCGCTCCTCCGCCCAGCACTGATGATCCCCACGTCATCGCCGCGCACGATTGGGCTGCCTTCGCCACCGTTGATCGGATGAGTAACCACTGGGACCGGCCAGGCTGGCACGAATCCACGCGCGCCTACTACTGGATGCTCACCTTCGCCGATGCCGCCGCCCTTACCGAGCAGATGCGGTCCTGCCAGCAGCAGCTCGCTTCGCTCGACTTCGACCTCATCGGCGAGGACGGGTTGCACCTGACCTTGGGGCGGATCGGCCTAGCGAACGAGGTCAGCGAAGCCCAGCTTCACACGCTCCGTAATCGAGCGTCAGCCCGGCTTCCCGATGCCTTCACCATCAGTGCAATCCCGATGGCTGCTTCCCGCGGGGCCGTCCGCTACAGCGTCGCCCCCTGGACCCCACTCATCAACCTCCACAGCGCCCTGTCGCTTACGAGCGATCAGTGCGGACTGCCGCTGAAGAAGCCGACCTCCGTGCTGCGCCCACACATCGGCATTGCCTACTGCAACCGAACCCTGGACTCGCACAGGGTGCGGGAGACGATCAGGCCGCTGCGTGACCTACCCGCCATCACAGTACCGATCGGACACGTTGAGCTGGTGGAACTACGGCGCGAAGAGCGCGCCTACCGATGGCGCACCCTCGCCGTACTGCCCTTGCGCTGACGATCGAGACCCAATTGCGCGAGCGACTCCGATCTTGTGCAATGAGTTAGCGGTCAGACGCCACCGCCGGACTCTTCGATGGTGATGTCTGATGCCGGGGGCAGTCGAAGCTCACCAGGCTGTGCTGAACAGCGGGTCACCCGGTGTGCGCCAGGCGCAGCTGGGACGCATCACGGCCGTTCTCCAAGCAGGGATGGCCTCGTGAATCGGCCAGTGCCCGGGCGGTGGCACGGCGAGGGGCACGGTGCGCTGCTCGGGCTGGGCGGCGCCTTCCTCGATGACGGTGCGTCGGGACGGCCGACGAGCTCGATCGCGATCGACCGCAGCCAGCCCGCCAGCCCGGTGCTGGAACGGCGGCGGCGCGCGGACAGCCCCCAGCCTGCTGCCTGCTGCCTGCTGCCTCCAAGGCGAGGACGACGAGGAAGCCACTCCGTGAGCATCTCCGTCGCCGAGCACGCTCCACCGCGCCCGCAGATAGGGTTGGCGGCGTCGGAGCGAGGAGGAAACCATGGCGCTGACCACGTCGCTGGCTGGCCGGGTCCGGAACACGAGCCTACCGAAGAGCCATGCCCTCTTGCCGCTCCTTGAGGCCGTCGTTAACGGCATTCAGGCGATCGACGCCCGATTCGGCGACGACGTCGAGCGCGGCCGTCTGAGCGTCAGGATCCAGCGCAGCCCGCAGGAGGAACTCGACCTCGGTCCCGCTGGCCCTGGGCGCGTGGCGCTGAAGCCCATCGTCGGCTTCAGCGTCGAGGACAACGGGGTGGGCTTCACCCCGGAGAACATGACCTCGTTCGAGACGCTGGACAGCGACCACAAGGCCGCCATCGGCTGCCGTGGCGTGGGACGCCTGCTCTGGCTCAAGGCGTTCGACAGAGTCTCGATCCGCAGCACCTATGAGGACGAAGCCGGAGGCCTCCACGGGCGGCAGTTCCGGTTCTCCGTCGAGGGGGAGGTCGAGCCGGACGGGGACGCGGACGGCCTCGGCAATATCGGCACGATCGTGAGCCTCGACGGGTTCAAGAAGCCCTTCCAGCAGAGCGCGGCGAAGTCGGTCGACGCCATCGCTCGCGAGACGTTCGAGCACTGCATCTGGTACTTCCTCCGCCCAGGGGGCGCGCCTGACATTACGGTGACCGACGACGACGAGACCGTCTCGCTCAACGACCTCATGGACGACTTTGTGTTCTCCGAGATGCCGACGACCTCGATCGACGTCAAGGGTGAGAAGTTCGACATGGTCAACCTCTGTCTCAAGTCCTCGACGCGTAATCTCGCACCGCGGCTGTACTGGTGCGCCGCGAGCCGCGTGGTCATGGAGGAGAACCTCACGAGCAAGGTGCCAGGGCTCTACGGGAGACTCAAGGACGCAGCGTCCTCCCAGTTCACGTATGTCTGCTACCTGTCTTCCGGCTTCCTGGACAACCACGTCCGCGCGGACCGCACGGCCTTCGACATCGCGGAGCGCGTGCCGGGCGCGACGCTGATCGAAGACGTGTCGCTGGACGACATCCGCGAGGGCGTGCTAAAGGAAGTCGAGAGGATCCTCGCTGGCCCGCTCAGTGCAGCGCGCGAGGAGGGCAAGGCTCGGGTCAACGAGTTCGTGAGCAACCGTGCACCGAGGTACCGGCCCGTTCTGTCGCGGCTCGAATCGCTCGGTGTGACCGTGGATCCGTCCATCAAGGACCACGACCTTGAGCTGTTGCTGCATGGCAACCTGCAGAAGCTCGAAGCCACCGCGATCGCCGAGGGCCAGGCCGTCTTCGCCGAAGTCGGCTCCGCTCCGCCGGAGGACTACGCCGAACGGCTCGCTCGGTATCTGGACATGGTGAAGGACATCAACCAGTCCGACCTGGCCGCGTACGTCTCGCGCCGGCGAGCGATCCTCGACGTACTCACCAGACTGATCAGGTCCGACGACCAGGGCAGGTACAGCAAGGAGGACGCCATCCACTCGCTGCTCATCCCGATGCGGACCGACTCGAACGAGATCGGCACCGACGCCTCGAACCTGTGGATCATCGACGAGCGGCTTGCGTTCCACGACTACCTCGCCTCCGACAAGACGCTTAAGAGCATGCCGATTACAGGATCCGAATCGACGAGGGAGCCCGACGTGCTCGCGACCCGGCTCGTCGGCTCCCCAGTGCTGGCCGCGGAGGGCGAGACGCTCCCGCTGCCGTCCATCGTCGTGATCGAAATCAAACGGCCGATGCGTAACGACGCGTCGGAGGACAAAGATCCGATCCAGCAGTGCCTGGAGTATGTGAAGCGTGTGCGCGCCGGTGGCGTGAAGACCGCATCGGGGCGACAGATCCCCGAGACGCATGAGGCGCCCGCTTTCTGCTACGTCGTCGCCGATCTCACGCCGACGATGGTGGATAGGTGCAAATATGCGAGCCTACGTCCCACCCACGACGGACTCGGTTACTTCGGTTTCAACGAGCCGTACAAGGCATACATCGAAGTGGTGAGCTTCGACCGTCTCGTCAACGCGGCCACCGAGCGGAACCGAGCGTTCTTCGACAAATTGGGACTTCCGTCCAGTTGATCGATGATGGGGCTATTTGAATTCAAGAACCCCATTATCACCGCCGATGAGTGCGGTTTGAGCGTGCATGCGGGTGGCGTGGGGCATAAGGCAGCGGTTATCGGCTGAGCCTTCGGGAGAACGCTTCATGAGTCCGAAGGAGGCCGTCCGATGACCGCTCCGCACAGTGTCTCGGTTCCCGAGTTGCTGCAGGGGTCGAGCGTGTGACGAACGCAGTCCGGCACCGCTGACCGAGTACGCCCCCCTACCGAGTTGGGACCCACTTTCCTTGCATCACTCCGCGATGCCCCCTGCCCTCGTGCGCCTCCGCCCCAGCACCGAAGATGAAGCCGCCTTGCCCCGTCTCTACCGCCCCGAGGAGATCGCCGAAGCCCTCGGCTGCTCCGCCTGGTGGGTCAAGGATCGCGCCCGGCGCAGCCTCATTCCGCATGTCCGCGTCGGCCGCGCATACCGCTTCACCGCGGAACACCTCGCCGAGATCGTCCGCCTATACGAAGAGCGCCCGACACGATGCGCCGGCGGCGCGGCGGCCGTTCCAACCTGCACAACGCATCCCGCCGCACGAGCCCGTGCCTCCCAGCCTCGCCCCCCGACCACGCCCTCGACGACGGGGCGTCTGCGGGCCCGTCCGCCGCGCCGCACCCTGTACGAGCCCGTCGTTTAGCGCGCCCGCGCCAGCTGCAAGCCAGGAGCAGGGAGAGGAAGACGGAAGTTGGGTTTCGCGGAGAAGCGTGGAAACTACTGGCGCGGTCGGTACAGGATCGCGTCAGGCAAGAACCTCACGGTTGTCGACGAGAGCGGCAAGGCGATCCGGTTCGCCACCAAGGGCGAGGCCCAGCGCGCCGCGAGCGAGGCCGAGAACAAATACAGACGGGGCGACTGGCGCGATCCATCGCTCGGCCAGGAGACCTTCGGCGAGTACGCGAACCGCTGGTACGAGGCTCAGGATCTGGCCGCCTCGACCATGCAGAACTACCGTCGCCACATCGAGGAGCACCTGCTCCCCGAGTTCGAGAACAAGGCGCTCGCCGGCATCCTGCGCACGGATGTCGACCTGTGGGAGAAGAAGGAGAAGGCCGTGTACGCGGCCTCCAGCGTCAAGACCTGGCGCTCGACGCTCCACTTGATCTTCGAGGACGCGATCGACGAGGGCCTGATCACCCTGAACCCCGCCGCCAGGCGGCGTGGGCGCGGCAAGCGGGCCGGCCGCTCCCGCGACCGCGGCCCCGAGAAGGTCGTCACGGACTCGCTCGGCATCTTGCTGTCTGCCGAGCGCGCCGCTCTGCTCTCCGGCCGCGACGACGAGTTCGTCGCCGTCGTCCTCAAGGGGTACACCGGCATGCGCTGGGGTGAAATCGTAGGCCTGGAAACGGAGTTCGCCCACCCCGGATCCTTCCGGGTCGAGTGGCAGCTGTACGAACTCGACACCGGCGAGCTCGTGCGCTGCCCGCCCAAGGACGACAGCTTCCGCACCATCGACGCGATGGACTGGCTGTCGGCCATGGTCGGCAACCACGTCGCCCGAACGAAGCCGACACCCTGTCCGTGTCACGGCAAGAGCTACGTCTTCCGCGGCCAGGGCGCTGCCCGCACCGGCGGCCACCAGGGCGCGAAGCTCATCGACGTCGCGCGCCGAGCCGAAGTCTCCACGGGAACGGTGTCCAACGTCCTCAACCACCCCGACCGCGTCACCGAAGCCAAGCGGGTAAGGGTGGAGCAGGCCATCGCGGACCTGGGGTTCGTGCGGGGTGGTGTGGCGCCGGAGCACGCAGCCCACTGGCGTCGAAACGGCTTCGCGACGTGGCTGTTCACCCCGGCAGTCTCGGGCTGGTACCCGAGGAAGGCGCCGCAGGAGGCCCGCCCCGTACCACTGCTCGGCGAGCCCTGGCCTGGTGTCCCGGCGCGAGGACGGGGCGCCCGTGAGCGGGCCGACGTCTGCTGGCTTCCCATCGCCAAGGGCCTCACGCCCCATGGCCTGCGCCACACCCACCGGACTGTGATGGAGGACCTCGGCACCGAGAAGGTCCTCATGTGCGAGCGCATGGGCCACATCGATGGCTCCGTCTCGGCGCGCTATGCCCACGTCACCCCCGGCATGCGCAAGCGCCTCATGCTCAGACTGACCGAGCAGTGGGAGACGGCGCTCGACGCCCGACTGGCCTTGTGCCCGACCTCTCCGGTACGCGTGCTCAACGAGCTTCTGCGCGCGCACGCGTCCATGGTCCAGTCTCCTCGCCATCGATCCGTAGCCTGCTGCCGGTCGCGGCGGGGGCCGCGTCCACGGACGTGGTGTACGGCGGGTTGTTGAGGAAGTCGCGGGTCGGGGTAGTTGAAGCGGGGAGGGCACCCCAGCCGTCAACTCCCGCACATATTCAGCCCAGGTTGTCCCACGTGAATGGCGACCTCCCCGTAGACGTGAGCGGTGCCTAGGTCTCCCGCACCCGTGGATGCATCGATCGAGCCTCTCGAAGCCGGACAGAGTGTCCGGCACGCCCCAGACCCGAGAGCGGATGCTGAGCCCCGGCACCACCTACCCGAATCACTCCCTGATCCCGGGATCTGGTCGGCCGCTACCGTGAATTGCAGACCGAAAGCCGGGAGGCAGCGCACATGCGGGGTCTTGGGGACCACCTCAGCATCGGAGAGCGGATCGCGTTCTACCGCGAGCGCCGGGGCTATACGCAGCCTGTGCTCGCAGGGCTCGTTGGGCACAGCACCGACTGGCTGTCGAAGATCGAGCGGGGTGCGCGGAAGCCTCCCAGGATCGACAAGCTCGCCGAGCTCGCCCGCGTGCTGCGTGTACCACTGGGCGACTTGATGGGGCAGCCCCTCCTCATGGAAGACGACGACAGGCACATGGACGACGTGCCAGCCGTTCGTGATGCCCTGATGAACCCTCGCCGGCTCTCCAAGCTGCTGTTCGGGCCGACGGCGGACAGACAGCTGCCCCGGCCAGAGCAGGCCCAGACGTTCGTGGAACGAAGCTGGGGTGACTACCAGGCCGGCGTTCTCGGGGAGGTTATAGCCGCGTTGCCGGGTCTGCTCCGAACGGCTCAGGAGCTCGAAGACCTTCCGCCCGGCGATGAGCGTCGACGCGGCCTCGCGGTCTCCGCTCGCACGCATCATCTGGCGGCGACCACCCTTGCCAAAGTGGGTGAGTCCGACCTGTCTTGGCTCGCGGCCGAGCGCGCCATGCGGGCAGCCGACGAGTCCGAGGATCCACTGTCGCTCGCCTCCGCCGCACGATCCGGCACTCATGCCCTCCTGGCCAACGGGCGTTACGCGGACGCCCTCGAACTGGGCGACACCGCCGCAGCCTGGCTCGCGCGCCAGGTCGACGAGGACGATCCCGCCGCCCTGAGCCTGCTCGGCATGATTCACCTGCGCGCGGCTGTAGCTGCAGCGCGTCACCAGGACCGGCCCACAGCCAGCACCTTGCTCGAACGCGCGACGAGGCTGGCCGAGCGCCTCGGCTCCGACGAGAACTACTGGCAGACCTGCTTCGGCCCGACGAACGTCGAACTGCACCGACTCTCGATCGAGCTGGACCTGGAGAACATCCCGTACGTCATCGACCACGGGAACATCGACGTCGACCACATGCCGCCAGAACGCGCAGTGTCCCACCGCATCGACTACGCCCGCGCCCTTTGCCTCAGCGGACGCGTCGACGACGCCTTCAGCGAGCTGCGTGAGGCTGAGCGGACATCGCCGCAGCTCGTGCGGAACAATCCGCGAGTACGAGAGACTCTTCGTGATCTGAGGAAGCAGTCCCCGGTCACTGGTGGCAGACACTCCTCCGAGCTGCTGGCCATGGCCCAACGGTGCAGGGCGGTGCAATGACGTTGATGCAGGGCAAGGTGCTGGGCGTCGTAGGGTCGGGCGCCGGCGGAGTCGAAGAGCTGCGTACGGGACTCGTGGTTCCCGCCCTCGAACGCGGCTGGACCGTCGCGGTTACGCTCACACCGACAGCAGGTGAGTGGCTCCGTTCCAGTGGAGAGGCGGCCAGGATCGAGGAGCTGACGGGCCTGCCCTTACGAACCGAGTCGCGTATGCCTGGTGACTCACGCCCGCACCCTCCGGTGGACTGCTACGTCGTTGCCCCTGCGAGCGCCAACACCGTCGCCAAGATTGCCTTGGGCATCTCGGACAACCAGGCGTTGACGCAGGTCAACGAGGCTATCGGGACCCTCAATCTTCCAGTTGTCGTCTGGCCGCGGGTCAATGCCGCGCACGCCCGCCACCCCGCGTGGGAGGGGCACATCAAGGCTCTGCACGATACGGGGGTTCGGTTGATCTACGGGGACGAGGTGTGGCCGCTCGCCGAGCCGCGGGCTGGGATGCCGGGGCGCCGGTACCCGTGGAAAGCGGTACTCGACCAGGCGGAGACGACCACCGCCTGATACCTAGTCAATAGCAGTTACGTCGCGCCGAGTCAGACCCGGACAGACTGTCCGGCTCCTTTGCTCTGCACCGAGCCATTCTGAGGGCGTCACCGACCAACGTCCGATTGTGCTGGTGAGCAGCGTACGGCCATGAACGGGGAACGGTCACACGCCGACCGGCTCGCTGTGGTTGTCGGGAGCCACCGGTACCAGTTCGCCAAGGAGTGGATGTCCGTGTCAGGGCTGCGCACCGCCGAGGGACCCGCGACTGCCATGCGTCCGCGCCGCTGCATCGAGTGTGCGTGCCAACTGAGCAGATACAACAGGGAGGACTGCTGCAGCGCCTGTCTCCGAGGGCGGCAGGTGACCGCACCGGCCTCCCGCTGCGTGCCCGAGCAGGTCTGGGAGGTGCCAGAAGTCCGGTTAGCCCTGGCAGAGCGAGACTTCGGGAGACTCTGCACGTTGGTGCGAACCCTCGGAGGGCTGCGACAGGATGACATGGTCACGCTGACTGGGTTGAGTCAGTCATTCCTGTCAATGCTTGAAAGAGGCGAACGACGCCTCACAAACATAGACAGAATTGTTCAGCTTCTCGCTGGCCTGAAGGTCCCTCTCGAACTCACCGGCCCGATATTGCGACCATCTGGGCCCCCGGAGACCTTGGAAACGTCTCCGACGGGACTACCGGGCTCTGTCACCTGACCAGCGGAATCCCACGGACACACGTCGACAGTACGAGTGATCGTGAGGTATGCGTTCCCGGCAGTGGTGCCTCACCGAAGATCTCGACGGTTTTCTTGACCGAGCCGGAGACTCCTGCGGTCGCGCCCCGCGCGGCACACAATTCCGCTGACGGTGACCGAGTCTCTGCGTAAGCGTGGAGTGGACGCGTGCGGCGCCGAGGCCCCCATCTTCGGCTGGCTGGAGAGGGAAGGCGATGTCCACACGGCCCTCTTCCGCACCCCCACCCCGCCGCCTAGTCCTCGCCACGCTTACCACCGAGGAGGCTGACTCTCTCGCCGATCACCTGGCCAGCCTCGGTGACCCTCTCCCCGGGGTCACTGCAGACCACGGCACCGCCACGGCCTTTGCCCAGACTTGGCAGCGGCGCACGGGCGCGACGCTGCTGCTCTACGAGCGGCAGCGTCTCTACAGGCTCGGTGCACTTACGTCACCGGAGCCACTCCCAGAGGGCCAGGGAGGAGTCGCAGGCGAGCGAGGCGGTGAGCAACTGATGTGCTCGCACCGCGAGTTCGACGATGCCATCGGCGAAGTCCCCTCCACGGAGGCGAGCTCGTGGGCCGACACGCACATCGCCAACGAGCGGGTCAGACTCTGACAGACCCCCTGACAGCACCCCCGTCACCATGGCGGGCGCCACCCCCATGGTGGCTGGCCAGATCAGGGGTGACCCCTGTCTACACCCCGGCCCACCTGCGCGGCCGCGGCTATGGTCGCGAGGTTCCACAGAGGGTTGTGGAGCCGACGCTTCTGCCACCTGAGCTGGAGCCTGGCGCGCATCGCCTCACGAGCCTCGGCAAGATCGTCTGCCTGCTCGATGGTCGGCAGGCTCCACTCAACTCACTGCCTTGATCTTGCAGCCGCGTGCTGACCCGGCTCCTACCCGTAAAGCCGGTGCCGACGTGGCTCGTCAAGCATCGCATGCCCTTACGGAGCGGTACATCACCCCGGTGATATCACACCCGTGATGTGCCAACTCGCGGTAGTACAAGCAGAGTTACAGCAGCAAGCCGAACCACGACGGCCCCCTGCGGATGGCCGTGATAGCGCCAGCGGATAGTGTCCGCGTGACGAAAGGTGTGGGCAGTTTGTCCGCGCATGATGTTCGCACTGTGTAATCTCGCAGTCGCACGCAGTTGCACGGAGGCCACGACGCCTCTCGCCAGGACCGCACAAGCACCATCGGTAGCCATTCCCACCCGCCTTGAGACCCCACGTGAGATCGAGGCGACTGACCACTACATCCGGAACTGGCGAGGCGTCGCGACGCACATCCTCAACAGCCAACACATTCCACCGGAGCCAGCCCCAGGCCCAGCCCTGGCCGGCCTCGTGCCAGCCTGAGGGACGGCTCCTCGCTGTGAACAGATGAACCGTACACAGAAGTCCGAACTGGTGAGACCCGATCACATGTGCTCGGGAGCGAGGGGACAACGTGGGACAGACAGCATTCGTAACCGGCGTCGCGGGGCTGCTCGGCAGCCACATAGCCGAGACACTCCTCCGCGAAGGACACGAGGTCAAAGCGGTCGACAACCTCTTCGGTGGATACAAGGACAACATCCCCGACGGCGTCGACTTCCGCTTAGCGGACTGCCGTATCACCGAGGACTACGCGGACCTTCTCAAAGGGGCCGACGTCGTCTACCACTGCGCGGCAGCTCCCTACGAAGGCGTCAGCGTCTTCTCGCCCTACCTCGTGCACGAACACACCTGCAGCGCCACCATCGCCGTGCTCTCGGCCGCTGTCAGCGCGGGCGTTCAACGATTCGTGTTCTGCTCCTCGATGGCCCGCTATGGCACCGGCAATCCACCCTTCACGGAAGACATGCCGCGCAATCCGGTCGACCCATACGGCATCGCCAAGTGCGCCGCCGAGCTGACCATCGAAACGATCTGCCGGGCCCACAGCGTCGAGTTCAACATCGCCGTGCCGCACAACGTCATCGGCCCGCGGCAAAGCTTCGATGATCCATACAGGAACGTCGCGGCCATCATGATCAACCGAATGCTCCGGGGCCTGCCGCCCGTGATCTACGGCGACGGCTCGCAGCGCCGGTGCTTCAGCTTCATCTCCGACGTCGTGTCGTGCCTGACGAAGCTGGGAACCGACGCGGCAGTTCAAGGCGAGATCGTCAACATCGGGCCTGACGAAGAGACAGTCTCCATTCTGGAACTCGCCGAGACGGTCGCTGATGTCATCGGGGTGCCGTGCGACCCCGTCTTCATGCCCGGTCGGCCGCTCGAAGTCCACCACGCCACGTGCAACTCCGATAAGGCACGACGACTGCTGGGCTACAAGACGCAGGTGAACCTGCGGGAGGGCCTGACCAGCATGGCCAAGTGGATCGAGTCCCAGGGCCCCCGGGAGTTCAACTACCACCTACCTCTGGAGATCATCACCACGCAGACCCCGGCAACCTGGACGCAGAGGCTCCTTTAGACGTCACCGCGCACTCCCATCACTTGGTCCGACTCTCTTCTCCAGGAGCCACTCCACTGATGCGAACTTGCACCCCCATCACCTTCGCCATCTGCAGCAACCGACTGAGCCAGCTCTTCCTGGCAGCAGAACGTACTCTCGGAATGCTCGGTGAGCAGGACCAGCTCGTCATCGTCGTGGACACAGACGCCACAGCCTTCGACGGCATCCCCCCACACCCTGCCATCACGGTCCTGCACAACGACCGCAACCGAGGCTTGGCATACAGCCGCAACCGCGCGATGAAGGAGTGCGAAACCCGGCACCTGGTCTTCGTCGACGACGACATAGTCCTGACCCGAAGCGCCATCGAGGGCACTCGGGCCGCCCTCACAGCCGGCGCGGACATCGTGGGCACTCGCATAACAGCCGACTTCAACGGCCAGGGCGTCCCCTGGTTTCTGACCGGCGGCCAACTGCACTACCTCGGAGTACACAACCCTTCGTTACCTGCGTCCATTTGGGGCGGGTGCCTGGCCGTGGACGTTGAACGAGCACGCATTCTCGGGGTGGACTTCGACGAAAGCCTGGGACGCGTCGGAACGAGCCTCACCTCCGCCGAAGACACGACCTTCGTGCGTCACATGCTCCGCAAGGGAGCCCACTCAACAGTCCTTCATGACATCTCAGTGACCCACACCATTCCCGTCGAGCGGCTGCGATTCTCCTACCTCCTCAGGCGTGCGTACTGGCAAGGCCGCAGCGAGGTACGTCGCAACGACGCCAGGCAGGGACTTCTGAAGGAGTGGGGGAGGAACCGCCGCACCGAGAATGCGTCGGCCATTCGTAGCGCGGCATTGGCGATCATCTACACCACCGCAGTCACAGCGGGAGTTCTCCACGAACACCTGCAGGCCAGGGCCATCCAGTCCCGCCGACTACGGACCGCCCGGAACGCCATGAGCTGAACCCCGCGACCTCGTACGAGTCAATGAGCACATCATTCGAAGGAGCCCCCGCCAAAATGAATGTCGACGAGATCCAGCGCAAGGCACTCGAACTCGGCCCGTGGGTCAACAGCTTCGAGTTCGACGGCACTACCTACCCGCTGTCAGACCGCAAGCGCGCCGCCAACGCAGAACTCCCCGCGCCACCCCGCAAGGGCAGGGCGCAGGCGTTCTTCGAGGTGTTCCCCGACACCAGGCACATCCTCGAACTGGGCGCCCTCGAAGGCGCGGACACAGTCCGACTCGCACGCCGGCCCGGCACAGCCGTCGTCGCAGTCGAAGGTCGAGCCGACAACCTCGCACGGGCAGAGTTCATCATCGGGCTCCACCAGCTCGCCAACGTCGAGTTGATGTGCGCCGATGTAGAGACCCTCGACTTCGAAGCACTCGGAACGTTCGACGCCGTGCTGTGCGCTGGCCTCCTGTATCACCTCCAGGAGCCGTGGAAGCTCCTGCACCAGCTTGCGAAGATCACCGACCGCCTGTTCATCTCCACCCACTACTGGGGCGGTGTCGGCACGGAGAGAGCCGCCGATGGCTACACGGTCAAGCTCGTCCGCGAGGAGCACCCCGAGCCCCGAACCCGGGCGCTCACCGAGACGGTCCTTTGGTTCGACAGGGAATCCCTGCTGCATGCGATCAAGGACGCGGGATTCGACGCCGTGAACATCCTCCACGACGCCCCGACGGCCACCGTGTGCGACATGATCGTCGCCTGTCACCGCACATCCCCGCACCGCCCCAGTGGCACCACGGCAGCCTGACCCCCGGGGGAAAGATATGAATGCGCTGGCAGAGCAAGTCCGCACATACGGCCTAGCGACCGCACCACAACTACTCCAAGGCCCCGCACTGTCCCAGCTTCAAAGCGAGGCGGAGCGACTGGTGAGCCAGTTCACCGGCCACGGATACAGGTCCGACGACTACTGGTTCTTCGAGCAGCCCGGCACCCGTGAACCAATCCTCTACCGGATCCACAACCTGGAGCAGCAAGGCTCAGCACCGATCAACGCCTTGTTCGCGGACGGACCGCTGCATGAACTGGCCACCGACGTTCTGGGCTGTGAGGCCCGTCCCACCGTGTGCGCCATGATCGTGAAAATGCCGCGTCATGCTGCTCGCGTGCCGTGGCACAGGGACAGGACGTCAGTGCCACCGAACACGGTCATCAACCTCAGCCTCTTCCTCGATGACTCGAATTCGGACAACGGCTGCATCGAGTACGTGCCTCAATCGCACCTGCTGCCGGAGGACGCAGATGTCACGGCTGTCCACCAGCGAGGGCCTGTCGAGGCTGCCCCCGCCTGGGCCGGGGATGTGCTGGTGCACGACGTGCGCGCTGTGCATGCCTCGCGGTCCAACAGCACGGACGCATTCCGGCGCAGCATCGTGATCGAGTTCGCGCCGATCGACCTCGACCTCCCACACAGCTAAGGGGTGACATGAACGCGGCATATCCGCGGAAGGTAGTGACCGTCACCGTCGGAACGAACGAGCGCCAGTGGCTCCACAACTGCTTCAGTTCCCTGACCGCGAGCGACACCACCGACCTGGAGCTCGACGTCATGTACGTCGACAACGCCTCCACCGATGGAAGTATCGACGACGTACGCCGCTTCCCTCAGGTCGACATCATCCGAAACGATACGAACCTCGGCTTCGCCGCGGCCAACAACGTCGCGCTGCGCCATGCACTGAACGCGGGCGCGGACTACATCTTCCTGGTCAACCCGGACACCAGGACTCCCACGACACTCATCCGAGACCTAGTCGACTTCATGGACCGCCATCCCGAGTACGGAATCGTCGGCCCCCTGCAGTACACGTACAGCGACGCATCGGACCGCCTCAACGAGTACAACGAGTGGTCCAAGCTCGCGCTCCAGTGCGGAGAACAGCATGCCTTCGCCGCCGACTGGAAGGACCATCCCTCACCAGCCGGGCCCGAAGAGGGGAGAGCACCCAACACACTCGAGCACGCCTATGTGCAAGGTGCCGCTCTGTTCGTACGCTCCGACGCGCTCCGCACGGTGGGCCTGTTCGACGAGGTCTTCCACACCTACTACGAAGAGACGGACCTATGCCGCCGGACGAGGTGGGCTGGATGGCGCGTCGCCTTACTCCTCGACCTCGGGATCCAACACAAGGGCGGAGGCGGGGCAGGCAACGGCCGATACCGGCGAATTTACATGCGTCGCAACCGCTACTACTACCTGTCCACCGATGTCGACTGGACTCCGCGCAATGCACTGCGGCTCGCCGGGCGGTGGCTGAGGAAGGACTTCCGAGGCAAGAGTGTCGGCGGGCAAACCACAGCACTGCGAGGCACGTACGAAACCGTGCTCGCCATCGCATGGCTGTGCCTACAGATGCCGCAGATCATCGAGCGCCGGCGCCGACATCGGCACCTCGTGAACCTGCGCCCTGGGCCGGTAGGTCGGCGTTCCGCCCCCGCGGCCACTACGCAGGAAAGTGCACGGTGATGACCGGCATCCGCATCCTCTTCGCCGGCAACTTCCACTGGAACGCCGGCTCCAGCCACGTGATCGCCGCATACGCCAAGGCAGCGGCCAGCGTGCCCTGCGAGATCGCCGTTTCCGGTCAACTCGCTCGCCTGGACGCCCAGGTACCGCAGCACCTACCGCTGGTGGACGACGTCAACTGGGCCACGCACCTCGTCTTCGTCTTCGAAGGACGGCAGTTCCTCTCAGACACACAGATCGATCTATGTCAGCAGGTCCCCAGGCACCGCCGCTTGATCATCGATCCCGACGCCCACTGGGGCCCCTCAATGACCGTGGGCCTGGACGACTCCCACAGCAACTACACCGCCGCCAGTTGGAACAACCTGTATGCACAGCTCAGCGACGTCATCCTCCAGCCGCGAACAGCCCCAGCACTGCCGCTCGGAGCCGAATACTTTCCCTACTTCGGCATGCCGGAAATCCACAGGCGCGCCACGAACGCGCCGGAACCCCACCAACTGCCCTATGAACTCCAGTACATCGGCAGCAACTGGTGGCGCTGGCAGACGCTGTCCGATGTCGTACGAGCCGCCGCGGCAGCAGACCCCCGCATCGAACGCATCCGAGTGTGCGGCCGATGGTGGGACGGCGGGACGTGTCCTGGACACGAACAGGCGACCATCGCCGAGCCGAACTGGCTCTCAGACCGTGGGGTTGAGGTAGCGGCCTCAGTTCCGTTTGGGCACGTCGTCAGCGAGATGGCCAGCTCGGCGATCAACCCCATCCTGGTCCGGCCTGTCCTGGCGCAGAAGCGGCTCCTGACGCCTCGGATGTTCGAAACGCTCGCATCAGGGAGCCTGCCGGCTCTCACCGAAGACCTCGCCTACCTGGCGCCGGTGTACGGCGACGGCGCCGAGCACTTCTACCTGGGGGCCGAGCCAAGCGAAACCCTGGCGCGGATGCTTCGCGATCACGTCGCGTACCGGCAGCGTCTCGCCGACATCCAGACCCGCGTGTACGCGGCCTTCAACTACGAACGCGTCCTCGCTGACCTCGTGAAGTTCCTGCAGTGACAGGAGAGACCATGGTTCGCAACGTCATCGTCACAGGTGTTACCAGCTGTGAGAACCGAGGAGTCGAGGCGCTTGTCGCATCGATCGCAGCGGGACTCCACGAACACGGTGAGACACGCATCCGGGTCCTGACACAGACCCCCACCTTTGATCAAGAACTCCTTGCCCCATGGGGTGTCGACTGCGTGGCCGACCCGTTCGTCACTTCGAAGTCGTGGACTCGATATCGGCCAGCCGAGACCACCGAGCAGGCCAATACTCGACGCGATGCGCTGATGGATGAGGCCGACCTGCTGGTCGCGACCGGCGGAGACATCTACACCTCGGACTATGGAGTGAGCACCCGTTACCTAGCCGCACCCATAGCAGCCCAGAACCACGGTGTGCCCGTTGCGATGCTGGCGCATTCGATCGGCCCGTTCACAAGCCGGGAAGACGCACAGTCCTGGCTTGGGGTAGCCGAGAGGTGTGAGGTTCTGACCCTCCGCGAACGCGTTTCGCAGCATTACGTCCAGGAGGAGCTCGGCCTCTCGGCCGCAATGGCTCAGCTCACCGCCGACCCCGCGTTCCTGCTCCCTCCCGCGCCGCAGGAGCGAGTCCAAAGCCTCCTCACGGCCCTGGGCATCGAATCCGACGAGCCGTATGTCTGCGTTGCTCCAAGCCGCGGAATAGCCAGGTTCCGCAACCTCAACGAAGCCGCACACGACTGCGCACTGGGTCGGCTCGTTGACCGTCTCGTCAAGCAGTGGGGCATCCCGGTGCTTCTTCTCCCGCACGTCCACGACTCGCGGAGCCACAACGACGATCGCGTCCTCGTCGCTGAACTCGCCCGGCATGCAGGCCATCCCCTGGTGAAGGCCGTCACCGGTCCACTGACCGCAGCCGACTACAAAGGCCTCGCAGCCGGAGCGCACCTCGTCATCGCCGAGCGTCTCCATGCCGCAATCGGCGCGCTGTCCACCAAGACCCCGACGCTCGCCATCGGCTACTCGCAGAAGTTCCTCGGCGTCTTCGCCGACACCTACGGCGACGACATCCCCCTCGACTCGGTGCACCTCGACGTCGACACCTTCGTAGGGGACGAGAAGACCACCGAGCAGCTCCTCCATGGCCTGCAGATCCAGACCATGAAGAGCGCCCTCACCTCACGGCTGCCCGATCTCCTCGAACGCGCCAGGATGAACTTCACCCTGCTGCCCGCCATCAACAACGAGGTGTCGGCATGACGGTCGACAGCACGCAGGTGCGCTGCCAAGCCCGAACGGACGGACCCCGCAACGGCTGGCTGAAGAAGCTCACCCTGCTCAGCCGGGAGTACTACTACGACGCGAAACGGTTCATCGCTCACTCCGGTGCCCTCTCGCCGAGGCATCTCGCGACACTCCGCGCGCTCGTGACGATGGACACGCACCGTGTGGAGAAGGGTCTCGCCATCCCCAGTCCAAAGCCGTGGTTCGGGGAATCGATCATCCAACGAGTCTTGCACAACACGTCGTTGTACGCACGCCTGGGCGGCGACGAAGACGTATGCAAGGCCGCCCTGGACGCGGTCGAGGGCTACCTCGACGCCAACTCCCAGCATGCGGCTGCCGAACCACAGTGGGTCCCCGAACTCACGCGCACCGTGGCCGGCCTCAATGAACAACTGCGACCTGCCGGACTGCTAGGCGGCACGAAGGCCGTGAGCCGCGAAACTATCTACAAAGCCAGCCGCCTTGACTCTCTGGACTTCTTCACCTCGCGGTACAGCATCCGGGACTTCGCTGCCGACCCCGTCACGGAGGAACAGATCGCAGCAGCCGTCACCGCCGCACAGCACACGCCTTCCGTGTGCAACCGCCAGAGTTGGTCGGTAAACGTCTTCCCCCGCGGCCCTCATGCAGACGCTGTCCTCGCCTGTCAAAACGGGAATGCAGGGTTCGGCCACACAGCCAGCCACATCCTGCTGATCACCGTCGACCTGCGGACCTTCGTGTATCCCGGGGAACGCAACCAGGGCTGGGTCGACGGAGGCATGTTCGCTATGTCCCTGCTCCACGCATTCCACGCTCTGGGCATAGGGACGTGCTGCCTCAACTGGTCCGTGGACAGCCAGGCCGATCGGCGACTACGCGCCGTCGCAGAGATTTCCAGCCACGAGATCGTGATCATGATGCTCGCCGTGGGCCAACTGCCGGAGAACCTGCGGGTAGCCACGTCCTGGCGCCGCCCGCTGGACGATGTCATCAGGACCGGCCGGCTGCGGCAGTTCACGATCCAGGGCGGTGACCAGTGAGGAACATCAGCCCCGCCCCCTCCCCCGCACCGTCCCGACCAGCGTCGGCGCGTGCAGGAAGCCCGAGCGGATACACGTCGATCGCTGTCGATGTCGGAGGCGTCATCTACTACGACGAACCTTTCGACCTCGCCTGGATTCAAGGAACCTACGAGCGCATCCGGCACGTCGAACCGGGCCTGACCGTGTCGCTCTTCCTGGAGCACATCAATGGGTTCTACCGCGGTGAAGCCGGAACTTTCCTCTCTCAGCCACCGGCCAGGGACAGCTGGCTGGACGTACGGCAGAGATGGACATCCCTGGTTCAGCCGATTCCCGGCGCCGTCGACGCCATCGCGACACTCACGCAGCATCTGCCCGTCTGCATCGTCGCGAACCAGCCTCCCGAATGCCACACGGCCCTGCAGGTGCTGGGGATAGGACAAAGGGTCGAACTCGTCGCCCTTGACACCGTGGTGGGCCTGTCGAAACCTGACCCCAGATTCTTCCGCTGGGCTTTCGACCAACTCGGCTGGAAGGCCTCTGAGGTCCTCGTCATCGGGGACCGCCCCGACCACGATGCGACGCCGGCCCTCGAACTCGGCTGCCAGTCGGCCCTGCTCATGCCCGACGACTGCTGGCTGGCACCCGACAAGCTGGCCCCAGGGATCGAAGACACATATCGAGCCGTCCGCAAGGACCTCCGGATCCTCCGCTCACGGCCAGCACAGCAGGCCAGTTGGAGCCTGGCCAGCTTGTCCGACATCACCCCTAGCCGCCAGAAGCGTCGCCGCACCAGTGGCGTTGGCTGCGGCCTGGACCACCACAACGAGAGAGATGCTTGATGAAGCTCGCCATGATCATCCCCCCGTACCGGTACGGCGCAGACCCCACCCAATGGATAACCGTGCCGCCCCAGGGGTACGGAGGCATCCAATGGGTGGCTGCGACTCTCATAGACGGGCTCCTCGAGGCAGGATGTGAAGTGCTGCTCGTTGGGGCGCCCGGCAGTCCGGCCCGTAGCGGCCTCAACGTGTCCGCTTCCCTGGAGCCCGGCGACATCCGTGCCGCCATCGACGACTTCAACCCGGCCGTCGTCCATGACCACTCGAACACCGCGGCCCTTCCACCTGAGGGTCACTGGCCCGTTGTGAGCACGCACCATCTCAACGGCGTGCCCGAGCGTAGGGAGAACGGGATCTACGTCTCCGCCGCGCAGCGTCGCAACGCAGGGTCGTTTACAGCACCCGTCATCCGCCTACCGGTCAACCCGGAGCGGTGCCTGTTCCAAGAAGAGAAGGACGACTATCTCCTGTTCATGGGTCGAGTCTCCGCACACAAAGGCGCGTATGAAGCAGCTGCCTTCGCGCATGCCGCGGGTTTGCCGCTCAAGGTTGCCGGCCCATCCTGGGAGCCGGAGTATCTGGAGAGGTTGCTCGCCGACTATCCGCACACCGCCGACTACATCGGTGAGGTAGGTGGCCGCGCCCGTACCGAACTCATCGCCCGCGCGAGAGCGATCCTCGTCCTTTCCCAGATGTGGGGCGGTCCCTTCGGCGGTCCGTGGGTCGAGCCCGGAGCAACCGTCGTGTCCGAATCAGCCGCCAGTGGAACGCCCGTGATCGCGAGCAGCAACGGCTGCCTGCCCGAGATCGTCCCCGGCGTCGGCACGGTCCTGCCCTCCACGGCAGAGATCACGCCTACCGCGGCGACCGAGATCCTGGACGGACTACCGACGGCTCAGGAGGTACTCAAGACGGCCGTGGACCGGTGGGGCCACGTCAAGATCGCCCAGGAGTACCTGACGGTCTACGAGCGGGCAGCACACGGCGAGCGTTGGATGTGACCGCAGAGGATCAGCCGGACTGCTTCTTTGCGGCGATGCGCTGGCGGGAGACCTCGTACAACACGGCTGTCGCTGCGTTCGCCGCGTTCAGGGAACTCGCGGCCCCGCCCATCGGGATGCTGACCATGCGATCGCACGTCTCACGCCACGCATTGCTCAGGCCGGAGGTCTCGTTGCCGATCACCAGCAGCGTGGGTTGCGTGAAGTCGAAGTCAAAGACATCACAGTCACCGTGCTCATCCGTGCCGACGATCACGATCGGAGTGCCCTCAGCTCGCTTCGCCTCAACCCACTCGGCCACATCCCGGTGCGCGGGAACTCGGACCGAAGGGAGAGCAAACAGCGACCCCGTACTGGCCCGCACACACTTCGGGTCGTACACGTCGGCTGCATGGCCCGACACGATCATCCCGTTCGCCCCGAACGCATCGGCGGAGCGAATGATGCTGCCGATGTTTCCCGGGCTCGTGGGACGATCGAAGGTCACGCCGAGGAAGCCCTGCCCCACCTTGATACGGGAAAGATCATCAGGGGGCATCTCTACGACCGCGACGACCTCCGGAGCGTCTTCTGACTTCTCGCCCAGGTCGGCCAGCAGACTCGGGGCCATCGCTACACGTTCGGCCTTCGTGGTGCGCAGCATGTCCTCCGCCCAACGAGACAGCGACCGCTTGGCGTCGTAGATGATCGTGTGGATCGTCCAGCCATGCTCCACCGCCAACGAGATCGGCCGGACTCCCTGCACCAGGAACTCCCTGGCCCTTGTCCGCTTGTTTCGGTTGGTGAGAAACGACTCCCACTGCTGGAAACGAGCATTACGGCTTGAAATCCGCTGGGCCGCTGGCACACGGCCTCCTATCTCTGATCATCCTTGTTGGCCTACAAGACTCTAGTTCGGCGGCACCGCGTGGCGCGAGTTCGACACCGCAGCGCAGTCTCGACGGCCCGGCAGGGGCCGACGGTCTTCTTGGACCAGGTTGGCGCAGAACGCGGCATTGACTGAGGTCCGAGCGGCTCGTACACCTGCCAGACGTGAGGAAAGCTGTCCGCGGACGCTGGCTCATGGGCCGACACGCGCTTCGACCACGGACGCATCACGTTCTGGTCGACCCCGGACGGCACCCGGGCGGCACTGGCGGCGGAGGTGCTGCTGTTCGCGCACCTAGGCAACCCCACAAGCAACGGCCTGTACCAGCGGATCGACTACCGCCCGGTCACGGACTTCGCGGTGTACGACTTCTAGGCACATCCGGCGGGTCGTCGGGGCATGTTGTGACTGCGCCCCAGCGATGCGCTACGGCAGCCCTGGGGCGCAGCGCAGACGCGACGCGTCCCCCGACCACAGCTCGAGTGCGGACCCTTTATGCCCCGAGTTGCCCATCGTATGGGCTGTGAGCTGTTGTAAGGCTCATCCTTTGGAGCATGACGCCCCCTCCGCTCAACCACTTCGAACCGCTCCGCGAGGGTTGCGGACGCTGTAGCGGGCCGTCGATTCCCAGTCGACGCGGAGGGCCGACCACCCGTCGGGGGGCGTTACCGAAGCCGAATCCCCGCTCTCCGCACCCGATCAATGTCGCTCAAGAGCGGACGAACGTTGCTCTGATTTTGTTCACATTTCCCCCTTCAGGGTAATTTCCCGATCACGAGATCGATTTCCTGCGATTCCGGGTAAACATGGCATGGGACATCGGTCGGACGTGGGGGGCGTCACATGACGGGGGGCGGCGGGTTCGGTCTTGCCCAGGCCACGGGGCTGCAGGACGCATGCGCGCGGGCGGTGGAGGAAAGTCAGGCCGCCGCCGACGCGCTCCGGTCACGAATAGTGGAACTGGCCTCTCAGGTACGGGCGGTCCGGGTCCGGGCGTCCGATGCGGCGACCATGCTCGCCCAGCAGGACGAACTCCTCGCTGAACAAGTCCTCCAGGAGATGGAGGACGCGGTCGGCAACCGGATGGTCCACCTGGAGACGTTCAACATCACCCTGTTCGGCCGGACCGGCGCGGGCAAGAGCAGTCTCCTGGAGGCCCTCACCGGCGGAGACGGCAGCCGGGTCTCCCCCGGCAGCAGCGACTGGACAACCGAAGTTCACCACATCGTCTCGGGGAAACTGCGCGTCACCGACACCCCTGGCGTCGAAGGATGGGGACGATCGGAGGACCCCGAGGAACTGCGCGCCCGGGCGCTCGCGGCTCTCGCAGCATCCGACCTCGTCGTCCTGTGTTTCGATACGCAGAACCAGCGGGCGGCCGAGTTCCGGACCGTTGCGGAATGGGTGGTCGCGTACCGCAAACCCGCGATCGCCGTGCTCAACGTGCGCAACGCCGCCTGGCGCTACCCGCCACGGGCGCAGACCGTCCGCGCCCGGCGCAGCCTGTCCAGGACGGTGCGCCAGCACACGGACGAAATCAGCCGAGGGCTGCGGTCAATCGGCCTGGCCGGGACTACGGTCATCGCCCTCAGCGCCAAGAACGCGTCTTTCGCTCGCGTCAGGGGCTCCTACGCCGGCCACGACGCGGAGGGGTTCCTGCGGCGACTCAGCCAGGCCGGATCAGCGGACGTACTCCTTGAATGGTCCAACCTCCAGGCCTTGGAATCGCTACTCGTCGAGGCAGTGGGCGGTCACGCCACCCGGCTCCGCCTGACCGCCCTGTACGAACAGGTCCGCACCTGCGCCGTACGCGCCGCAGCCAACTACGCCACCGCCCGGGAAGAGCTCAAAACCCTGGCTGAACAGGCAGAACTCGGCATCGAACGCGTCCTCGCGGTTCTAGGCGCCCCAGAAGCACTCGGCCGCACCGGTGAAAGTGCCGACCGACGCGCCGTCGAAGGTGTCCTTGCCGAGCTCTCGCACCTTGAGACCCTGCGCGGACGCCGCCTCCCCGCACCGTCCAGGGGGTCGGCGCTGCACCACGCCGACCAGCTGGTCACCGCCCGGATCGGCCCGCTGCGCGCCGCCTCGCTGGCCCGTGCTGAGCAGCTCGTCGACCAGGCGATGGCAGAGCGCCGGAAGATTGCTCCCGAGAGGTTTGCCGACCAAGTGTTCGGGGGCGACGAGATCGCCGATGCCGTGTCCGGGATACGCAACGACTTCACCACGTTCCTGAAGGCCCACCTCGAACTGGTGGCGGAAGACGTTCGCGCAGACGTGAAATGCGTGACGGACCGTGGAGTGCGAATCGCAGGAGCCAAGGGGAGGCTGCTGCATCGGACGGGCGTGACATTGTCGGTTGCCGGCATCGGGGCGAGCCTCGTCGGTGGTCTGGCCCTGGCGAACATCTGGAATCCCCTCGGCTGGAGCCTCTTCGCAGTCGGCTTTGGCGCCGCGCTGGCGAGCCTGACGCTGGACCTGCTCGGGTCGTGGTCGCGGAAGCGGGCCGCCGCCCGCCATGAGCAGGAGCTCGGACGGGCGCGGGCCAACGCACGCCGGACGGTCAACGAGGCGTTCGACCAGCTTCTGGCGGATCTCGGCCGGGCGTTCACCACCGCCGCCCAGCAGTGCCTGGCCGAGGCACTTCCGGATGCCGTGGCACACGCGACGATGCTCCGCAAGAGTTCGGCGGCGCACGCGGCGCGCCTGAGCGCGATGGAGAAGTTCCTCGACAGCCTCCCCCCGAAGGACACGCAGGACGACCCGCGTACCGTCCTGCACCGGGCTGCGGCCAAGTGCGAGCTCTACGTGGGCCGGGCGGCGGACCTGTGGCTCGGCGAGGCATGGACCGAGGGGTGGATCGCCGAGGGGCAGCCAGGCACTACGCCGGACTCGCGCGTCATACCGGCGGCGCCGCGCATCGACGTCGTGCCCAGGGTGGCGGATGCACTCACCGCGTCCGCCACCGCGCAGGGCGCCGGGCGTGCATGGCTGGACCGCCAGCGAACCGCCCTGTCTACCGATCCGCGAACCGCGGCTGTCGTCGCAGAGCTGGACGAACTGGCAAGCAACGGACACGTCCGCGTGGCCTTCTGCGGTGACCAGAGCGCGGGGAAGTCGGCTCTGATCGCCCGGCTGCTCCGCGCGAGTGGGCGATCGGTCCCGTCGTCGCTCGCCTCGGGCGGTGGTCAGGTGACGCGAAAGGTCGCCGAGTACCCGTGGAGCGGCCTGCTTCTCGTCGACACGCCCGGCTTCCAGAGCCGGGAGGACGCCTCACCGAAGGACACGCAACTGGCGGTGGCCGGCGCCACGGTCATCGTCCACGTCTTCAACGCCAACGCCCTCGCCGGCGACCTCACCGATACCCGGGCGGTGCTCGGCCCCGAGCGAGCCGCGCCCTTGCTGCTCGTCATCGGCCGCGCCGACGAGATCGGCATCGATCCGGAGGACTCGCCCCGCGCGTTCGCGGCGCTATGCGCGCACAAGGAGGCGGAGCTACACGAGGCCCTGCGCAGGACGGTGAACCGGCATCGACGGTGGCCGACACCTATCTGTCTTTCCCCTGCCCCGTACGGCGGCACGGTAGGCGACGCCCTGTGGGACGGCGTCGCGCCATTCGCCGATGCCCTGTTGGAACACCGCGATGCACTGAAGGCGGTCGCCGCGGACATCGCAATCCTGGACCGGGCCGTCCACCTGTTGACCGCCCTGGTCGAGGAGACCGAGGCCGCCACAGAACAGCTCCAAGCAGAACAGGAGGGGCTGCTAAGGCTCCGCAGTGACGCCAGCACAGGACGGGCCGCCGCCCGCGCGCTGGCCGCGGAACGCGCCTCCGCTTTGGAAAGAGTCGTCGCCGACTTCGTCGAAGACCTCGTTGGCCGGGCACTTGCCACACCCGACAAGAACGCCCGCGCGGCCGTCGTCGCACGGCTGGAGCGCATCGCCTCCGACCCAGAGCTCGCTCAGCTGGCCGACGAGTGGGCCCGCGCCACCCACGCCCAGGTGGAGGGCCTGGTCCATGACACCAACGCCTCCCTGGCACGCCGCCGCAGCGCCGTGGCCTACGCAACCGCCACGACTGGACCAGCGCCAGCCGCCAACGTGGACGTGGCCGCGTTGCAGGGCGGCCGCCGCCGTTCCCGGGCCATCGGGCCGGCGCTGTCCCGAGTGTCCGGCGTACTGTCCCGACTGGACAAGGTGGCGCGTGCTGCCAAGGAGGGCGCACGCGGCGCACGGTTCCTCAAGACGGCGGGGCCGGCCGTAAGCATCGCCGGAACTGCCTGGAGCGTGTGGGAACTCGTCGAGGACATCCGTGGTCGAGAGGAGCGGGAGAGCGAGCGCGCCGAGTCCGTCAGGAAGTTGCACGCCTGGGGCCGCGAACGCGCCCGCGACCTGTGCGACCGTGAGCCGGCCCTGCGAACCCTGCGGGAGCACACCACCGAACTGTACGGGCTGGCGGACGACTGCGACCGGCACGTGGCGGCGGTCGAGGCCGCACTCGCCGAGGCGGAGACGCGGATCGCGCTGTCACGCACGGCACTGGAAACGGCCCGACGGCACACGGACAAACACACAGGGGGAGAGGACGCATGAGCGAGTCCTGGTTCGGCAACGTCCAAAAGACCGTCGCAACGGTCCACGGTGAGCAGTGGCGGCGGACGGCAGAGGAGGACTGGCAGCGGCATGCCGACCGGCCGTCCATCGCCGTGGCCCTGCACGGGCCCTACGACGCTGGGAAATCAACGCTGGTCAAGCGTCTGCTGGTGGAGGACGGAACACCGATCCCCCAGTGGCTCACCATCAGCGGGCGCAAGGAAACGACCACCACCTCCGAGGTCGACTCCCGCGGCATCACCTACGTCGACACCCCGGGCACGGTCGGCGGCAACACCCAACACGACCGGCAGGCCGCCGACGCCGTAACGCGGACCGACGCACTGCTGCTCGTCATCACCCCGCAACTCCTGGCGGACGACGCCCGGTGGATCAGGTCTTTCGCCGCCGGCACGTTCTACTCCACCAGTCCGCGGCCACTGTTCCACCCCGGCGCCCTGCTGCTGGTCATCGCCCAATCCGACACAGCCGGCGTCGACCCGCTGGACAGCCCCGAGGGATTCCGCTCCCTGTGCGACCGAAAGCGCGCGGAACTCGACCGCATGCTGGACCTCGGCGACCAGGACGTCCGGCCCCGGGTCCACATCGTGGCCGCCGACCCCTACGCCCAAGTCGGCGCAGAGCCGCAGCCTTCCCGCTCCGACTACGCGGACGCCGCCGACTGGGACGGGCTGGCCGATCTGCGCGCCGACCTGGCGGCACTCGGCGAACGGCTCCACGACCTCAGGGCCGCCGGACGCATCCGCTACTGGAGTCTGCTAGGCAAACGCGCCGCAGAGGCGGCCACCCGAGAGATCGCGGAACTCGAACCCGTGCTGGAGGAGGCCCGTTCCCGCCAGGCGCGCAGGAAACTTCTGCTCGTCAAGCTGGAGACACTCGTGGACGCCGCGTCCGTCGAGCTGCAGACCGGAATCGACGGTGCCCTCCACGGCATCGCCGGCATGCACGGAATGAGCGAGGCGGGGCTGCGGGCAGAGGCACAACACCGGCTGACGGAGTACCTGGAGTCCTGGTACGCAACCCGGGACCGGCAGCTGAAGGAGCTGGCCGCCGAGGCCGACGCCGAGATCGACATCGAACGTGTACGCCCGGCCGCCAAGCAGTTCGACACGTGGATCCACGACCTGGCGGACCGCACCGCATCCCCCGACGGGACCCGATCCCTCACCCACTTCACGGACGGCGCCTCCGCAGCGGTGAAGGCCAGCTTCTGGGTGCGGCACCGCATGACGGTGCAGACCGCCAAGGAGGAGCTTCGCAAAGCCGCCGATGCCGGATCCGTCGAGGCGTACCTGGCGTCGGCGGACGCTGCGTTCAAATCGAAGGAAGGGTTGGAGAGCGCCCGCACCTGGCTGCCCCGGGCGGAGTTCTTCGCCGAATTCGCTTCCGTGGCCGCGGGCTTGGCCCCGCTGGTCCAGGAATCCGTGGAGAAAAAACTCGCCGCTGAACAGGAGCGCAAGCGCCGCCGGGAACTACAGTCCCATATCGACGCTGTCTCCGCCGAACTGCGGGAACAGGTCTTCGACGACCCCGACCGAGGCTGGAGGCGGGCGGCCGAGAAGCTGCGCGAGCGCATAGTGGTCGACCCGTGGCTGCAACCCGTCGTGGCCACGGCGAAGGAACGCGTTGATGAGCTTCGCCGTGCCTTGGCCCTGCTCCACGAACTTCTGCAAAACCCCCCTGCTCTCCCCGGGCCCGCATGAGGCCGGGGAGGCTGCCTGAGGCGCGGGCACCGGGTACGTAAGCCGCGTGACGGTGCGTCCGGAGATCCTAGGCGTGCTACCGGGCTGAGGAATTCTTGGTGTCGTCTGGGCAAGATGACTTTGAAAACGACCTCAGTAGGACTGCGTTTGGCCTGCCTCGATCTTTGGGTCGTGCGTGTCCTGGTGGGCATGGTCCAGGTCGAGGCGGTGCTTGAGTTGGCGGTAGTCGTGCTCGATGCGTCAGCGGGCCTTGGCCAGACAGATCAGGTCAGCAATCGGAGTCTGCGTCGGCAGATTGGACAGCCAGTAATCGGTGGGCGCCTCGGCGTCGGCGGGCCATTCGATCGGCAGCCAGTAGTCCGGCAGGACCACGTCCCACCGGACCTGTTCAGCCGAGCCACGCTACACGGGGCACTTCCCTTGGAGTGATCGCAATCTGAGGCTGGCGTCGCCAGTACTCTCCTCTGACCGTTGACGGCGCCACGCCAACAGGCAAGGACTCCCGGCCAGGCTGCCCTGCTTGCCACCGGGTCCAGCTAGGGTCTCGCCCTATGCAAAGGCTGGCCCTCTTCGATCTCGACAACACGCTCCTCAACCGCCAGTGGGCGCTCACAGAGTGGGCGTCCGACTTCTGCGTCATCCACGGCCTGGCAGAAGCACACCTCGTTGACGCGCTCCAGGAGAGGGCTTACCCGGCCACCTTCGAGCGGCTGCGTCACGAGCTCGTTCTCGAAGAGCCGGCCGCGCAACTCTGGGGCCATTACGTGACCGGCATCGCGGCCAAGGTGCCCCGCCGCCCGGACGTCATCGAGGGCTTGGAGCAGATGCAGGCCGCACGGTGGCGACTAGGCATCCTCACCAACGGAGCCGCCGACATCCAGCGCGCCAAGATTGCCGCTGCAGGGCTCACAGGGTCGGTCGACGCCATCGTGATCTCAGAAGAGATCGGGGCACGCAAGCCAGAAGCGGACGCCTTCCACGTCGCCGTGGCCCGCTGCGGCGGCACTCCCTGGGAAGAGGGCTGGATGGTCGGTGATGGAGTGGACACCGACATCCGCGGGGGTAGCGCGGCCGGCCTGCGCACTATCTGGATCAGCGGCAGTAGGCCATGGCCCGGTGGTGACGTAGCGCCGGATCACGTCACCACCGACGTACGGCAGGCGATCGACCTGCTGCTCACCGAGGTGAGTTGAGAGGACATCGTTGTGGATTCTGAAGCGATCACGGTTGGGCTGCTACACCCCGGCAGCATGGGCGCTGCCTTCGGCGCCCAGCTGCGCAGGCAGAACGTGCGGGTGCTGTGGTGCACGGACGGCCGCAGCAGCCGCTCCCGAGCCCGCGCCGAGAACGCCGGCCTCGAAGGCGTTCAGAACCTTGGGCAGCTGGTGGCGCGCGCCGACGTGCTGTTGTCTCTGTGCCCGCCTGCGGCTGCGGTGGACGTCGCACAGCAGGTGGCTGCCTGCGAGCTCGACGGCCAGTTGTACATCGAGGCGAACGCGATCACACCGCGCCGCGTCAAGGATGTCGCAGAGCTTCTCCCCGGTGCGGTGGTCATCGACGGTGCGGTGGTCGGCTCCCCGCCGACGGGCGGCAAGCAGCCCACGCTGTATCTGTCCGGAAACCCGGACGGCTGTACCCACGCCACGGCCTTGTTCAGCGAGAGTGATGTGAAGACCAAAGTGCTAGGCGCCGAGGTAGGGGCCGCCTCCGCGCTGAAGCTGTCGTACTCGAGCTATCAGAAGGCCTCCCGTGTCCTGGCGGCGCTCGCCTACGGCGTCGCCGATGCCAGCGGCGTTGCCGGCGAACTCCTTGAGATCGCAGGCAAACGGGGCGGCAGCTACCTGACCGAGATCGACTACATCCCCAAGACAGCGTCCCGCGCCTGGCGCTGGGGCCCGGAACTCGACGATGCAGCAGCCCTGCTGCGGGAGGCCGGGCTGCCGGACGAGCTGATGCGTGCAGCCAGCCGAGTCCTCAGCCGGTGGTCGGGCGCCCGAGAGCGCGAGCTCACCATCGACGAGGCCCTCTCGCACCTCTGCGTCGACCACGACTGCGGGGAACGCGACGAACCGTAGTGCCCTGGTGATCAAATAGCTCGTCGAGTCAGAAGATCAATCTCTTGTGCCGCCTCTGCGGGGGACATTGCGTCAGTATCGACCTGCAGATCCCAGGCGAAATCCGGGCTCGCCTTGATGTCCTCGGCTGTAGCGTCCCAGGCTGTCAGGCGGGCCTCCGTGTCGCTATCGCCGCGCCCCTTGGATCGAATCTCGGTGCTTTCCCTCGAACACCACAGCAGCACACTGGTCCACGACGCGGCGAACTTCTCCACCACCGCCTCAAGGCCTGCAATCTGCCCTAGATGGAGGATGGGGATGCGCCCCTCCTGCGTGGCCTGGACGAGGCCGGGTCGGTCCACGAGGTAGATGTTGCCGTACCTATCGTTGCGGTAGATCACCTCCCCGCGCGCCTCCAGCTCTGTGAGCTGATCAGCCGAACCCATCCGGTAGCCATGGGTGCGGCCACTGCCAATCTTCAGGCGCGTGAACGCACAATATGCGTCGTTGAGTTCGCAAAGCGCCGCTGTGACGGTGTCCTTTCCGGATGCGGGAGGACCGTATAACAGGATGCCCTGGTTCATGCGAATACCGTCCCAAAGATCTGCCGAACCTGATCAGTGAGGGATATGGCCGCGCCGAGACGGTTGTCCACCACCAAGTGCGGTACAGCTGGTCGTAGTTCCGGATCCACGGTCGAGGCGTACTCCTCCCAGTTCTGCAACTTCCAACTGTCGCGGGCTGCTGAACGGAAGCTGATGTACTCGTGCATAGTCTCCAGGTCGCACCGGATCCAGATGACCGCCACGGTCACGCCCCGTGCCTCACAGCGGTTGATCAGCCGGCGCATCCACTGCACGTCGTTCACTTCAGCCACGAACGGTGCGGTGAGCACCGTGCTGATCGAACAGTCGACGTTGGCATAGGCGGTCTCCAGCAGGCATTGGTACTCCAAAGGCCGCACCTTCTGCCGATATACCTGGGAGTGGCGGTCATTTGGGTCGCTTCCCATCTCGACAAGTAGACGTTCAACGAGCGGACGCGTGATGGGGTCTTTGTCGAGAACGGGCCACCCGGTGAGCCGTGAAATGAACCTCGAGAACTCCGACTTCCCGCTTCCGGCGAAGCCACCCACCATCAACAGGGTTGGCCGATTCGGGTCGCCGCCTGTGTGGCGACGTTTCCACGCGTCAATGATCCGCTGCTGAACCTCCTGACCGTCGTTGCCGGCGTCGTCGCCTGGAGCGATCTGCAGCACCGCGCGCTCGACGGCCAGTACGTGGTCGCCGAGAGGCTCCACCTGCGCTGGGGTGAGCTTCAACTGCGTCTGCTCGCCCGGCAGGGCCTTCCGAAACCCCAACTCGGGCTCGGTGGACCGGTAGAGAAGGCAGTAGGCCCTGCGGTAGTGGGGGCCGGGGTAGACCTCGCCCTGCTCGTGCTGCCACAGGGTCTGAAAGTTTGCTGCCGGCACAGTGAGTCCAGCGGCGCGCGCCACTTCACGTAGCCGCTCACCGGCACCCTCAAGCGTCAGACCATGTGCTTCGCGCATGGCGCGAAGCTGGTCCGGACGCCACCCCGCGCGACTCTTGGCCATGCCTACCGCCTGCCCATTACTCACCATGATCGGGACTCTAAGTCTGCCCCGTGTGAACCCATGTGTAAGCGGATGTTGAAAAGTCACGTCGCCCGATGTTGAGCGGCTTCACCAAGCCCCAGTGATACTCCGCGGTACTGATCGCAGATGTGATTGGCCCCTCCGGCAGAGCACTGGCCGGAGCCCAAAAGTTGAACACTCGACGAGGGGGACGATCAGGGTGTCGGGGCCGCGAACCACCGAGGTAACTGCAACCGCGCGCGCCAGTCGCCGGTGTACCACCTGCGGGTGCCGCCTGAGCCGGTACAACAACGACAGCATCTGCTCCGGCTGCAACCGCAGTAGGACAGCAGCCCATCCGGCTCGCCCCTCTGTCCCCGCTCAGGTCTGGTCTCACCAGGACGTCAAAGACGCCCTACTCCAGAGGGACTTCGGCAGACTCTGCCAACTCGTACGAGAGCGCGGCCATCTCCGCCAGGAGGACATGGCTCTCCTAACGGGGTTGAGCCAGTCGTTCCTGTCGATGCTGGAGTCCGGGCAGCGGCGCCTCATCAACATCGACCGGATCATCGTGCTCCTGGACGGCCTGGACGCACCCGCTGACCTCACAGGACCGATGCTCCTTCCTGCCCAGGTCATGCCGGCCCTGCCTCTGTATGCCGTCTCCTGACCTTGGTACCCAGCATGAGAACTCCGCGATTCAGGGGAAACACGCGCCGCTGACGATCAGAAATCAGCAGGAAACCTGTCGCGCGCTGTCGAGCGTTCCTTCACCCTGACTGCATGCCGAAGATCCTCACCCCGCGGCTTCAATACGATTCCACTGCCGCGCGCCCGCGCTGGTCACAGCTTCCGCAACACGTACGCGATCTCATCGAACGCCATCTCGGCGGTGCCGTACACGCCGAGGAGAGCGCCGGGGGCGGCTTCACCAGCGGGTACGCAGCCGTGGTCGAGGGCACTCACGGCTCCCAGTTCGTCAAAGCTGTCGACGCCCGGACCAACACGGTGGTGGCCGAATGCTACCGGCGCGAGGCACTGATCAACGAGGCGCTCCCGTCGGCCGTTCCAGCTCCCCGCATCCGGTGGCTGGACGAGCAGGAAGGGTGGCTCGTGATCGCCTTTGACGCGGTCGAAGGCGGACGTATGCCTGGCGCGCCGTGGACGACCGACGACCTAAATCTCACCCTTGCCACATACGCTGTCACCGCCGAGGCTCTCGCGGAACCGTCCGAGCAACTTCAACAGGTCGGTCTGAGGCCGGTCGGTGACGGCGGCGACTTCGACGACTGGCGCACCGTAGCCTTCGGTACGCCCAGCCCCAAGGTTTCCCTTCCTGACTGGGTGCCCTGCGACAAGTTGGAAGCGTTGGCTGAGCTGGAATCATCATGGCGCCCAGCGGTGGCCGGCAACGCTGTCCTGCACCACGACCTGCGTCAAGACAACGTACTCATCGACGCCCACGGGACCGGATGGATCTGTGACTGGAACTGGCCCTGCCTGGGCGCCAACTGGTTCGACCTCGTACTGCTCTTGGCCACCGCGTACGCCGACGGCCACGATGCCACCGCCCTCTTCCAGACTCATCCCACGGCCCGAGGAGTGAACGGCGAACAGCTCGATGCTGTCCTCGCCGCCCTCTCGGGCTTCTTCCTAGTCTCCGGCGCGCAGCCACCGGCGGACTGGTCCCCTTACATTCGCCAGCACCAGACATGGTGTGGCGAGGTCACTCTGCGATGGCTGGCGGACCGCCGGCGCTGGCGGCTCTGAGGACGATGGCCATCCACAGTCTCAGCGGGATCCTGGCCACAACCTGCCAGGGCTGTTTCAGGCCAGGCCCGACGAGCTACCCGAAAATTCGGGGACCGCAGTCTCGTCGGACAACGAAGATGGCATGCACCCTCCTCGGCTGTGCACTCGCTCAGCCCAGTCGCGAACCTTAGAAATCAACTGTCGAGACCACAGACGCCACGCCATGCCTGCGTCAACGCCTCGACAGAGCCGTACCGATGAGCGGGGTCGTCGGCCGTCGCACGCTGAATCACGGCCAACTGAGCACGAGAGCCGCGCCACGCCTGCTCCTCATCACCGGCGTCCAGGAGTAGACGCAGCGCGCGGCCAAGCACGAATACGGTCGTGCGAATGTCGATGGTCGAGCCCCTGATGAACTCTTCGGGCGCCATGTAGCGCCGCGACCCTGGAAGTCTTTCGTCTTCAAGAATGAAGGGCCCAAGCCGGTACTCATCCAGATCACACAAGACCATGCGGTGCGCCTCGAAGTCGTACAGGAAGCACCCGTCATAGAGATCGACCGCGACCAACCCCGCCTGCTCGACAGCCAGGTGTGCGTCCAGGACCTCGTCCAACGCCTGCAGAATGTCGGGGATAGGCAGCCTGCGAAACCGGGCTGTCTGGGGCTGCGCGGCCCCCGTGTGCATAGGTTGTGGGGTGATACAGGACCTCACCCTCGGCCCAGGGATAGACCAGCGCCAGGCCATCTCGGAGTTGGAAGTGGTGCCGCAGGGGAACGATCGCCGAGTGCTGCAATTCGCCGTGTACGTCCACGGCTCGGCGCAATGAGGATGCTGCCAGCGGAGTGGTTGCCCCCTTCACGAACCACCGTTCATCGCCGACAGCCACCCCGTAAGACTGGCAGCCGGAGTCCTGGTCGCGGAAGGCTCGGACGATGCTCCCCACGTCTTCCAGGTACGGCTCCAACAGATCAACGGCTTCAACGTCCAGCAATGGATGCGAGGGCATGGGCCACATCATTCACTGCTCTGTCGAGGTCTCCACCTGCTCTGAGCAGAACGGTGCGGCAGTGGCTTCTACCCGATGCTCACTCACCCGGCGACGTATGCGACTGCGTCGTGGCTATGGATGCTTTCTAGGTTGCAGACCCTCACCGAGTGACGAAGACCCCGGTCGCGGCAGACGTGGCTGACTTCACGGGCAATGTCTTCGACGAACACAGGGTGGTCGTACGCCTGCATCGTCAGCGCACGTTCATCCGGACGCTTCACCAAGGGCACGACGGGAGCGGACGCACACCGTTCCAAGAGTCGAACTGCCTGCTGCACCCCAAAGGGATAGGGAGTGTCCCCGTGCCCTGTCACGGACAGCGTGACGCGGCTGCGCTGGTTGTGGGCGCCGTAGTCAGAGATCGCTTTCGAGCACGGGCACAGACTGGTGACCTCGGTCGTAACCGACGTGATCACCGTGGTGTCTCCGTCGTCCCAGCGGCCGTCGAACTGGACATCGTGGACCTGGTACGACTCGGCGCCAGTCGCTGGCGCGACTACGGTCGTGCTCAACGGGACGGCTACCGACACCGCGAGCGCCGGTGCATCCAGGAGGTCCGCACCGACTTTCAGCACGTGCGGCAGCTTTCGCGGATCGAACCGGCGAAGGTGCTCGTGGGCGAGAGCCACCATGCGGCTCATGTGGGTGCCACGGCGGTCATGCTGGAGCCGTACGGTCACTTCGATCTCGGCGATGCCTTCCTGGCGGAGGTGGCCGTCTTCGAAGTACAGCGGGTAGCGCAGGCCGCTGATGCCGACCTCGTCGATCTCGATGCCGCGGGTGTCGGTCTCGTTTTGGATGTCGTGCATCGCTCACTCGCCCCGGTAGGTGCAGCCGGACGTGCACGTCTCGCGGACGGTGAGCGCGGAGAGGTCGGGCAGGGTCGGCTTCAGCCGCTCCCAGATCCAGCGGGCGAGGACCTCGCTCGTCGGGTTCTCCAGGCCCTCAATGTCGTTGAGGTAGTAGTGGTCGAGCTGCGCTTCGAGGGGCTTGAATGCCTTCTTGAGGTCGCCGAAGTCCATGACCCAGCCCGACTCGGGGTCGACGGGAGCCTCGACATGGACGATGACCTTGTAGGAGTGGCCGTGCAGGCGCGCGCACTTGTGGCCTTCGGGCACGTTGGGCAGGCGATGTGCAGCTTCGAAGGTGAACTCGCGGAAGATTTCCATTACTGAATTCCCAGATATTTGTGCGTCTGGAGAGAGAGGATCCAGCGCGGGTTCTTCATGCAGTAGTCGACCGTCGCCCTGGTGTTGGCTTCAGCGTCCGGGCCGTCCATGGGCTGGAGCCGGAAGTACCGGAAGTCCAGGTGCTCGAACTGACGGGGGTCGCCACCCAGTTGGGGGTAGACCAGCTTCAGTTCGTCTCCGCTGGTCACGACGAGTTCGGAGCCAATCTTGGGGCTGACGCAGAGCCAGTCGATGCCGTTCGGCGGTACGCGGGTGCCGTTCGTCTCGACGGCCACCTCGAAGCCGCGGGCGTGCAGGGCGTCGATCGCCGCTTCGTCAAGTTGTAGGAGCGGTTCGCCGCCGGTGCACACCACGAAGCGGTGCTCCCTGGACGACGACGGCCATGCCTGCTCGATGGCTTGAGCGAGGTCGTCCGGGGTCCGGAACCGGCCGCCGCCTTCCCCGTCGGTTCCGACGAAATCTGTGTCGCAGAACTGGCAGATCGCACGGTGACGATCCTTCTCCAGGCCCGTCCACAGATTGCACCGGGAGAAGCGGCAGAAGACGGCTGGGCGACCTGCGTGACTACCTTCGCCTTGCAGGGTGTAGAAGATCTCCTTGACCAGGTAGGTCATTCTCACGCGCCCTGGTACTGCACGGGGTCGGTGACGCCGGCCTCGGCGAAGCCCTTGAGGCGGAGCAGGCAGGTCTCGCAATGTCCGCACGCCCGCCCCTGCTCGTCCGGGTCGTAGCAAGAGGAGGTCAGGGAGTAGTCCACGCCGAGGCGCAGGCCTTCACGGACGATGTCGGCCTTCGACATGGAGATGAGCGGGGAGTGCAGCTTGAGCTTCTGCGTGCCCTCGACCCCGGCGCGAGTGGCCAGGTTCGCCATCTGCTCGTACGCCTCCATGTACTCAGGCCGGCAGTCCGGGTAACCGCTGTAGTCGACCGCAGTTACACCAGTGAAGATGTCACTGGCGTTGACAGTTTCGGCGTACGCCAGAGCGAACGACAGGAAGATCGTGTTCCGTGCAGGCACGTAGGTGATCGGCACGCCGCCTTCCTCGGTGTGGTCCAGGGAGTCGTGCTTGGGCACGTCAATGTCGGAGGTCAGTGCGGACCCACCGAAAACTCGCAGGTCAATGTCAGCAATGACGTGCCGGGCCACACCCTGGGCCGCGACCACGCGCTTCGCAGCCTCAAGCTCCACGCTGTGGCGCTGGCCGTACCGGAAGCTGAGGGCATACGGCGTGTAGCCCTGGTCCTTCGCGATGGCCAGAACCGTGGTCGAGTCCAGACCACCGCTCAGCAAAACGATCGCAGGACGTCCCATGCCTTACTCCCTAGTTAGACCGTCATGTACGCGTGCAGCCTAGCGTGATAACTGGCAGGTAGAGTAACCGCCATCAGGTACTAGTTATGGCTGTCAGGAGTCGAGCTGCGTGAGGCAACTATCGCTGGTGGTTACGTGTACCGACCGCAAGGTCGATACGCCGGACGCAGCTCTGTGCGCCAGGAACCTGCCGAAGGGCAGCGTGGAGGAACGCTCCAGTAACTGGCAGAAGCGCATCCAGACAGCGACCGCACGCGGCGGAGCCTCCCTGCCCTCGCTCACGGACCTCTACCGCGGTGATCACTGGACCCGAGCTCGCCGACTGACGGTGGCTGCCTCGGCAGCAGGTTTCAAGGCGCAACTGTGGGTGGCATCGGCCGGACTGGGCCTACAGCCGGTGGAGCCGAAGACGCAGACTGCGCCTGCCTATGCGGCAACCTTCAGCACGCGGCACGCCGACTCAGTAGCCACATCTGCAGCGGAGAACGCCCAGTGGTGGGGCCACCTTCAAGCGGGATCCGGCCAAGCCCAGCTCCAGGAACTCGGCCAGCGGGGGCCGGTGCTCATGGCGCTCTCCGAAGTCTATGCAAGCGCGATGGAGGAGGAACTCCTAGCTCTTGGATCCCTCGGGGGTGAGGCGCTTCTCATTGGCGGCTTGCGCGAGATCCCTGGAATCCACCGAGTTCGTTCCGACGCTGGGCTGCGCCATGCGCTGGGGGGCACGTTGACGAGCCTGAATGTGCGCATGGCCGAGTCGTGGCTCCAGCACTCCAAGGACGGCACTCTCATCTCGCCGGCCACGCAGAAGGCGTGGAACGAGTGGGCGGCAGCCACCACGAAACCAGAGCAGTACAACCGACAGCCCATGTCGGATGAAGACGTGATCGTCTTCATCAAGCGGGAGACAGCGAAGCTGCCAGGCGTCTCCCGCACACGGCTACTGCGAGCCTTGCGCGATGACGGCAAAGCCTGCGAGCAAAGCAGATTTGCGAATCTATACAAGAGGACCATGGGGGAACGGTGACAGAAAACGTCATCCGCCGCAGGGCACTACGGATCGAGCAAAATCCGGGCATCCCGCTGTATGTGTTTGCGCTCGAAGCGGGAGAGATTGACCGCGTAGCCGACGTGGCCCGGATCTCTCGGGACGAGGCAGGCAGACTGTTCGGGTACCAGAGGGCGGAAAAGAAGCAGCATGTGCAGCAGATCCTCGAATACCTCGACAGCGAGAACGTCCTGTTCCCCAACGGCCTCATCCTTGCTCTGCCCACCTCGGTACGGTTCCGGGGAAGCCGAGGGCCGAACAGTACAGACGGCCTCTCCACGACCGGGACGTTGGAGATTCCCCTGCCGGATTCGTCAACCGCTCCCAGGCCTGCCTTCATTGTGGACGGTCAGCAGCGAAGCCTTGCCCTCGCACGTACTCGGCGGTCCAAGCTGCCTGTCACGGTGGCTGGCTTCGTGGCTGAGGACATTCAGGTGCAGCGCGATCAGTTCCTTCGCGTCAACACCGTGTCACCCCTGCCCGGCAGCCTGGTGACGGAACTCCTCCCCGAGGTGCATACCAAACTCCCGACGAAGCTGTCCGCGAAGAAGCTGCCTTCCGTCTTGGTGAGTGCTCTGAACCAGGACGCTGATTCTCCCTTCAAGGGACTGATCAAGCAGGCGTCAACCATCACGGATAAACGGTCCAACGCTGTGGTGAAGGACAATAGCCTGATCTCGGCTATTGAGGAGTCCCTGAAGCCGTCGGGCGCATTGTTCCCGTACAAGAATCTCTCGAACGGCACGGTCGACACTGACGCAATGCGCAACATTCTTGTCACATACTGGAGTGCTGTGCGAGACACCTTCCCTGACGCTTGGGGCGTGTCTCCTACCAAGAGCCGCCTCATGCACGGCGTCGGCATCCGCTCGATGGGGCGACTGATGGACCGAGTGATGGACCGCGTACTAGCCGACGCAGAACCAGGTTCGCCGGAAGCCTATGAGAGGGCTAAGGCCGAGCTGGCGTTCATCGCGCCACAATGCCGATGGACCAAGGGGCGCTGGCCGGAACTCAACACCCCGTGGAATGAACTCCAGAACTTGCCGCGCCATATCAGCACCCTATCGAACCTTTTGATTCGCATCTACCTCCAGTCAAGGACGAGCGCGTCGTGAAGTTCTACTTCCCTGATAGTCAAGACCAGATTTATCCCAGGTATGACTTTATCCACGATGAGTACCCCGATGAGCGCCATCGTCAGCGGGACGACTTGTATGCCCATCAGGCAGTGAAGCCAGCCCCCTACGACGGGATACTGGTCAGCAAGGCCATCGTAGATGGGTCGATTAAGGGAGCGGGGAAGTACAGCGCCCCTCAGAGGGCGCGGCTTTATCGAGACGGTGTGAGGACATTTTTCGGGCTGCCTGAGCCGATGGAGAGCCTAGGCGACTGCGGATCCTTCACTTACATCAATGAAGAGCGCCCACCTTACGAGACTCCTGAAGTTCTCCACTACTACACTGAGTGTCGATTCAATGCGGGAATCAGTATCGACCACGTGATCTTCGGGTACCGGCCCGATGCTCCCGACGAGGAGGTCGATGAGGCATGGGTAACGCGTCGCGAGCTGTCACTCGATTATGCGGAGAAGTTCTTCAAGGCCACTAAAAGTCACAATAGACTGATCGCTGACGGGAAACTGCATCTGGAGCCAGTCGGCGCAGCGCAGGGCTGGAGCCCGGCCAGCTACGCGGATAGTGTCGTGCAACTCCAGAAAATGGGCTACAAGCGCATCGCCTTGGGAGGCATGGTTCCGCTGAAGACGCCGGAAATCATTGCTTGCCTTAAGGAAATTTCCAAGATTCGCAAGCATGACGTCGGGTTCCATCTTCTCGGAATTACCCGCATTGACAGCATGGAACGCTTCGCCGATTATCACGTCACTAGTTTCGATAGTACATCGGCATTCCGGCAAGCCTTCATGGATGAGAAGAACAACTACCATACCGCCGATGGTTCGTACGTTGCGATTAGGGTTCCCCAAGTTGATGGAAACCCTACTCTAAAGCGACTGATCTTGGCGGGTGTGGTTTCGCAGTCGGCGGCAATCAAAGCTGAACGTGAATGCCTCAAACTGCTGCGCCGTTATAGAGACGATGAGGATTTCGACGTGCAGGAGGTCATCGATGCTTTGCGCGCCTATCACGCCCTCATCGGTGACGCAAAGAAACTAAAGAAGGTCGACGACTACAGGGAAACTCTTGTCGACCGCCCTTGGGATCGCTGCCCGTGTGAACTTTGCAAGAAGCACAAGATCGACATGGTCATCTTCCGCGGAACAGAGAGAAACAAGCGTCGCGGGTTCCATAACATGACTGTGCTCGAAGCTAAGATGCGCAAGCTGCCGCTCACATAATCGCCCAGACCGCGCACAGCACTCAAAGTAACTCAAACAGGAGATGATGTGGCCGACCGCTACGTTCTGAAGGTTCCCGCCCTCAAGGTGCTCCAAGGCGACAAGGAGATCTACTGCTTCGCTGTCGATGGCAAGAAGTTGGAAGACTTTGCAGCCGTCTCGCGCATCCGCCGCGACAGTCAGAGGAAGCTGCAGGGGTACCAGCGGCCTGAGGTCCTGAGCCACATCCGCTCGATCCGCCGCTACCTTGAGTCCGAGGGCGCGATGCTCCCCAACGCCTTGGTTCTCGGCTTCGATGATCGCGTCACGTTCGAACCCGCGGTTCGCGGTGGCAGCGTGAGCTACTCCATCCCCGGCGAGTTGATCATCCCGGTCGACGAGTCACTGGCTGACGACGAGAAGCCGGCCTGGCTCGTGGACGGTCAGCAGCGCAGCGCAGCGATCAGGGACGCCGACCTGGCAGAGTTCCCCGTCGCGGCTGTGGGCTTCATTGCGTCTCAGGAAGAGCAGCGGTCGCAGTTCATCTTGGTCAACTCGACCAAGCCACTGCCCAAGGGGCTCGTGTACGAACTCCTGCCGGAGACCACCGCCAAGTTGCCGCGCTCGTACGCGCGTCGCCAGCTCGCCGCCAAGATCATGGTCATGTTGAACATGGGAGACGGCCCCTTCTGCGGAAGGATCAGCAGCCCCACGTCGCCTACCGGCAATATCAAGGACAACAGCATTCTGAGCATGCTGGAGCACAGCATCTACGAGGGCGCACTCTTCCAGTACCGGAATGCCGAGGACGGCTCCGCGGACGAGGAGGCGATGCTGGCGCACCTTCTGGGCTTCTGGACAGCAGTCGAGAACGTCTTCGAGGGTGCGTGGAGCAAGCCTCCCAAGGATTCCAGGCTGACTCATGGCGTGGGCATCCAGGCCATGGGCTATGTAATGGATCAGCTCACCACAGGCGTCCACTACGACAAGGTCAACTGGGACAAGATTCGCATCAGTCTGCGCCGGCTCGAGAAGCACGTCGCCTGGACTCCCGGCGGCACGTGGAAGTTCTCGAATGGCGAGGAACGCAACTGGAACGGCCTCCAGAACACGGCCAAAGACGTACGGCTGCTCAGCACTCACCTGCAGACCCTGGTCAGCAAGTAGCCGAAGCCTTGCCCTTTGGAGGTCTCCCCGAACTGATCGGGGAGACCACCAGTGCGTTAGTGGTCGACTGCGGCTGCTCGGAGACCGGCCACTGCTGCTCGCAGCATGGACGCCGATCCGCTCCCGTCCGCGTAGCGGATGTGCTCGGTACGGGCGTGCTGCGTAATGAAGCCCGTCGCCGCGTGCTTCGCGCAGCGCGTCGCGATAACGACCAAGTCAGCGGAGCGTGCCTTCTGTCGAAGCTGAGCACTGCCGACGTGATCGCTAGCCTTTGCGGCGTCCACTGCGGGGGCAAGCTGCTGGATCTCCTCGGCGCAGCGCGAGAGCACAGCGTCGTCCAGGGAGTACAGCAGCACTTTCATGGGCGGAAGGTCTGAGAGCGACAGCTCACGCTCATCGTCGTCGGAGCCGACCCGGTCCTGCCAAGAGAAATCGACACCAAGCTCCCTTGAGAGACGCTTGGCGAACGCCAAATCAGCTTCGTTGAGGCGCCCTTGGTGCCGCCAGAGCGGCTCCAGCAGGTTGTATGCGAACTTGCTGCGAGCGTCCACGTCTGGGCAGGCGACCAAGAACAGCCGGTCGACGAAGTCCAGCGCAATTGATGCCCGTTCAGGTGAGACCCATCGACTGCTGTAGGCGCCGATCTCGTCGAGAAGTTCGGCGTAGGTGTGCGCCGAAGGGCCACTTCGGAGTGCGATCTCTGTGAGGGCCTGGAGCGCGGCGAGGTCGCCGGGGCCGAACCGGTCGAAGGCGACCGCGTTCCGAATGAACGCATGGGCGGTCAGACCAGCCGGAGCAACATATCCGTCGGCGTCAATGAACGCTCCAACCGCCCGCCAAGCCTCCTCAGCAGCCTGATCCTCCAGCCCGTCCAGGAATTTAGCGAGGGACGCATCATGGACTGCGGGTGGAGCCCACGCAGTCCAACTGCGCTGTTCAACTGCTGACTTGCCTGCACGGCTGCCCGCGGCTACGGCAGCGAGGAAGGCCGGCCAGGAGTCGATCGGCGGAATCGTTTTCGACCCATCGTCTTCAGGAACTTGCGGCACGGGCTCTGCCACGACGGGAGGTGATTCCTCGCCAACGCCTTCAGCAAGAACGCGTTGAGCGTCCTCCCAGACCAGCGGGGGCAGTTCGCCGATGCGATCTGCACTCCGAACGGCTTTCACGAGACGACGCAGAGCAGGCAGGTCCTCAAGGATGGTGGCCGCCATTAGAAGAACAGCGACGGCCTGTGCGCCGAGCCTGCCCGCATCGGTATCCAGCAGGGCAGGGACGACGCGGCCCCGTTCTTGGAGCTTCGCCCGTGCCGATGAGAGGTCGCCCTCTGCTAGAGGTTCCTCCAACGCCGCGTACACGGCGGTCAAGATTGCTTCCTTGACCGGGAGGGGAGGGTCCTGCCGGACGGCATCAGGCAGTTCAGGGAGTTGGAGAATCTCCTCACTGCGGCCGAGCCGGTCAAGCCGCTTGATCCTCAGGTTTGCGAGGTTGGCTGCGGTGACACCACCAGCCGCCGCTAGATGCTCAAGGATCACGTTCGAGGCGGCCTCAGCGCCCGCGGAGAGCGACGCGTCGAACTCGGCGAGGAGCCGGCCGATCGGTTTGGCCACGCGCCACATCCTGGGAGGACGCCGAGCCTCGGTCCTCTGCATCAACTCCAGGGCCCCGGCCAGGTTCAGGCGGTGCTCAAGCGTGCGTCCCGTCTCCAGACGGAAAGTGGTCCGATCGCCAGCGAAATCGCGGATGGCCTGCTCGATGGGATCATCAGGGTCCAGCCAGGCGGGCTGGATCCCAACCTGCTCGTCATACGCGATGTACGTCGGGCCAGCGAATGCGCGGATCAACTCGGCTGTTTTGGCACGCTCGCCAGGTTCCCGGGCAATGACGTACACGACGAAACGATCGCGGTCCGTATAGACGCGCGGAAGGACTACGGGCGCGTCGTCGCCGCGTCGAATGGCTTCGACGAACGGCAGCGTGCGGTCCTTGTAGCGGAAGTCCGGATCGAGGTTCGGCCAGACACCGTTTCCTGGGCCGAAGAATCGGTGCAAGAACCCTTCGAGGGCCTCTCGCTGGTGATTCTGGGTCTGCGTCACGAGCCACTCCTCCACCGCTGAGCCAGGTCCAGCCGCGCCTGACCGGCATCTGGCCCGCCCACCTTGTAGGTGACCAACTCATCGTTCTTCGCCATACCGCGCACCGTGTAGTTCATCGACCCGGTGAGAATCCATTCCTGCCCGCACAGCGTCTTCTCGTGGACGTCGGGGTCGCGCTGGACACGCACTCGGTCCAGTTCTGCGGCCTCGATCCGACGCAGGAACGCATCGTTGTGAGGGTCCGGGCGCGTGACTACGTGGATGTGGGCCCCGGCTCCAGCGATGCGTAGAAGGGCGTCTGAAAGCCGCCAACTGCTGGGCGGAACGTCGCCAAAGAAGGCGTCGTAGGTGCCGTGGCTGTTGTCGATGACCTGCACATCCGTGATCCACGGCGAGACCAACCACAAGTCGTGGCTCGGGCTGAGCATCTCTGCCATCAGCGCCGCGGACAGCATCGAGTCGATGCGCAGCCCTGTACGTGCACCTGTGCGCACGGTCCTGGTCAGATCCTTCACTGGGTTGCCTCCCGCAACTCCACCCGCACACGGAGCTCATCTCGATGCCTGGCGTAGCCACGGACCTCCCCGTAGACCCGCAGGACATCCCGGTCCACCGGCAGCGCCGGCACACGGACCAGGGCCTCCGCCAGGGCCTGCGACTCGCCTGCTGGACAGACGAGCTCTGCGGCACCGCTATCGGTCATGGCCTTCTGATAGGCAAAGACCCAGTCGCTCGCAGTGACGTCCACCTCGGGCAGACGGTCGTTGTGAGCCTCGCGCACGAGGAGGCGATCCAACACTGGCGTGTCGGCATAGGGCTGGTAGTGCTGGAGTTCCTGCGTACGAGCCTGCCGTCCGCGAGGCCAAAGCATGCTGAAGGCCTGGTCGGCTGTCAGCCGCTTGTTCCCGCCGACGTTCAGTTGCTTGTCGCCGACCGCGAAGGCAATGACGTTTGCGTCGACCTCAACACCGAGCCTCTGCTCCAGTTCCGCCCACGCGTCCACCATGGCGAGAGCCTGCGCGTCAGTATCGGGTCCGGACCCTGGCCGAAGGAGGCGGGCCGACAACGCTGAGACCGCAGTGACACGCGGACGGCCGTCCAACTGTTCCCACGCGGATAGGAGAGTGTTCAGGGCCTCCTGGGCCGCTTCGGCATTCTCGGCTCCTCGCAGTGCGCGCATGGCTTCTGCGGCATCTCCTCCCGGCTCGTCGGACAGGTGACGGAGCAACCGGGTGAGCGTGGCATCTACATACTCGTAGTCGCTTGGGGCCAGCGCACTGGTGACAAGCGCCCAGAAGCGGCGAGGGTCCTCCCCGTAGAAGCGCACCAGGCTTTCTACAACACCCAGTCCCCCTACAGAGGTTTCACTGAGCCACACGACAGAAGGGTCGCTGCTGGTGGCACCAGGCGCCACATCGACGATCAAGTCCCCGTCCTGTGAGTCGGGGCAGGCTCGCTGCGCGGCGGCGAGGATCGCCGCGGCCACCGTGTCGCGATAGGCGCGCTGAGCCAGGTCCTCAGTCCGGGCAGCAATATCCGGGTCGACGAGGTGTTCGGCCGCACGGTCAACGGCGGCGAGAACTCGTGCGTCGCGCAGCAAGTCGGTGAGCCCTTGAACCAGTCGCGCATTCTCGACAGCGTGGTCGGGGTCGCTGTTGTCGCGGTAGAGGACGCTCAGGATGCGAGGCAGTTCCCCAGTCCACGCTCCGTTAGCGAGTGCTGCTCGGATCTCCCCGGGAGTACGAGACCCTTTGAGGCCTTCGAGCGCGAAGGCGGTGAGGTAGACCTGGCTGAGCCACGCACGCTGGAACTTGTTCGCGACGTCCTCGAGAGCAGGATCCTCGGCGAAGGTGTACGAGAACGCGAGTGACCGCCACTGCGGAGACGACAGGTACTCCCTGACCACAGCTTCCGAGGTGTTCAGGGGCCTGAGCAGGATCTGTGCAGCGTCGACACCCAGCCGGAAGCCGAGCGCAGCTGGCTTGCCGTGTAGTTCGTAGTAGACCTTGCGTGTCTCGACTTCTCCGCGTTCGAGCGCCACCTGGCAATCGGCGCCGATGGTCATGCGCCGCATCTCGATGGGATTGCCGGCAGCGTGTGTGGCGAAGCGGACGGCCTGCACGCGCTCGTACCAGAGAGACGGGTTAGGAATGTCCGCTGGGGCCGGAGGGGCCTCCTCGGACACAACGATTTGAGTACCCCAAATGGGGAGGCCCTGCGATCGGTCGGAGATTTCCTGGCCTGGCTGCTCCAGTTTCAACTGTGTGGGCCGGAAGACCTGAAGTCCCTCCGGTCCATGCCCATCGGGATGCCAGGTTCCCTCGGGATCAGCGTGCTGCACGATCTGGGGGAGCGGCAGAGTGCTGCTGCCGGCGGGTGGAACTGGGAGCCATGTGCGGTGCTCATCACGGCGGTGCCCGAATCGTCGGCTGACGCGCCCTGGTACGGCCTCGCGTAGCGCCCTGGCGATCGGCAGTTGCTCCAACGTGTCGTTCGTATTGAACGGCAGGAGCAGTTCGACCTCCGGCAGATTCAGCGGATCGAAGAGTGAGCGCGTGATGAACTCGGGGAGCAGAGTACCTTCCTTCGCGCCCGGATCGATGCGCTGGAATGACCAGTCGCTGCGAAGGCGCCGCAGCGCCGTGGGAACGACAGACAGCAGGAGTGATCGGGGCTGTTCCCACAGCAGCGCCTGTACCTCGTCTGCGCTGACCTGCAGAGCTCTCCCCAGGTGCTGGGCAAGCTCGTCCTGGAGATCAGGCTTGTCGAGGATCGCCTGCAGCAGGGATGCCAGCATGTCGTGGCCGGGCCGGTCCTCGTTGCGCACGACATGGCCGGGAGGGGCCTTGAGGATCTTTCGGGGGTTGGCCCACAGTTTCTTGGAACGGAGCTTGCGGCTTGCCCAGTCCAACAGGGCCTGGGTGGCTTGGATCTTGAGTACGAAGCGGTTGCCGATCGGCAGGCTTCGTGCAGGCACCTGAGGCGCGAACAGGGTCTCGTACGCCTGGTATGCGAGTCGGTCCCGTCCGTAGTCCGAGAGGGTAACCACGGTCATTGGCCTTGTGCCGCGCTCTCGGCCAGCGCGCCCTCGGCGCTGGATGAACGCTGCTGCGTCACGTGGCGCTTTGTGCTGGAGCACCAGGCCCACTCGTGGGTCGTTGAAGCCGACTTCGAGGGAGGCCGTCGCTACGGTCAGGTTCGCGTCGTGGTCGACCCCGACGTCCTGAGAGGACGTACGGCCAACATGCAGGTGGTGCAGTTGCAGGGTGGGGTCGAGGTCATGCCCGATCTTCTCGGCAATGTCCCACGACTGACCGTCCAGGTAGCGGGCAGCATGCTCGTCACGTTCAGAGGAGCGCAGGCCGGCAAGCACGGGCTTGCGGCCGTTACGGCGGCCGGAGCGATTCTGCCCGCCTTCCGCATCGCGGAGATCGTTGTAGAAGCGGTTGGTGACGTCCAGATCGTCCGTGAACAGGAAGCCCGTAGAGCCGTACAGATATTGCCTCTTGTCCAGGTCGAGCAAGCGGCCATGGAGCATGGCCGTTTGGATCGACGTAGACAGCAAGCTTGTTCCCGACACGGGGTCGCCGCGGAGTGCCACGGCGTACTCACGCCCCTCGAACGTCATGTCCTCGTCGGCCGGTTCAATCGGGTCGACATCGACCGGACGAAGACCGACGAGTTGAGCGAAGAACTTGTCCGCGTCACGAAGAGTCGCGGAGAGACCGACGAATGTCATGGGACGGCGGGCTGCCTCACGCCAGCGGCGCAACAGGAGTGCCACCTGCGCGCCGTGAAGCCCGCTGTAGGTGTGGACCTCATCGAGGAGCACGAGGGAGGGAGCAGAGTCGCTGCCGCGCCAGCCGAGCAACCACTCCAGATAGCTGTCCCCGCTACAGAGGTTCAGCATCTCCGTTGTGGTGAACAGCAAATCGGGAGGGTTCTTCTTGAGGGATTCCCGGGTGAGAGCGAGACGCCCGTCATTCAGGACGTAGCCGCACTTAGTGCAGTTCAGTTGCTCACGGCCACGCTGGCGGTCCTCGTCTGTCCACTGGAGCTCCCCAGTGCCGCAGTCAGGGATGGGGCATGGCAGAAACGGGCACACGACGCCCCGGGGAGTGCGCTTCCAGGCAGTGGTGTGACGTGAGTTCGGTTCCAGCCTCTGGTCCCGAGCATTCCATGGGGTATCACCGTAGAGCGCACCGACACGGATAGGACGTCGCCTGCTCTCGTGCAACGCCTGCGCGATGTCGTCAACAGACCGGATCGACTCTCGCAGTTGGTCGCGCAGGAGCTCCTTGCGCGGATAGAGCGCCAGTGTGTGAACGCGCTTTGCCACCCCAGGGCGCGCGTGTTCCGCCATTGCTGCGAAGGCCGGCAGGTAGAACGAGAGCGTCTTACCGCTACCCGTACCAGCTCCGACGATGATCCCCTTGGACCGCTCAGAGTTGAGCGAGGCGAATACGGAACGGGTGGCATCCAACTGGAAGCGTGCCAGTTCACGGCCCTGCAATTGGGCTGTTGCTACGTGTTCTTGTACCTCACCCCATCGCGGAAGCTGTGCGAGGACGCGGAGTGCTTCGGATGCCGGGATGTTTCGGCGCGGGTAGCGCCGCGGCGCGACGTGCAGCCGATAGTCAGCGACGAGGCGCCGCTGATGCTGCCACCAACCAGGACGTTCCTCCTGCGCCCACCCACCTCGGGCAAAGAGCTGCCGAAGACCAGTCGTGAGCCTGAGTGACTCCGCCAGCCGGGTGCGATACCGCGGCGGCGACGTCACCGGCACCGGCACCTCGAACAGCAAGGCACGGAGCAGGAACTCCTCCAGCACAGAATCAGCGGACATGCCGGCCGGGGCATCCTCGTGACTGTGCAAGAGACTGTCGATGGTCTCTATCACCTCGGCTTGGGAAAGCGCAGTCTCCGTGACGCCCCAGGACAGCAGCGGCAGTTCGCGGTTTTCCAGGTGATTCAGGAGTTCGTTCGCAAAGCGAACGTTGAGTTGCTCTGTCACGCTCCGGTCCTCTGCAGGGTGATGTGGATGTCCATCTCGAACTGGCGCAGCAGTGCAATGTCGGCATCTGTGATGTCGCGGAGCGTGGGGCTGGGGCGCTTCTCCAGCAACTTCAGAAGTTCCAACAGTTCGCTGGGGGGATCACTCTTGTCCTGGAGGGACTCCGCGAGGAGGCCGTACGTGCTGGTGAAGAGAGTGACGTCCGACTTGGACAGGTTCTTGGTTGCCACCGCCTGTCGGAGTTCCTTCTCCCGGCTGCGCGCGGCCTCGCGCTCGTCGCGCGAGAGCATGGGGATCCGGGCCAGGGGAAGGTTGGCGACCTGTGCTGTAGCCCAGGTGACCCATGCCGTGCTGTTGTCACCCTTCAGTTTTCCCGAGAGATCCAGGACCTTCTTCCTGGCCGTGTTGAAAACCGTGTCACTGGGGAGCCCGTTCAGGGCCTTCCGCTCGAACGCGGTGCGCGCGGTGTCGATGCCGGACAGATCCGGCTTGTGCGCCGCCCCCAACACCGCAAGCGTATGGCTCAACTCCACTTGGGTTCTGAGCTCGGCCAGTGCCGCGCGAAGTTCCTTCGAACGGCTCAGAACCCGAGCGGCCTCCTTCTCCCCGACAGCACCTGCAGCGATCTGGCGGGCACGGTTTTGCAGCTGCACGGCCTTGTCGTACACAGACAAATTGGTCACCAGTCCTCCCCGCCGTCTTCGGCGGACGGGACAGCGGTGAGCGCCTGCCACTCCACACAGATTTGCCCCACGTCTTCCGCAGCACTGTCACCTGCGGAGCCACTAGAGCGTGACTCGGCACTGGCCAGAGCAGCGTCAAGCCAGTCGTTGCTGGCAACAAGTAGTTGTTGAATCAGTTTGAGCGAGTCGCCGCGGTCCTTGACCGCCGCAACCACACGGGCATGCTGGCGAGTTGAAGCGTCGCGGCTGTCGTCGCTTGCCTTGGCCAGGTCATCTTCGAGTGCAGAGATGGCCTTCCAGTCCGCGTTCTGGGCGCCCAGAAGGAGAGTGTTGAATTGTCGTGTCTGTTCAGCGGTCAGTGGTAGTCCCACTTCTCGTGCGGCACCGAGAACGTCGCGGATTGCAGCCATGGTCTGGACTCCAGTGGTGCCACGTGGCTGACGGCTTCGGATCGAGTTGAGTAGCTCTGCGTGGTGGGTGAGTTGGTCCTCGAGGATGGTTGTCCAGGACGCGAACCCAGTCACGGCTGGCTTCACCCATTTCGGGATGTCCAGGGTCTCGGCATCCCAGTTCCACACGGACGCGGCCCTGTCGATTAGAGGAAGAACGCGTGCGGCGTCAACCATGTTCACCGCACCGATGCCTTGGGCGATGCCGACGGCATATCGGAGTTGCTTCACGAGTTCGGGGCGCGCTTTGAGGTGCCCCTGGAGCATGTCCATCCACTTCGGTGCACGGATTCCACCATCCTCGCGACGCCACTCTTGCCCCTCATCGAGCGCCGCGGAAATGAGCTGAGAGTGAGCCATTCCGGGCCAGGCCTTGCCAGCCATCGCCGCACCAAGCAGCGATGCGCGGAAACCCGCAACGAGGTGATCGTCGGTAACCTCCATGTGCCGCTGCAGCCGCGCAGTGAGATCTCGGCCGTGCTTCTCTGCCAGGAACGCCAGCCGCCGGATGTCCTCGGCTCGCGCCGGGAGCTCCCGATCAGCCTTCAGCAAGCTGTCGAAGAACCAACTGTCCTTCGGGCGACGGGAGAAAGTGATGGGGGCATCCTCGACGCCGGCCAAGTTCTCCTTTGCGCCCTCGATGGAAACGACGGTCGCCTTTGTTGGCCAGGCCGCCTTCCGTAGTTCGGTACTGCCCACTTCCCGCATCAGAGGTGAGTTCCATTGGTACCGCTGCACTACTGCGGTGGAGACGACTACACGGATCCGGTTTGCGGTGGCGGTATCCAAGCCACCTTCGAGGGTCACCCAGTCATCCACTGTCTCCAGCATTCGCTGAAGCTCCCTGGGTAGCTCGTCGCGTCTGCCACTAGTGCCCGTATCAGGCCTCGACACCCCGCCATCGGCCTGCCCTGAGCCGGCGGCAGAAACAGACGGAGGGCTTTGCCCTTCCTCACTGCTCAGCGGCTCCAGAGAGAAGGCATCCAGGATGGTGGGGTGGAGGTTGTTGGCGTGCTCAGGGGCGTCTCCCCAGAACTCGAGCACGAGGTTTCGCCGCTCCGCAGAGGCAGGGTCGTGCTCGGCTACGAAGCCGAGCACGTCACGGCTAACTGGCTTGTCGAGCTTCGTCGGCCGGAACCGCTGCCGGAACATGGGGTCGGGGAACTCGCCCTGCTGAATGGCAGTGGCATGCTCAACCAAGACCGGTCGCACGACACTGCCCAGCACGACACGGGGGTTGAAGGACCAAGGCTTGGCCTGGTCTGCAGTCGAGTGTACGGCCCTCACGAGAGATGACTCGTTGAACGGATACAAGCCATGCCCTTCAGCGGTTACGCCGAATGCCTCGTGGCACTCCGTCCGGAACGAGCAGGTCAGGCATTTGTTGGGGGTCTCGCCATTGTTTGGACGCTCAAGTTCTTCGCGGCCCAAACGCCCAGCGTTCAGGTAGCGGCCGACGAACGACGCAATCTCTGTGCGTCCCGTCTCCTCCGGGCTGAAGGGAACATCCAGGTGGTAGACGTAGCCTGTCCCAGCCTGGATACGGGTCAGGGCTGTCTCATCCAAGGATTGGAAGTAGCCGGTCGTCACGGCCATGAGGGTGCGGATTGGAGCGAGAGTCGTCTTGCCCTCACGGTGCGCCGCCTCTACAACGGCATCTAGGAGGTCCCGCTGGACTCCCTGGATGAGAGCGAAGTCCTCGATGAGCAGGACAATTTCCTTGCCCTGCCGGTGATACTCCTCTCGAACCTGCGTCATCGCATCGAGGAGCCGACCTGCCCCAAGGTTCGCGGCGCTCTTGATAGCGGGTTCGAGGTGCCTGTTGAGAAGATCGACAGCAATGCTTTGAAGGTCGCCGCGTGTGCTCATGGTGCCGAGCAGGCGTTGCGCCATGCCCGAAGCGGATTGGATGTCTCGAATGTCGAGCGGAAGGTCGCTGACGCTGAAGCCCTCGGGGCGGTCCGCTTGACCATCCCGCCGATTGTGAATCAACTGGTGGGCCAGTTCGGGCACGAACTTGCCCGGTGCGAGCAGTTCCGCACGGACGTGGGGATCGAGGAGTATCGCTGCCAACTTTCCTGGGCCGACGAGCATTCGGGCCAAGGGGCGTGACTCTGAGCTGGGAGAGGTGGCTTCAAGCGCCTCGCTCAGTTCATTGAGGATGCGTCTTGCCAGGGACTCCTCGTCGATGTCCTCAGTGAATCTGTTGATGTCATCTTTGAGTTGAGCCAACTCGTTGCTGTCTGCCTTTGCGATGAGCGTGCTGACAACAGCCTTGAGACTGGTCTTGGACTTCTCGAGGTAGATGACCTCTCGCTGGTCCGCCCCCTCCTCCACCAGGGCCAACTCTTCGCGCACCCACCGGACAAGGTGTGACTTACCAGAGCCAGACTCACCGACGATCGGCATGAGCAACGCACCGCTGTCGGCCTGGAGCGCCATGAACTCGTTGAGTACCGACCTCTCACCGATCGGGTCGCCCTCGATCGCGAGTTCTTTCCCGTCCATGATCCGGGCGCGCTTGATCCGTAGCGGCGCGTGAGTGGCCAGGAAGACTGCCCTCGAAGGGCTGATTGCCTCAGTGTTGATGGTGGAGGCTGCCACTGCTGGTTCCCAGCAGAGATTTCCGCGGAAGTCAGCCATCGGTGGGCTCCAGGATGGTGATGTCGCTAATGGGGCGTGGACTGCCGGGTCGTTCAGGATCGTGCAGCATAAGGATCTTTCGGGCGTCGTCGTCATGCTCCAGGCGAAGCCACTTCTCGTCGTGGCCACGCAGCAGAGCAAACGAGAGTGCGGTGCCGGCCGCACTGCCACCAGGACTGGGGATCCCTACCGCGAGCGAGTGAGCGCCGCCAGGCAGCACAGGTAGGTGCTCTCGCAGAACCTGCAATGCCTCAACGGCATTGACGCGTTGGCCGGCCTGCCACACTTCGAGCACGGATTGCTTGACAGCATGAGTGCAGTCTGGGACTAGCGGCCCGCGGCCGTCAGTGCGGAAGACAGGTGCAGCAGCGAGGCCAAGGGCAGTCGCCCAATACCCGAACCGGAGCCACCGAGTGTCGTTGGCGAACAGTGGAAGGACCTCGCCCTTCAGCAGTCTGCGGTCCTTACCATCCTTCTGATCCAGGAGTCGCTGTGCGGCGACCCAATCAATCGGTTGTTCCATTGGGTCGTGCATGAGGAACCAGGCCAGCGCACGGGTCAGGTCCCGGGGCCCCGTCGGGTCGTTGTCGGCGCCCAGGTCCTTGTTGTAGTCCGCTTTGAGAACTGCGCGACGCAGGATGCAGGTGTACGTCTCCAGATCATCGCTGCTGGTGAGATCTTTGGTCGCGCCGACCAGTGAGAGTTCTTGCTGGTCGGTATCGACCTGCGCCAACTCCAAGACCTGGAGGGAACTGATTGCGCAGTCGAAGGGAGGCCTGGTCGAAGTGTCCTCTGAACGCAGGGACGGAGGACTGATTAGCGCCCGCGCCTCGTCCAAGGCAATGCTCTTCCCCAAATAGGTAAGAAGGCGCACGACCGCCCACGTCTGGGAGGGGATGGCTGCGTCTACGTTCAGGAGAGTCATCAGAGTTCCTCCAAGGCCCGGCGGATCGACAAGTTCGCCGGGTGGACATCGACGAGTGGTGTACCTCGGCGTTCTGGGTGATGCATAGCCCGGGGGTGGATCAGGTAGGTCGGTGCATCCCAGGTGAAGCGTCTAGCGATCTGAGGCCCTGGAGAGTCTGTGTTCGGGTCCGCCATCCAGATAACAGGGCCAGCCCAGTCCGACAGGAGGACTCCGTCATCGTCGGTGATCACGGTGCGGGTGCGTGCTGTTGCCCTTAGTTGGCTTCGGAGACGGCCGTCCAGGCCCGGCCCTCCGACCACGCAGATCCTGCGGCGGACAAGGCTTTCCACGAGCCGCGCCGCCAAGGCCTGGTCGTCGGAGTTTTCCCACCACAGGCTCAGGCAATGACGGTCCCCAAAGTACGGGGTCAAGGGCAGACGCCCGTGACTCTCGGGCGCCGAGAGTAGGGGGTTCGGTTCTCCGGCAAGTCGGTAGAAGCCTGCCGGAAGCAGCTTGGCTGTGGCCCTGCAGTGAGGACAGCCGCGGCAGGTGATACCGGTGCGGCGATAGCCACCGCCGTCTGGGATGCGGTAGTACGCGCCCAGTACGTCGCCGATGCACTGATCACTCCGCAGAGTGGCTTTCAGTTCACGGAGTGCGGAAGCTCGACTGTGCAGCAGTTTTTTACGCTCGCCTTCAAAGCGGTCATGAAAGTTCTCAGGGTTCCTAGCGTCGGAGTCGAGGAGTTCCACATCTGCGTAGCCATCAGCCGTGGCATAGAACTGATCTAGTCGTGCTTTCCAAAAGACGTCTGACTCGCCCTCAGCCTTTTCGGGCGCCTGCGGTGGATGGACCGCCACGATTCCCGATCGCATCATGAGGTTCAGGATCCGAATGTTCCACTGCCGGTTCCGTTGGAATCCCTCGTTCATGTCAGGGGGGTAGGAATCCAAACTCACTCGGTGACGGTCCTGGACAGGAGTCCGGCTGTGGAACATTGCCTCCCACCGCTGCCACGCGCGCAGGGCACCGATGACCACCTCGTCGCTCATCTTGTTGGCGATGGTTTCGTCATTGCGTGTGGTGGCCAGGTACGCGATGGATGGGCTTCCGTCACGCCCAGATCGGCCGATCTCTTGGTAGTAGCGGTCCACGGTTTCCGGCAGGCAGGCGTGCACAATCGACTTGACGTCGTCGAGATCCACGCCCAGGCCGAAGGCAGAGGTGCCAACCACGACGTCGTACCGCGACTCCACCTCGCTTTCAGCGGTCCTACCGGTCCATCCTTCCAATGCATCCCGACGTTCTGGGTCGGTGGAGTCACCAGTAACGCTGGCCACGCGTCGAAGACCGTGGTCGCGAAGCCGAACCGCCCACTCCTGCGCATCTACGACCTTGGTGGTGTAGAGAATCATCGGTTTCGGCAAGTACGAGACGGCATTGAGGACGGCGGCCTCACGGTCGGCCTCGCTCCGGAAGCTATCGATGTAGTAGCTCGGCTCGTGACGGAGTTGGGATGCCCAGACGATCCTCGCCCGTTGCGGCGAAGCGAACAGTGCGTCGAGCGTCTCGACCTGTTGTCCAGTGAGTGTCGCGCTCATCGCAACAGTCACTGGTTGCCGACCCTCTGGGGCCTTGCTGAGCCAAATACGGCGGTAGCTCGACATCGTCTGGAACGCAGTGCGGAAGCTGTTGCCCCACTGCTCGACCAGGTGTGCTTCGTCGATCACGAAGTAGTTGAGCAAGCCGGCCTCAGCCGCGTCCTCCAAAGGCTGCTTCAAGCTCTTCACTAGAGCCTCAGGCGATGTGAATACCAGCCGCTGACGGCCGGCCGCGATGTCGTCCCGCATCTGTTGCCGGTCTTCGTCCGACAGCCCGCTGGTGTAGGCGTACCGGCGCGTGGGGCTGTGATGTCCGTACCGCTCAAGGATCTTGAAGGCGCGCCGTTCCAGGTCTGCTGCGAGAACGCTCGTAGGTACCACAACCACCGATACGCCGCTGCTCATGCTCGCCAGGAGCACGGGAGCCATCGCAACGGCGGTCTTTCCATGTCCCGTGGGGAGACAGATGATCGTGGTGCTCCCCGGTTCGGCAAGCGCGATAGCTCTGGCTGCCTGCCGCTGGCCGCTCGACACATAGTGACTGTGATCGTCACCGAGGGCGGTCGTGAAGAACGGGTCAGCAGGATACGACTCCAGCTTGCGACGGTGCGGTGAGTCCTCGCCGAGATGGATCTGGCGAAGATCCTCTTGAGCCGCCAGGCGGGAGACGTCATCTGGCACGGGTGGATGCCACGGCAGCGCGCTCACCCACAAGTTGGCGCCACCATCGCGAATCGCGGTTTGGCAGCGCATTTCTTCCCACTGCTCGCGACTAGGCAGCCGCGGAAGTAGCGGGACCGTGAATCCAGTTGTGTTCTCACGTGCTTGAGCTTCGAGCAAAATCTGTCGAGTCAACGAGGCAATGTCCCTCCACCCGCTGGACGTATTGGCCAGAGCATCGCGGAGCCTGCGCAACGTCCCCTTTGCTTCCGTGAGTTCGGGGAGTTGCTGGAGGTCTCGGTGCTTGGACAGGTGGTCGAAGAGCGTCTTGGCGCCGGTCCAGTTGTCAGTTGCCACGACGGACCCTCCTGAGCCCCGTCTTCACCAAGCAGGTCGCAGAAACGAGCCGGACCGTCGGTTCGCTCAGTGCCTGCACGAGCGCATCAGTGATGGCGACATCAAGCAGATAGCTCTCTTCGCCTCCCAGGAGGCGGCCAGCTGCTTGTCGGGCTTCCGCCTGCGCTTTCGCGACGGCGAGGCGCTCCTGCCCCAGTTGCTGGGCCAGGTCGGACCGTTCGGCCAAGTTGGTCACCCGCCTGAGTTCAGCTCGGGCGACCTTCTCAGCGGCACGTGCGGAGGCTTCGTACCCGGGCTGGCCGTCGAACAGGTCCAGCAACTCCTGGATGTTGCCAGAGTTGTAGTTGTGGTCGGTGGTCCTGTATGGAGCATCCAGCCACTTCTGGGTGTTCTTGTCGGTCAGGGCCTCGGCTGCTCCTGCCGGCACCCACACCTTCAGCGTGAAGGGCGGGAGGAGCTGTTCAGCTTGGCGCCTCAATGCTGCTTCAGCGTCGCGGGGCCTCCGGACGAGAGGCAGTGCCAGTTCGAGTGCCGAGGAGATGTCGGCTTCGACGAGGAAGTCGAAGCCGAAGTGGGGCTCCGGCTCGCCACGGTGGCTGGGGTCTGCACGCCAGAAGGCCGTTGCTTGGCCGCGGTCGTCGCACCACACAACGTTGGCGAGCATGTCGACGAGCGGACTCCCGATACGGAACAGGCGTGTTCCGGGGGCTTTGAGCGCCTCGGACCTACTGAACGTGCCCTTGGCCGCGTCCTCGGTGAGGTTCCGTCGGTCGTAGAGGTGGGGGGAGATGAGGGTGCGCGATTTGAGGTCGAAGACCTCGCACATGCAGTCCTTGATCTTCCGGGTGGTGTGGCGGAGTTTGATCCCGTCAGAACTCTCTTCGCCGGTGTATCCCAGCATGGCTTTGCGGGTGGTGTCCCAGCCGGCTTCGAACGTTGCCAGCCGCTCGGCGAAGTCGATGTCGTGAGGGGACGTGCTGAAGATCGCCTCAAGGGTGTCCATGGTGTTGATCTCGTGGAGGGCCTTGGCGAGCGTCTCCTGCACAGTCTCGGAATAGCCGGGCAGGCCTTCTGGCCCGTGCTCGAGTGCCTCTGCCCAGACGTCAGGGAGACCCTCCGCGATGGCGTCCTGGAGTGTGGCCACCGAACCGCCGAAGATGCGGTATCCATCGGTGAGTAGCGAAAGCCACGCCTCGGTGTGCGCTTCAGCATCCGTGAGCACGAACTGGAGTGGTGCCTGGCGTTGCCGGTGGGACTCGACGTAGCGGTCGGTGCGGCCGAGACGCTGCTCGAGTTGGTTGGGCGACCACGGCAACCGCACATGGATTACGGTCTGGGCGGTCTGGAGATTCAGCCCGTCCTCGGCAGAGTCATCCGCAATGAGAACGGCAGCGTTCTTGCTGGGTTGCCGCCATGCAGTAGTGGCCGACTCTGATGCGTCGGGGCCCGCGCTGCGGGTGTGCTCAAAGAAGCCGACCTTGTTGAACCGTGCGCGCAGACGCGCGGTGAGCGTCGAAGCGAGTGAGCCTGGTCCGCAGAAGACGATGATGTGTCCTCCCTTGCGCAGGGCAGGGAGAAGATCGTTGATGAGGTCGTCGACTTCAGACGTGCGGGCCTCGTCTGTGAGCTCTGATTCGAGGCTGTCCAGATTCTCTGCTTCGTGGGGTGCCACTGGCACGTTAGAGAGGTGGTACCGCTCGCGGGCACTCAGGCCGGCACGCTGAGCGGCGGCTTCGTCACCGCGGACCCGCCAGCGAAGGGCGTCGAGATGGTCGGCGGACGGGCCACCGAGACGGGACGCGAGCACGGCCAGGGCCAGGGCGTAGTCGGCGCGTTTACCCTCAAGCTCTTCATCAAGGAGATGTCCCCACAGTCGGGTCTGCCATTCCAAGAGGCTGTCCGCGGCCGGGGAGTGGGACTTGGCCGTCAGCTTTGTCGGCTCCGCGCGACCGCGCACCTCGTAGGGGACGGCTGCTGAGTCCTTGTCTTTGCGGGTTACGTTCAACCGGCGGTTCCTGATCACGCGCCGGTGCAGTCGGTACGTCTCGCTAATGTGTGCCCGAAGAGTAGCGACGCGCGCTGTGAGATCCCGCAACCCCGCCTCCGACTCGTCGAGGAGGTTCTCCTCCTCGCCGAAGAGGGCGAGCACTTGGGCCGCCAACTGCTTGAAGCGGGCGTCTTCTGGGGGCAGCAGCGTCTCGATGATGCCGATCGTGGACGGCAGCAGCGGATAGAAGTCTGCGTTCAAGCCGAGGACGTGGTTGGCCAACTCGGCCCGGTCGTTGTACCGCTGCTCGAACGCTTCCCGCTCGCTCCACTTGTATACGTCGGGATCAAGTAGATGCAGGAGCCCCAGATGTGTGGTGTGACGGGAGGTGACCGGCGTCGCGGACAGGAGCAAGAGCTTCGACGCAGAGTGCGCGAGATCGCGCAGTGCGCAGTAGGTGGGGTCAGTGTCATCACGGTCTTGGACCAACTGGTGGGCTTCGTCGACCACAAGAAGATCACGTCCGAGGTGCTGCTCCCACACCTCGGGAGAGTCGTGGGAGATGACCTTTACGCGGCTCGGGAAGTCATCGGTAAAGAACTTCGTGCGCAGTTCGGCCACCCACTGCCGGCGCAGAGACTCGGGAACGAGGAACGTCACACATGCCTGCGGGTTATCGATCAAGGTCTGCAGGGCCACGTATGAAGCCTCGATGGTCTTGCCTAGCCCGACCTCATCAGCGAGTAGGTACCGCTGGACGGGGTCCGAGAGCACGGTCAGCGCGGCGCGGACCTGATGTGGGTAGATTTCGGCGGCAGCGGCCAGGAACACCGGTGTACTCGCGCTCGCCGCGCGTTGAGCGACCAGGCTATGCAGCATAGGAATGCGCGCGTTGTAGAGGTGCCCGGACTCGTTGCCCCCGGACACGAGAACCTCAAGAGGGTCACGTACGGGCTTGTTCCAGCGCACACGGAGTTCGGATTCTCGGACCGGCATGTCGTAGCCGGCGTTAGGGAACCGGACGAAGTAGCCCTCAGAGGTCGCGTCCAGGACGCGACCGGGCATCCACTCGTCGGTGCTGGGGTTGTGGCGAAACACGCGTGTTTGAGGTTTCAACCGCACGCGCGCGCATGCGACAGCGGGGATGGTCTGGGATTCGATCTTGGGCTCGGCCGTGGACTCGAAGAAGTCCACGCGCAGCGAGCCGTCTGTGATCGCGCCGACTCGTCCGATTCCAGGGGCCCCCTGGAACTCGACGAGGTGCCCAACCGCGAAGCCCGAAGACATTCTTCTGCTCGCCCCCCACCTGCTCGTTTAACAACTGACACGAGCTTAGGCGCCCCCACTGACAACACGGTCGACGGACCATTACTGAAACTCGCACACATATTCGAGATTGGATTGCGGGTGTGTCGTTGATGGCACCTACCTGGCGTTAACATAGCGAGCCAATCGGCACAAAAAGGGTAATCGGATGCGCCGCGTGACGCGTGACGCGCCAGAAAATACGACTGAAACGGAACCTTGCCCTGCGAGGCAAGCTCGGCTTCGCGGCCGAGGGAGGCTCGCCGTCACGATCGTGCCGCCGCGAGGAGTGGGTCGCGTGACCTGCGCCGGTTCGAAATGGCTTCGGCGTGTAGGGGTGCACGGCGTTAAGTCGTTCACGCATATGCCTCTGACAGTGCACTTGATCTCGGCCAAAGTCCTGAGCCTGGGGCCGGGTACGTAGTGTCAGTGCCCTGGGCTGTACTGTCTGGGCGCTCGCCTCGCTGTCCGTCCGCGGCGTGGTATCGGCGCAAAGACGACATCACTGACACAGAGAGAAGAACGTGAAGCTCCCCGCCCCTGCCGGTATCGCGACCCTCGTCGCCTACGTCGCCACCATCCCCGCGGCGAACCTCGCCGTCACCCACTTCGGAGCCGTCCCCGTCGGATTCGGCTACGCCGCCCCTGCCGGCGTCTACATGGTGGGTCTCGCCTTGGTACTTCGGGACCTCGCCCGTGAGTCCGCCGGCCGTGGTGCTGTTCTCGCGGCCATAGCCGTCGGCACCATCCTGTCGTACTTCCTTGCTGACCCGGCGCTGGCTGGCGCCTCAGCTGCCGCCTTCGCGGTGGCCGAGACAATGGACTTCGTCGTCTACGAGCCTCTCCGGAAGCGCGGCCTGCTGATCGCGATGCTCGCCTCGAACGCCGTCGGCCTGCTCGCGGACAGCCTCCTCTTCCTCAAGTTGGCCTTCGGTTCCTTCGAGTACCTGCCCGGCCAGATTCTCGGCAAGGCGTGGATGACCTTCGCTGCAATCGCCGTGCTGGCCCTCCTTCGACGCAGCAAGCCAGCGAGCGCGAGCGCCTGATCACCCTCAACACCGTTGGCGACGTCATCGAGGGTGCTGGTGAGGGCACCGCGTGGCACTGACCTGTGCACGCGCAGTACCAGCACAACTCCCCGTGAACATCTGGCCATTGACGCCAGGGCACGAGTCGCAAGGCCAACTTGCCCCGCTCCTGGCCCCTCCGATACGGTCGCGTCATCAATGAGGGCCCCACCATGCCTAGGTCTGGTGGGGCCCTTTTGTGTCCTCTCGACCCCGGGGGGACCGAGTGTCGCGTGCCACCGTCTTCTTCAGGTTTGGCGGCCAGGGAGACGGCGGCCGTGCTCATGCGAAAGGACAACTGGTGAGTACACACCATGGCACAGGCTCCAGCCAGCAGTCACCCGGGCATGGCCCCGCAGATGACTCCTGGGGCCCGGAGCCTCCATCGTCGACGTCCGCCCATGTACGGCGCGCCAACGTACAACTGCTGATCGGCGGCCGCACCGTCTTCGCGGTGTACATCTCGCCCGCGATTGTGACGGGTGCAGCAGTTGCGTCCCTGGTACTCGGGGCGGCGAGTTGGGGCCACTGGCCTTGGCCGTAGAACCGTGAGACACGCCGCGGGGGCACCTGGCCCCGCGGCCTTCGGGCGGTCTCAAGGCACAGACGAAGTGCTGCAGTGTCTCGCCGGCGTGGCCCCAGAGCCGCGCGCTATCTGTAGCAGCGGGTCGGCACGAGCCTAGCCACTGCCAGAGTTTCGCTCGCTTCGTCTTCGTCCTCTGGCGCAGGCACCTGCCGTACAACTTCGATATGCCGCTCGATCCCTCGCAAGTTCTCCTGGAGGTCCATGGTCACCACCCCGTCCACGGTGACCTTCAGCGGGTCCGCGAGGAGCTTCGCTCGCCGCTCGCCCAGCACCTCCAGCGCAACTGCGCGCACCGAGCGCAGTCGGAAGAACCGGCGCTCCAGGTCGGCCGGGTCGGTGTCCGGCCCGATCTGCGCCAGCAGCCATGACCGCTGGAACTCGTCCACCCGCTACTCCCTCCACGCGGTGCGGCCCGCCGCCGGGCTGTTCCCGGTGGCGGGCCGCCTCCAGATGGTCACGACGACGAGGACGCGGAACGACCCGCGCCCCGCCTTGACGGGGACTTCCTCGCCCCGCCCGTGCCAGCCGTCTCCTCCTGGCCGCCGTCCTTGTTCCCGGACGGCCCGAACTTCTCCACCACGACAGTCTCTTCCGGCTCGTCGCAGTCGTCCGGCGGTTCCTCCCACGCGTCCGGGTTGGTGATCAGCGCGGCCACCCCCGGCTCCGGGTAGTCTCCCGGCAGCAGGATCAACTCCTCCCGCTTGGTCGGGTCCTGTACGTAGACCGCGGCCTTCAGCCGCCCCCGGCCCGCCATCACAGGACCTTCGCCACGATGTGCGCGTCCGGGGTGTGCATGACGGGCATCCCGACCGCGGCGCCCTTGGTCCAGATCTGCACGGGGTCATCCTGGACACCTCGGGTGATGATCAGGCCGGGAGCATCCTCGCGGATGATCTCGGGGTTCGACCCGCGCGACAGCACCAGGGCTTCCGCGGTCACCCCGTACATGGTCTGCGCCCACTTCTCCCGCTCCGGCGGCACGAGAATCCACAGGTCCTCGGGCAGCACCTTGCGGGGCTTGCCGTCCACCCGCACCTGGGCCTTGTAGAACTGGATCGGCGGCAGGCTGTAGTTGCCGCGCACCACGTTGATCTGCTGCGGAGTGAGCGTCGCCGTCGGCGTGGTCGACGGGCTCACGGACCCGTAGTAGGCCGCCCGGTAGGCATTGTTTGCCGCCAGGTAGCTGAACGCCTTCCGGGAGGTGATCACCAGCTCCGGCTCCGGCGCGCCGATGTCGTCCAGGTGCTGGATCCACCGCAGCTCGTCCGCGATCGGGTCGGAGGCCGGCTCCGACCACGGTGTCCGGGCGACCGGCATGTTCTCGGCGGGGACGTTCCAGTCCACCTCCAGCGTCAGGCCGTTCTCCTGCTCCAGCGTGAACCGGCCGTCCGCGAGTACGTCGCCGGCGGCCAACTCCAGCCGGGACCGGATGGCCTCGACGTGCCGTTCCACGTCGTCGTACAGCAGTTCGATCAGCCGGTCCTGATCCGAGCCGTGCGACGCCTCCAGCAGGATCTGTTCCTGCTCGGAGACGACGAGCTTCTGGCCCAGCGCGGGCAGCGCGCCCTCGCGGGACGTCTGCCATGCCTCACGGGTTGCGAACGGCACCGAGGCGTTGAACGCCCGGTACTTGGCGACGTTGACGTACCGGCCCGAGTCCTTCGTACGCCACTTCACCTCCCGCATCTCCACGGTCGGGAAGATCGTCTGAGTGAGGAGGAAGTCCTTCGGGGACGGGATCGCCCTGGCGAACGCCGTCAGGTCCATGACCGAGACGTCCTTGAGCAGGTCCTGAATCGTCACAGCTCGGCCCCCGCTCACACAAAGCGGATCTGCGCGGCACGCGGGTGCCACACGAGCTGGGACACGTCGATGCCGCCCGGCACCTTCGATGCCTTCACCGCGCCGTGCCACAGCAGCGCGGCCGGAACACGGGTCTGGCCCGGCGCGAACGGGGCCTCGGCGATCAGGAAGCCGCGCAGGATCTGGCGGCCGCAGTGCGCCTCCGGGTCGTACGGGCCATACAGGCCGGACTCAGCGACCCTGCCGACCGGCACACCGGACAGCACCCGGCCATACGGGTCGCAGCCGTCGCCGCACACGTAGTGCGTGCCCTCGCAGAACAGGTTCAGGTCGAGGGTGATCGTGTCGACGGAGTCGGTGCCGTGCAGGGACGCCAGCCACTCGCGGTTGGCGGTGGTGTACTCGGACTTCGAGACGGGCTGGATGGTCATGTGCGTGTCTCCATGGACGCTGCGGTCAGATTCCGCACACCGCCCACGGAGGCGATGCCGTCCACGAAGTTCAGGGGGCGTGGTCCCCCAAGGTCTGGGCCGGACTATCGGGCTCCGGAGTCGCTGAACTCCGGGATCAGGCCACGGCGCTTGGCCATCTCCAACCCAGCCGAACCGGGCCTGGACACCGGGGCCGTACGGATCGGGCCCCGACCGGCCGGTGCGCCCGCGGGGGCGGCCGGCACAAGCGCGCGGACCCCGCCGAACAACTCAGGGCGACGTGCCCGCAGGGCCTCGGCCGCCGACTGGATCTGCGCCTCGTCCGCGTCCTCCTCATCCACGGCCAGCAGACGCTCCGCGTCCACCAAGTCGTCACCCTCCGCACCGAGCGCCACCAGCGCGGCCCGGCGAAGCGCCGCCCTCTCCCGCTCGGCGGCCAGCTCCTCCCGGCGTGCAGCCTGCAACTCCCGCTCGGCGGCCGCCTGCTCCCGACGCTCCACCTCCGACAGCGCGGCCTGCTCTGCCTCGCGCTGCGCGGTCACGAACTCGGTAAGTGCCTTCGGGGAGTCGAACCCGAGCGTGGACAACAGCCGTTTGATCGCGGCTCGTTCGCCCTGTGCCTTCTCGCGGGTAAGCATCTTGCCCAACCGGTCCTGGGTGACCGTGACCTGCTGCTCCTGGCCGCCGCTGTCCGTGGCGTCGTCGAGCTGGTCGTTCGTCTCGTCCTCCGACGAGGCACCAAGAATCGGGTAGATCGGCCGCCCGTCACGGCGGTGGCCGACAGGACGGCGAGGCGGCAGGGGCCGGACCATACATCTCCTCCAGAGCGCGCCCCCGCGCTGACAGCCAGTGTAGCCACCTGCACCGACACGGCCACGAGCCCTGTCCGACTGCCCCCAGGATGGCGTCGAACAAGGAAGGCACCACCCCGAGGCCGCGTCACCGGCCCGCCTCCACCGGCTCCCGCTCGCTCACCTTCCCCACCGGCTTCCTCACCCCGGCCGACCCCGACCCGTCGTCCTCCTCCTGGTCGCCGTCATCCTCGTCGCGCTCGCGCCGAGCAGCGGCCTCCGCCATCCGCACCGCGGCCTCCTGCTCCGCCTTAGCCCGGATCCGCTCCACCTCCTGCGAGGCGTCCTTGATCGGGTACCCGGCCTCCAGCAGCATCGCCACCGCCGTCTCCAGCGACAGCACCCCCGCCCCGTACGCCTTGACGACCTCCTCCAGCACCGCGCCCCGGTCCGTCGGCGTGTGCGGCGCCCACGCCAGCCGCGCTGGCAGCGTCTCCCCAGCAGCCCAGCCCTCCGCACGCCCGGCCTGGTACAGCCGCTGCACCATCTTGAACAGCAGCCGGTACTTATGTTCACGGGCGAGCCGCATCATGCCGATCAGAGCATCCAGAGGCCCCAGAGCCAGCTTCAGCGCGTACCCCGACGGCACCTCCGTGGCCTCCAGCGTCCCGAGCCCGGCCGCCGTCACCCGCGAGTTGGCCGCGATCCGCTCCAGCAGGTGATCCACGCGCGCCCGCAGTTCGGCCAGCTGCGGCGACGTGTCCAGGGCATCCATCCGCCCGGTTTCGCCGAGTTGCCACACCGCACCGGCCTTCACCTGAAGCTCCTGTGGCTTGCCCGTTGCCCGGTCCACCGGCAGCCGCGCACCCGCGAGGCCGATGATCGGCGTGCCCGTTGTCGCGGAGGCCGCGGAGCTGTCCGAGTCCGTGGCCGCGAGCTCATCGAGCGCCTGCAGAACCCGAGCCAGAATCGAGCGCCCCCACTGCTCCCCGCCGTCCGGGATCGTGTTCGCGATGTGCACCACCGGCACAAAGTCGATCATCAGATCCAGCCGGTTCAGCTCCGTGCCGTCCGATCTCACCCGGAAACGTGCCTTGTCCATCGGCAGCCGGTCTAGCGTCTCACCGTTCTTCAGGTCCTCCAGCAGCCACTCCGCGTCCGTGAGATAGCACGTCACCTTGGACGTCCGCCCCGGCTCCCACGGGTACTGCCGTCCACCAGCCGCAGCGTCGACGTCGCCGTCGGGCTCGTCCTCGAAGATCGGACCCAGCTCGTAGGTCACCCGGCGCACCCTGGCCTTCAACCCTGCGTCGTCGTCCGCCGGCAGCTCCCACGCCAGATGCACGCGGCTTGGGAAGTCCTCATCCTCATCGCCCCACTGCGGGAAGAAGAACCCCGGATCGTAGACCCGCAGCGTCGGCCGCTGCTTCTGCGGGTTCCACGCCAGCACCATCACGCTGTCCCCGAGCAGCACCGCCGCCCGCTCCGCCTGCTGCACCCGGAACGTCAGCAGCTCCTTGTCCGCCCACTTCCGCAACCGGTCCTGCACCGCGGCGGCCTCCGCCGCACCGGGCGTCGGCGTCTCCTCATCGGCGTGCTCCGCGCCCTCGACCGCGACCTTCTGTTCTGAACCGAGGAGGTAGCCGAGCGCGGTGTCTACGAGGTTCGCCGCGTCGCCCAGCTCCCGTCGCTCCAGCGCGCTCTCGTCGCCACCGGCCGCCGCGAGCTGTCCGGCCTGGTTGTTGTCGTACGCCGCCAGCACCTTGTATGCGGCCAGCCGCCGTAGCTCCTGCGGCGGGACCCATGTCTTGGCCAGCTCCGGAAACGCGCGGCTGCCGGGACGCCCGGCATCGGCCATAACGGGCTTGTAGTTCAGCCACGACCACGCATCGATAACGAGTTGGCGCAGGCCCACAGTCTCCTCCGGACGTCGGCCCCGCGCCGTTGATCAGCCTATAGCCCAGCGAACCCCACGACCCGGCTACGTGACACTGGTCGCCCAGGTGGCATGGCGTTCTGCCGCCACCTTGCGCAGGCGTTCGGTAAGCGCACCCCGCTCCGCTCCGTGCGTCTTGTTGCTGTGGCAGTTCGGGCACAAGGCGATCATCGCCGCCGGATGATCCCGGCCGCCGCCAGCGTGGTCATCGATGTGGTCGACCTCGAGCAGCGGCTCCCCGGCCTTCGTCCGGTACGGGAGGTCCGGCAGCAAGCACTCTGGGTTCTCGCACCTTCCCCCACTTCGGATGACCACCGCCCGACGTGCTGCGGAATTCCGAACACGTCGGTCTCCCCCCACGGCCCGCCGCTCCTGATCCCGCCCGGACTCCTCCCATTCCGCCGCCCTCATACACAACGCCCGGTACGCGGCTACCGGGGTGGTGCGAGCACGCAAGCGTCGGGGTGCGTACGGCTCGGGAACCAGATGGAAGCTGTCCGGTGCGGCCTGATCACCTGCCGCCTCATCCAGCCCTGCCCATGCGGCCTTCAGCTGTGCTTCGACCGCCTCCTGTTCGGCACGGTCCTTGACCACGAGCGTCAGCCTCTGGCCCTGCCTGGCCATCTCGATCGCCACCGCCACAGCGGTCGCGGTTTTCCCCGTCCCGGTGGGCAGACTCATCACGCTCTTCATGCCCACCCCGAACCGGCCGAGCGCGCCCTCACGGCGAGATCTCATCTTGCGGGCGTCCACGACCGACGCCACGGCCGGAACCCCAACGGTCCGGCCGCTCTCCACCCATGCCGGCATCACCCGAGCTTCCCCCGCCATCCCCGACTCCCTGTCTGTCCAGCGCCGATCAACGCTGCCACAACCCACTGACAACGGCCTTGGCCCAACTACCGCCGACCAGCGAGCCGCTGGTCATCCCCACCACGCGGAGGCGGCATCGTCGGATCCAGGAACAGGTCCCACAACGCCCACACCGCCGAGTCCAGCAGGTCGGGCGAGTCCTCCGTCTCGCCCTGGCCGACAAACGTCGTCATCTGCTCCTCCAGCTCCGCGAACCGCCGGGCCGGACCGACATGCGACACCCTGGCCTGCTCGTACAGCTGCGCCGCCGGCGCCGCCCGCGCCCGCTTCCCACGCGTTGCATGAACGATCCGCCAGTTCACCGTCGGGTCCACCTGCTCCAGCAGCGCGGGCAGGTAGTCACCACCGTTGTTGGCCTCGATCACCACGTAGTCGGCGCGGTGCTCGTGGTATAGCTCAGCGGCCCGCTTCATCGCTTGCGTCGGCGTATGCCGGTCCTGCTCGCAGTGGAGCAGATACCCGCGAGGCCGGTCATCCCCGAACATCGTCTCCACTGGGAACCCACGGCCCGCCACGGTGAACGCGGTCATGTCCGCGTTCTCGTGGCTCTTGGTCGCCGGGTCCACGGACACCACCACGCGCTGGAGGTCAGGCAGATGCTCGGGCCGGGGGCGGAAGCCCTCGACTTCCAGCATCCACCCCTTCCACAGCGCGCCCTCCACGTCCTCGAGTAGCTCGCCGGACAGCTCCTGCCGCCCCAACCGGGTGCCGGCGTATTCCTCCTCCAGCTCTTCTCGGGCCGCCGCCGACAGGTTCGCGTCGTTCTCCCGCATGTGCCCGCGGGTCAGCACCACCCGAGGCTGCGCCCCGCCCTCCAGGTGCGCCTTCTCCTGGGCACGGCCCCGCTCGACGAGCCTCTTGACGTGTGGGAGCGGCTTGGGCGTCGTGGAGATCACGACTTGCGGGGTGTCCGCCTCACGCAGGCAGAACCACAGCATGTCGTAGACCTCTTGCGCGGTGTGCCGCGACCAGGCCGCGTACTCGTCGCACCATGCCTTGTCGAACGCCCAGCCGCGCAGGTTGTCCGGCGTCTCTGCACCGAATCCCCGGATCAGCGTGCCGTTCACCAGGCGCAGCGTCGTTTCACCCAGCGACGAGTTGTACTTCGCCACTTCCTCAGGCGGGAACACCGACAGCAGCCCCGACTTCGGGGACTCGAAGCAGATGTCCCGCACGAGCGTCGCGTTCTTCGCCACCACCGCGATCTGAAGACCTGGTGTCTGCGCCCACTCCTTCACCGTCTCCGCCGCCGTCCGGGACTTGCCCCAGCCACGGCCGGTGAGCAGCATCCACACCGTCCACAGCCACAGCGGCTTACGCTGTGCCGCGCGGGCATGGTGGTGCAGCCACCCAACGTGGGGCAGCCCATCACAGTTCGGGACCTCGCACGCCCACCTGCGCGCCGACAGCTCATCGGCGCGGACCAGTGCGGCGACCTCGGCCTTCATCTGCTCATCGCTCATTACCGACGGGTCCGCGAACCCCTCAACCATGCGGCGCTTGGCCCGACCGCGGCTCACTGCGCGCCCTCCGACAGCCGGCGCTCCAGTTCACGGCGGAGCTGGTCCATCCGGGCCCGGCGCTCCTCGTCCGACAGTGAGGCCACGTCCACTCCCTGGTCCCGGTCCTCGACCGTCCCGGCCGCCGGGGCCTCACCCACGGCCCGCCGTTCGATCTCCGCCGCGACCTGGATGTAGCGCAGCAGTTCGGATGGCGACAGTTCCCGCGGGTCGAGCGTCTGAAGCCGCGCGACCGCCTTGCTCTGAACGGCCTGCGCCAACTTCGCGTGCCTGCGGGCGATATCCCGCCGCGCCTGTGCCTGTTCCGCGAGGAACAGGCGGTCCTGCTCCCGGTCGTAGGCCGCGGCCCGCATCACCCATGCGTACTGCCGCGACCACCGGCCCAGCAGCGTGCGGGATTTATGCAACTCGCGTGCCGTCTTTGTCAGACTCCGCGCTGGACCGAGATCGCGGTACACGGCGAACGCCTCGAACGCCTGGACCGACTCCCCGCTCTGCCGCTCCCAGGACTCCACGGTGTCCTCGGCCACCGCTCACCTCCTGGCCGACGGCCGTCAGTTGCTCTGTGCGGCCAGGACTTCCAGCGCCCGCCACGGCTCGTCGGCCGGCACGGTGCCGTCCTGCACCATCCGATCGATGGCCGCCCGCACGACGGCGGCCGTCTCCACCGGCACGTCCCGAACGCCGAACACCGTCTCCAGCGGTGCTGTCCCCGCCCTCGTCGCCTCTCCCGTGGTCGTGTCGAACCAGCCCTCGGCCAGCTCGCCGAGATGCCGCTCGAACACAGCGAGGATCACGCTGAGGGCCGTCGCGCTGTTGCCGATCTTGTATGCGGCTCGGGAGGTCTCCAGCGCATCGAGCACCGGCTCGTACTGCTCCAGCCCGGCCACCCACCGCTGGTCCGCCGTCGCCGTGGATCGGGCCGCGTCGAACGCGGCCTCGGCTCGCTCCAGCTCATCGGGCAGGAACATGAACTGCACGCTGGCGAAGTCGAGGTTCGCCTCGCCCAGGGAGGCGACGTCCACCTTCTCCAGCAGGTCCAGGGCCTTGTCGTCCAGGCCCGTGTACTGCCGCCACTCCACCGACTCCAGCTCGTCGTACAGCTCCTTGAGGATCGCCGGATCGTCCTGGCCTGCGATGGCGTTGTGCGAGAGCTGGAGAGCGATCTGCCGCTGGCGGGGCAGCGGCTCGTCTATCTGCATCCACCAGATCTGCGGCAGGCCGGCCTCGATCGCGGCGAGCGTGCGGTGGTTGCCGGACAGGACGACCAGCCGCCCCGTCTCGCGGTCCTTCCACACCAGCGGCGTCGAGGTCAGGCAGCCGTCACGCTCGATGTTCGCCACGAGCTGCCGGAACTGCTCGTGTGGCAGGAACCGCGCGTTGACGTCGAGCAGCGTCAGCGTGCGCGGGTCGCCTTGCACCATCTGCGGCGGGTCGAGGCGAGTGGTCTCCTCCATGGTCAGACTCCCGTCTTCGTCGTCGGGGCGCCCCACCGCTTCGCCCACATCTGAAGGGCCTCGGCCAGCGTGTGCTGGCCCATAGCCCCCTGGTATTGGAGCTGGAACTTCCAGCCGTCCTCGTTCGACGGGCTGCGTTTGTGCAGCCGCAGCAGCCCGCGGTACTTCATCGACACCGGGTTGTTGCTGAACGCCGTCGTCGCCACCCTCCGGATCCGCCGCGAGAACGCCCGCTGGCACAGCAACTGCGCCTCGGCGCTGGTGGCCGCGAGCACGATCAGCTTCGACAGCCGCGGGTAGTCCGTCGGCGCGACCGCGAAGTCCGAGAGCACGTACGCCTCGTCCGGCGTGTACGTGCTCGGAGCCATCGCGAACACCCCCAGCAGCCGTCCACCGCCGTCCTTCACCGCGACGGCCAGGTTCGCCGCGCCCGGCGCGATCTTCGGGTTGAGGTAGCGGGAGCGCAGCGCATTGAACTGGCCGGGCTTCAGCAGCGACAGCGTGAGCGGACCGACCAGTTCGTCACCCTCGCGCAGGCGGGGGACCTTCACCGGTTCGATCGGCTGGCGCGGAGCAACGATCCTCGTCCGCGCCTGACTGGCGTACACGTAGAAGGGAGCGGCGCGCGGGGTCGCCTTGATCACGCCGTGCAGGTAGGGGTGCAGCTCGGGCACGTCGTGGTTGGAGGCCGTCAGCCAGTACGGCCGATCCGTGATGGCGCCGAGCACGCTGACCACGTCGTCGTCGGACAGCGGCTCGTATTCAGGCGCGTCCCAGGTGAAGTGCGCCTCCAGCGGCTCGTACAGCTTCTCGTAGCCGCCGCCGTAGAAGGGAGGGAAGGAGCACACTGGGGCGTCACGGGGAACCTTCTGGAGCCAGGAGCGCACGTCTTCCACCTCGTACGAGGCGAGTTCGATGTCCGAGCCGGACAGCCGCTCGACCGTCTCGGCGTGCTTGACCTTCCACTGCTCCCGGTAGGAGCGAACGACCCGCTCGTGCCACAGCCCCTCGCGGCCGACGCTGGCGAGGAACCGCGTGCCGAGCATCAGCGTGGCGACGGTGCCGACACCGTCGTCCAAGGAGTCCGCGAGCCAGCCGAGTTCGTCTCGGCTCTCCTCTCGGAGCTGGATGCCGACCGGTTGCCGGGTGAGCCATCGGCCGACCGCGCTGGTGTAGATGGACACGTCGGAGGAATGGAGGGCGAAGCCCATGCCGGCCACGCTGCGCTCGATGGTGAAGTTGCCGCAGCACGGGACGTACACCGGGCCGCTCGGCCACTGGCTGGCGGTCTCGCGCACGATGGAGCGCATGGGGCCCGGGATGGTGCCCTGGAACATCTCTCGCCTCCCGACGAACGACAGCGCCCGGCCCCGGCGGGTGCCGGGGCCGGGCGCTGCGCTGGAACCTTACACAAGGAGCAGGCAGCCCTTTGGAATCATGTCACCTATCTTTGCGGCGCGGTTCCGACGCTCATATCAAGGTGCCCTGCTGATCCATCGGGGACAGCTCCCGCACGTCATCTCCGGTGGCCTCCTTCCACCAGGCGGCGAACACTCGGCGGTGGCACCACAGGCCCGGCTTGGCCAGGTCCTCGAAGCAGAGCAGCACCAGGCGGTGATCACCCTCGGCCTGCGTGATCTGCCGCAGCCGGGCGGCGATCCGCTCGGGCCCGAGCCGGTCGAGGTCAGCACGGTAGGCCGTCGTGAACTCGGGCTCGGGCTGGGAGAGATAGTCCCGACGCGGCGCGAGCTCCCGCACCGAGTGGGTGAGGGAGTACGGGAGTTTGAAGCGGGGAGCGCCCAGGGTGATGCGTACCGGCACCCCTTGCGGGGGCTGGAACGCCTGGAACCGATTGGTGAACAGGGTGAGCACGTGGCCATTCCTTTCATGGTGCTCAGATGCCGGGGTGCGTCGACGTCGCCGCCGGCGGCCCCGGTGACCGATGAAGCCGCCCGCTCGGACCTTCGGGGGCCTGAGCGGCACCGGGCGCGTAGGGAGAGTCCCCCTGCACGCCCGGCCCGGGACGAAACGCGTTGGAATTCAGAGAGGAATTCAAGCGGAAAGAGGCGCGGCCGGAATTCCGGCCGCGCCCACTCACCCAAACCCGTAGGAGAGGAGGGGCGCGACCGCTGCCGCCCCCTCCGTTCTACTTCGCTGCCGCTTCAGTCTTCTTGGCGGGCGTCCGGCGCGCCGGGGCCTTCGTGCCCGCGGCCGTGCGCGCCGCGGGCTTCGGGCCGGGCTTGGAGGTCGCCTTCTTCCCCGTGGACTGCGACTCGTCCGCCGCCTTCGCCTCCGGCTTCTCGGCCTTCGCCTCGGGCTTGGCCGCCGCCTCGGTCTTCTTCGCAGCCGCCGCCTCCTGCTGGACCTCCACGGCCGCCTTGTTGAACTCCTCGGCCATGGCCCGCTGGATACCCTGCGCCTTGCTCAGCAGGTTCCGTACCATCTGCACCTTGGCGTACAGGCGGCCGACGACCCGCAGGTGACGGGCGAGGTCGTCACCGAGGATGACAGCCAGGTCCTCCGGCTTCTTCTCCGCCAGCTCCTCCAGCAGCGGGATCAGGACCTCCTCCGCCTTGCCGAGCTCGTCCTTCGCCTTGGCCTTGGCCTTCTTCTGCTTCTCCTGCTCCTCGGCCGTCGGCGCCTTCTCGTTGGTGAGGGAGGTCTGCTGCTCCATCATCTTGAGGCCGTTGGCGAAGTGCTGCGCCTCGGCCTCGCTGTCGAAGTCGCCGCGCACGTACCGCATGGCGGCCACCATCTGGTTCGCCGGGTTGAGCTGGGCGATGTGCCAGGCGAGGTTGTTCTTGATCTGTCCCTGGTCGACCATCTCGGCCACCTCGGGGCGCAGGGTGAGCAGGCCCAGCCGCCAGGTGATGTGCGTCTCCGTCTTGCCGAACTGCTTGGCGATCTTCGCCGGGGTCCATCCGGCGGCCTTGAGGTCGGCGTACGCACCGGCCTCCTCCATGATGGTCATGTCCGCCCGGTTGACGTTCTCAGCGATGCTGAGGACGTACGCCTCCTCCTCGGTGGCACCCTCGACGACCTTCGCCGGGATGACCTCCAGGCCGGCCGCCTGGCAGGACCGCCAGCGCCGCTCGCCCGCGATCAGCATGTAAGGGACCTTGGCGCCCTCGACCGGCCGGACGACGACCGGCTGGAGGAGGCCGTTCTCCTTGATGCTGTTGGTCAGCTCATCCTGCGCCTCCTCCGAGAAGAACTTCCTCGGCTGCTCCGGGTTGGGAGCGATCTCGCTGACCTTGATGTTGATGAACTCGACCTTGTTGTCAGCCATTTCCCCGTGCCTTTCGTGAATTCCGTTAAGGGTGTTCCCCTTTGTTCTTACACTTATATCTTAATGGCGAATACCGCCAAAGCAAGTCCAGAACTCTTTTAATTCAAAGGAATTCAGAAAAGGGAATTCGCTGCATTTCCGAATTCCCCTTTCTGGCTGCGGACATGAGAGAGCCCGCCACGACCAAGCGGTCACGGCGGGCTGACTCCCGTCACGCACCCCGACGGCCGCACCGGACGGCCGACTCCTCGCCGGGTGGGGCGCGGGGGGGTCGGCCACCCGGCGAGGAGTAGGGAAGGACGCCGCTCACGCGACGCTGCCGTGCGGGGCTCCTGCGGCTGCTGTACCCGCCCAGCACGTCAGAACGTACAGCAGCATCTCAAAAATGTCACCTATCTGGCCCCTGTCTGGGTGCTGGTCACCCTGTGACTCAACAGCACCCATCCTCTTGCAGGCCGCCGTCTGGCTCCCGGCCGCGCATACCAGCCTGCCACTCCAGCAGCTTTCGGGCCTCCTGGCGGGCCGAGACGCCCGCCCCGCCTCGAAGCAAACACGGGGGCTGCTTGGCCAGTTCAGCGATCCGCCGCTCGTCGATTTCGGACATGCGATTCCTCCCGTGAACGGCAAGCGCGCCGCCTTCGCCCGCCCAGATGCGACTTCCTCGATAGCCCACCAAGAGGCAGGTAACGGAGCGCGTGACGCCCGCAGTTCACCCGCCGGCTCCCCCGAGGAAACTGTCCAACAAACCCTATAACCCCTCCGAGCTGCGAGGTATCGTAGAGGCAGGGACGATTGTTACCGGCCAGTCACCTGCGGCAGCATACGACACGGCCAGAGAAGGCGGACATGACAGACACCACCGACCGGCGTCAACACATGAGTCTGGCCTCGAAGTTGCTCGTCCTGCTGCGCCTGCGCCGCGATCCGGACGGGTTCACTCCCAGCGCCCGGGACGTCTCCGATGCGACGACCCCGGTGGGCCAGCGCAAGCCCCTGCTGTCGCACGGCACTGTCAACAGCCTGATGAACGGCACCAGTAGCAATCCCAGGTCGTCTACCATCACCGCGCTCGCTCAGGCACTCGACGCCCCGGCCGCGTTCCTGCTCTCAGGACGGGAGTGGGACGACCTCGCAGCCCTGTCCGTGTACCGGGTGCACCCTGAAGCCCGCGAAGTCCTGCGTTTAATGCAGGGTCTTGAAGTGCAGGACATTCTTGAAATCCGTTCGAAGCTCCGGGAGATCCGTGTTCGCAGGGGACTGTCCGAAGAGGTCCCCGCGATCCCCCCACCTCCCCCCGGCGTCGACCAGCCCCGTGAGGGCCGGCCGCGCCGCCTGCTGAGCCTGCACGAAGCCGCTGAGAGGGCAGCGGATGATCTGGAAGGACGTTGAACCTCTTGGACGGCCTCATCTACGGCGTCTGTGCCCTTGCCACAGCCATCAGCGCGGCGATACGCCTGCACTACACCCGTAAGCGTCGCAATCAAGCGGCCTATCAAATCGCCCACAGGGCCCGGGTATCGGCGTTCGCAGCCTGCTTTTTCGGCTCCCTCCTGGCGATCCCCACAGTCGCCGAAGCCGTTGACCGGCTCATGAACTTCAACGAGGTCTCATCCCTCGCCTCGGACCTCGCCGCGGTGATCTTCTGGGCAAGCCTCCAAGTCCTGATCGTGGACTGGACGCACTCAAGAAGCCACGTACAGGCGGGAGTCGCAGTGCGCCTCTTCGCCGTGTGCTGTGTTGTCGCAGCGATGATCTGGGAGTTCCATATGGCCGACACCGCACACACGGAGCTGTCCACGGCCTACGCGCGTAGAGCCGACGTCCGGCTGTACCTGCTCACCTACCTCGGCTTCACAGCCGTTGCCGGGCTGGAAATCGGCGCTTTCTCTACCGGGCTGGCCATTGCGGCCTGGCAGCAACGACGCGCGGCCGCAACCGGACTGTCCATCGCTGCCGCCGGGGGCATCTTCGGCGTCGCCCATGCACTCAGCCGGAGCGCGTACATCATCGCCGACCGGACCGGACACGCCTGGCCGCTGTCCGTCGAAAACGCCGTGAGCCCCGCGTTGGCGGGGCTCTCCATCATCTGTGTGGCCACCGGTCTCGCGCTGGCCACCATCGGCTACCACATCAGCCCCAAAGGCGCTGGCAGCGCAGTTTAGGCGGACTTCTCCTCAGCCTCCGCGCCCCACTGACGCCAATGCAGTGCCACCCGGTCCGCGTCCACCGTGCGAGAACCCCTGGACGCGGCCGGGTACACGGCCACCTTCTCCAGCATGAGAACCAGGACACCCTTCTTCGCCCTCATCGGCGCGTGCTTCCACCAACGCACGAGGTCCGGGATGTCGCCGACCGGCACGTGCTTGACCTGCTCCAGGAGGCGAGCCTTTGTCTCACTGTCCCGGATCAGCTGCGTGAGTTCCTTGTCGGCCGTCCTGAACGCCTTGAGCGACATGTCCGGCGAGCGCGCGTAGTCCACGCCCAGCTTCTTCTGCCGACTGCGCGCGGCTGCCGCCTCCTTACGCAGGAGGGCGGACTGGGCCAGCAGTTCATCTCGCGCCTGACCAATCAGCGCGCTGACCTCCGGCTTGGCCAACTCTGCCAGCACGTGCTCAGCAACGTACGTCTCCAGCAGGTCAGCATTAATGCGGACCTTGCCGCACCCGCCCGGATGCTGAGCTGTGCTGGGCGCACACCGGTAGCCGCGGCTGCCGCGGTTCGAGGGAGAGGAGCCCAGCGAGGTCGTGCACAGCCCGCAGGTACCCATCAGACCCGGAATCAGGTACTCGCGCTGTGGCGCCCGCTGCTTGTCGGGGTCATGGACGGGGCGCATGGCGCGGATGGCCTCGAAGTCCTCCCGAGGGATGATCGCGGGGCCGCCCGTTTCGACGAGGTTGCGGTTCTCGTCTTCCTCCAGGCCGGCAATGGCCGGGTGATCGAGCACGTTTGCCAGGACGTCTGGCTTCCACAGGCCACCGCGCGTCGTGCGGTACCCCTCGGCGTTCATCCACTCCGTGATGGCGGGATAGGGCTGCTTGAGCAACCGCCGCGAGGCGGCAGCACGAATGCCCTCCGCCTCGCTCTCGCGCACCCGCCGGTACGCCATGTCCTCAAAGCCGTACAGCCTCGGCATCTCCTCGCCCCTCCTACCGACCCCCTTTAGTGAACTAGTTTACCGAAGATAGGTCACATTGTTGGAAACCCAACAAACACCCCAAGATCACGCGCCGCCTCCGTCGATCACGTACTCACCCCCGCGTCCCGGCGCTGCTCGATGCCGAGGACCTTCCACAGCTCCACCGTTGGTACCCGGACTGTGCCTCCTAGCGGGAGCGTCCGAACAGGGAACTTCCCATTGCGGATCAGCTCGTACGCCTTGTCTCGGCCGATTCCCAGAGCACGCCCGGCAGTTGTCACGTTGACCGTGGCCGGAAGAGCCAGCAGCTCCTCCAGACCCATCGCTCCGGCCGAAGCCTGTCCGCCCGCTTCCTGAGCAGTCATCTCGTTGGTCGCAATCTCCCCCGCGCCAACTTGTCAGCAACTTTACAACGCTGTCCGACACCCCCAGCAAGATCGAGAGAGATCACGCCAGACACGTACGGACACGTACGCACACCAACGGCTGGCCGTGATCCAAGCGACAGTCAACAGGGAGCAGTGTCGGATGTTCGAGCCGAGCTACTACAGGCGGTGCCAGTGCAAGGGACCACTCAAGGACAAGAAGGGCAACCCCGTCCTCGACACCGACGGCAACCCCAAGATCGGCTCCATCGGCACGACGTGCCCCAAGCTAGGCAAGGGGCACGGCACCTGGAACTTCTACTTCGAGCTCGAACCAGCCGAGGGCGGCACCCGCCAGCGGGTACGCCGCGGCGGCTTCGCCAAGTTGGAAGACGCCAAGAAGAAGGCCAGGGAGATCTACGACGCCGCCATGGCCGGCGGCGACGTGCTGTCCGATGAGAAGTGCGGCGACTTCTTTCTCCGGTGGATCAAGGCGAAGAAGTCCCTGGCCCGTACGACCCGCCACGGCTACGAGGAGCACATCAACAACTACCTCCTCCCCCACCTCGGGCACATCAAGTGCCGTGACCTCAAGGTTCGGCACCTCGACAAGATGTACGACGCGATCGAGAAAGAGAACGCCCAGAGGATCCTCCACCGGCTGCATGTCGACGAGCTCCAGAAGAAGCGCGACGCCGCGCACCGGGCCTGGGTGAAGACGGCGGGCTACGCCAAGAAGGAGGAGCGCCGCGCCGCGCGCCGGGCCTTTCTCGACGCCAACGCAGAGCTGCGCGAGGGAAAGAAGGGGCTGCGGAAGGTCACCTCCGCAGCCACCATGCACCGCATCAATGACACCCTCAGCTCGGCACTGTCCTGGGGCATCAAGCGCGAACAGCTCTTCCAGAGGAACTGGGCCCAGCTCGTGGAGCTGCCCCCAGTCACTCGGCCCAGGCCGCTCGTCTGGACTCCCGAGCGCATCGAGCACTGGAAGCGCACCGGCGAGAAGCCCGGCCCCGTCATGGTCTGGACACCGGAGCTGACCGGCCAATTCCTCGACTTCGTCAAGGACGATTGGCTCTACGAGCTGTGGCACAGCTTCATCTTCCTCGGCCCCCGCCGCGGCGAGATGGCCGCCCTGCCCTGGACGGAGGTCAGCCTCGATGCCCTGTGGCTACGGATCTCCCAGCAGATCGTCGAGGTGGCGTACGAGCTCTACGGAGAAGCGCCAAAGGCCGACAGCGTTCGCACCCTGTCCCTGAGCCTGGAGTCCGGAGACAACCTCGCCGCCTTTCGCGCGAAGCAGGAGAAGCAGCGCCAGGAGTGGGGAGAGGCCTACGTCGAGAGCGGTCGGGTATGGACGCACGAGAACGGCGAGGCGCTGCACCCCGACTGGATATCCCGACGCTTCGCCCGCCTGGTCGAGCTGTCTGGCCTGCCGCCGGTCCGCCTCCACGACCTGCGCCACCTTGCCGCCACCCTGTCCCTGCTCGCCGGGCACGACATCAAGGTCGTCCAGGAGAAGCTGGGGCACTCCTCGCGCCAGATCACCTCCGACACGTACACCAGCGTGCTGCCCGAGATGCTGCGGGCCGAGGCAGAGTCGGTCATGGCCGTGGTCCCCCGCGACGTCCCCTTCCAGGTGCGCACCCCGCTGATTCCCGAGGCAGCCTGGCAGAACGACATCGCCGTCTTCTTCGCGCACGGCGCCAGGCAGTCAGGTGACACCTGGGTCGTCGGAGCGCAAGCCCAACCGGACTCCGACCTCCTCGGGATGATCACCCTGACCGGCCGGGGCCAGGACGACGCCGCAAATGCAGCGGTGAAGTGGGTACGTGATCACTGCACCGCGAGCGACCTGGAGCTGGTGCGCGTCGAGAACTTCAACGACCGCTACCCCGAGGAGCAGCGAGCCGACTTCTCGCTCACGCGTTTCACGGTCGCCCGCTCCGAGTCCCCGACCGTCGAGGCATGGGCCCTACCGACCGGCCTGCCTCCGGCGGCGTCCCGCCATGGTCGCCGGGCTCCGAAGGGGCGCCGGAAGGCGGCGTGAGGGCGCTTCTGTCCACTGAATCGGCCCTGCGTCCACTGTGTGTCCACTGGATCTTGGTCTGAACGGATGAACGGGGGGCACCACCTTGGAGTGGTGCCCCCCGTTCCTACGTTTACGCAGGTAGAAACGGTTCTTCCCGCGTAGTGAGTGGTGGGGCGGGTGGGACTCGAACCCACGGCCGACGGATTATGAGTCCGCTGCTCTAACCGGCTGAGCTACCGCCCCATAGCGGCGTGTCGCGTACAAGTGTGCGCGCCGTCTGCCGCAGCATAGCCGCTCATACGATCTCCTGCTTCGTATGGTCGACTTCGCATGCCCTGAAGGACTCCGCCGTGACCTGCGCGGTTCCCACGACAGGGACACGAACATGAAAAAGGACCCCTGCGTGGGGTCCTCGTTCAGCATGCTCCCCCGACTGGACTCGAACCAGTAACCTGCCGGTTAACAGCCGGCTGCTCTGCCAATTGAGCTACGGAGGACCGAGCTCCCCCGACTGGACTCGAACCAGTAACCTGCCGGTTAACAGCCGGCTGCTCTGCCAATTGAGCTACGGAGGAATGCCTCGTTGCATCGAACGTACCTACCTGGGTATTCGCCAGGGGGCGTGCGCTCGCTGCGACACATACATTAGCGCAAGCAGGGGGGTGCTCCGCCAATCGGTTCCCCCCGGCGCCGACGCCGCACCAGGGACCTACGACAGGGAAGGGTGGCCGCCATGCGCTACCGGCTCACGTTTGTGATCGGACTCGCCGTCGGTTACGTCCTCGGCACACGCGCCGGACGCGAGCGCTACGAACAGCTGAAGAAGACCGCCCGCGACTTCGCCCAGAACCCCGCGGTCCGCAACACCGCCGAGTCAGCCGCCCAGCAGAGCCGCGAGATCGCCGGCAAGGCGTACCACACGGTCAGCGAGAAGGTCGGCGACCGAATCCCGGAGACGGTGGCCGCCCGAGTCCGCTCCCTCCGAGAACGAAGCGCCCACAACGGAGGCGCGGAAGACGACTGGGGCACAAGCAACACGTAGCGGTACTTCTTGGCGCGGGGACTGCAGTGCCGCAAGGGGCGCGGGGCTGTACCATGTGCGGCTCCGCCGCGTGGGCGCGACCAGCCACACACAATCCGCACCGCCGGCCAACCAGGCACCCCACGGCGAGAAGGCGCCCACGGCCCAAGCAAGCGCAGCGCTACGGCAGAATTTGAGGCATGGGGATAGTCGCCGGGCTGGACAGTTCGCCCGATTTCACTCGCATCGTCGTCTGCGACACGGACACAGGCGCCGTGCTCAGGCAGGGGTACGCCCCGCACCCGGTGGAATCGCCGGACGGCGCCCGCCCCTCCGACGTCGATCCGCAGGCCTGGCTGCTGTCCCTCGGGGAGGCGGCCGGCGGCGGGCTGCTCGAGGGCGTGCAGGCCATCGGGGTGTCGGCCCAGCAGAACGCGGTGGTCCCGCTCGACGCACAGGGCAACACCGTGCGCCCGGCGATGGTCGGGGGCGACAAGCGTGCGCAGGTCGCGGCGGCGGACCTGATCGACGCGCTGGGCGGACGCGAGGCGTGGGCGCAGGCCGTGGGGTGTGTGCCGCAGGCCGCGCAGCCGGTGACCAAGCTGCGCTGGCTCGCCAAGACCGAGCCGGAGAACGCCGTACGCGCCGCCGTCCTCATGCAGGCGCACGACTGGCTGGTGTGGCAGCTGCTCGGCCGGCCTGTGAGAAGGACCACGGACCGGGGCGGGGCATCGGGGACCGGTTACTGGTCGGCCGCCACCGGCGCCTACCGCGGTGATCTCGTCGAGCTGGCGCTCGGCCACCAGGCGATGCTGCCCGAGGTGATCGGGCCGGCGGATGCGGCCGGTACGACGCCGGAGGGGCTGCTGATCTCCGCGGGGACCGGCGAGACGATGTCGGCCGCCTTCGGGCTCGGCATCGGGCTCGGCGACGCCGTGGTGTCGCTCGGCGCGTCCGGGTCGGTGATGGCCGTCCATCCCGAGGCGCTCGTCGACAGCTCCGGGATGATCACCTCCCTGGCCGACGCGACCGGCATGCACCTCCCGGTCGTCACCACCCTCAACGCCGTACGCACCCTGCGCGGCACCGCCGAACTCCTCGGCATGCCCGACCTGGAGAGCCTGTCCGACCTGGCGATGAAGTCGACGCCGGGGGCTCACGGCCTCGTCCTGCTGCCCTATCTGGAGGGTGAGCGGACGCCGAACCTGCCGCACACCGCGGGCACCCTCGCGGGGCTCCGGCGGGAGTCGATGAAGCCGGAGCACCTGGCGCGGGCGGCGTTCGAGGGCATGCTGTGCGGGCTCGCCGACGCGCTCGACGTGTTGCGCGGCCGGGGTGTCGAGGTGCGGCGGGTCTTCCTGCTCGGGGCGGTCGCCGAGCTGCCGGCCGTGCAGGCTGCGGCGCCCTCGCTGTTCGGGGCGCAGGTCGTCGTACCGCAGCCCGCGGACTACGCGGCGATCGGCGCCGCCCGGCAGGCCGCCTGGGCGCTCGGTGTGTCGCAGGGCGCCCTCGACGCGCGCACCCCGCCCGTCTGGCAGGGCGCGGCCGCGCAGGTCCTGGAGCCCGGCGAGGAGCTGGCGGTGGGTCAGGCGGTGCGGCAGCAGTTCGTGTCGGTGCGGGAGCAGACGCATCCCGGGGCGTTCCGGCCGTAGCGGTCGGAGAGCACGGCCGCCGCGGAACGTAAGGGTCCGGTAGGAACCGGACCCGGAAGGCCGTACGGAGCACCGCTGACGGCTTAATCAGTTGAGGTAACGCGGGTGGAGTGTCCGACGATAGGGGCCAAGGGCAACCAATCGCCCCGTCGTCGACTCCGAGAGAACCAGCGTGCTCATACGACTTCTGCGGACCTATCTCAGGCCCTACCGAAAACCCATCGGCTGGCTGGTGCTGCTGCAGTTCCTGCAGACCTGCGCCACCCTCTACCTGCCCACGCTGAACGCGGACATCATCGACACGGGCGTCGTCAACGGCGACACCGGCTACATCCTCACCTACGGCGCCCTGATGATCGGCATCTCGCTGGTGCAGGTCGTGTGCAACATCGGTGCCGTGTACTACGGCGCCCGGACCGCGGCGGCGCTCGGGCGGGACGTACGGGCGGCCGTCTTCGACCGGGTGCAGTCGTTCTCGGCGCGTGAGGTCGGGCACTTCGGCGCGCCCTCGCTGATCACCCGTACGACCAATGACGTCCAGCAGGTGCAGATGCTGGCGCTGATGACGTTCACGCTGATGGTCTCGGCGCCCATCATGTGCGTGGGCGGGATCGTACTCGCGCTCGGTCTGGACGTGCCCCTGTCGGCGGTGCTGGTCGCGGTGGTGCCCGTGCTGGGCATCAGCGTGACCTTGATCGTACGGCGGCTGCGGCCGCTGTTCCGGACCATGCAGGAGCGTCTCGACACGGTGAACCGGGTGCTGCGCGAGCAGATCACCGGCAACCGGGTGATCCGCGCCTTCGTGCGCGACGAGTACGAGCAGCACCGGTTCAGGAAGGCCAACGTCGAGCTCACCGACATGGCGATGGGCACCGGCAATCTGCTCGCGCTGATGTTCCCGATCGTCATGACGGTGGTGAACCTGTCGTCGATCGCGGTGGTCTGGTTCGGGGCCCATCGCATCGACAGCGGCGGGATGCAGATCGGTGACCTGACCGCGTTCCTCGCCTATCTGATGCAGATCGTGATGTCCGTGATGATGGCCACCTTCATGTTCATGATGGTGCCGCGCGCGGAGGTGTGCGCCGAGCGCATCCAGGAGGTCCTGGACACGGAGTCGAGTGTCGTGCCGCCGGTGGCACCCGTGCGTGAGCTGCGCCGGCACGGTCATCTGGAGATCCGGGGCGCCGGATTCCGCTACCCGGGTGCCGAGGAGCCGGTGCTGAAGGCGATCGACCTGGTGGCCCGGCCGGGTGAGGTGACCGCCGTGATCGGGTCGACGGGCAGCGGCAAGTCGACGCTGCTGGGACTCGTCCCCCGCCTCTTCGACGCGACCGACGGCCAGGTGCTGGTGGACGGCGAGGACGTGGCGGCCATCGACCCGCAGCTGCTGGCCAGGACGGTCGGCCTCGTGCCGCAGAAGCCGTACCTGTTCGCCGGGACGGTGGCGACGAACCTGCGCTACGGCAACCCGGACGCGACGGACGAGGAGCTGTGGCACGCGCTGGAGGTGGCGCAGGCCAAGGAGTTCGTGGAGCGGCTGGAGGGCGGGATCGACGCCCCCGTCGCGCAGGGCGGCACGAATGTGTCGGGCGGTCAGCGGCAGCGCCTCGCCATCGCGCGGACGCTCGTCCAGCGCCCGGAGATCTATCTCTTCGACGACTCCTTCTCCGCCCTCGACTACGCGACGGACGCGGCGCTGCGTGCGGCGCTGGCCCGCGAGACCGCCGAGGCGACCGTCGTCATCGTCGCCCAGCGGGTGGCGACCATCCGGGACGCCGACCGGATCGTCGTGCTCGACGAGGGACGGGTCGTCGGCACGGGCCGGCACCACGAGCTGATGGCGGACAACGAGACGTACCGGGAGATCGTGCTCTCCCAGCTGACGGAAGCGGAGGCTGCCTGATGGCCGGGCCGATGGGGCGGATGATGGCCGGGACCGGTCCGGATCACCGCTCGCTGGACTTCAAGGTGTCGGGCAGGCGGCTCGTCGCGCAGTTCAAGCCCGAGCGGCTGACCATCTACGCGCTGCTGTTGTGCGTGGTCGTGAGCGTGGGCCTGTCGGTCGCCGGGCCGAAGATCCTCGGTGAGGCGACCGACCTGGTCTTCTCGGGCATCGTCGGGCGGCAGTTCGAGGCCGGGACGACCAAGGAGCAGGTCCTCGCGGCCATGCGGGAGCGCGGCGACAGCGAGATCGCCGACATGCTCCGCAGTACCGACTTCACGCCGGGGCAGGGCATCGACTTCGGCGCCGTCGGGAACGTACTGCTCTTCGCGCTGGTCGTGTTCGTCGTCGCCGGGCTGCTGATGGCGGTGGCGACGCGGCTGGTGAACCGGGCCGTCAACCGGACCATGTACCGGATGCGCGAGGACGTCCAGACGAAGCTGTCGCGGCTGCCGCTGTCGTACTTCGACAAGAGCCGGCGCGGTGAGGTGCTGTCCCGGGCGACCAACGACATCGACAACATCGGGCAGACCCTGCAGCAGTCGATGGGCCAGCTCATCAACTCGGTGCTCACCATCATCGGTGTGCTGGCGATGATGTTCTGGGTGTCGTGGCTGCTGGCGCTGGTCGCGTTGGTGACCGTACCGCTGTCGTTCTACGTCGCCACGCGCGTGGGCAAGCGGTCGCAGCCGCACTTCGTGCAGCAGTGGCGCTCGACCGGCAAGCTCAACGCGCACGTCGAGGAGATGTACACCGGGCACACGCTGGTGAAGGTGTTCGGGCGGCAGGAGGAGTCGGCGAAGCAGTTCGCCGAGCAGAACGAGGCGCTGTACGAGGCGGGCTTCAAAGCGCAGTTCAACAGCGGTGTGATGCAGCCGCTGATGCTGTTCGTGTCGAACATCAACTACGTCCTGGTGGCGGTGGTCGGCGGTCTGCGGGTCGCGTCTGGATCCTTGTCCATCGGCGATGTGCAGGCCTTCATCCAGTACTCGCGGCAGTTCTCGATGCCGCTGACGCAGGTGGCGTCGATGGCGAACCTGGTGCAGTCGGGTGTCGCCTCGGCCGAGCGGATCTTCGAGCTGCTGGACGCGGAGGAGCAGGAGGCGGATCCGGTGCCGGGTGTGCGGCCGGAGGAGTTGCGGGGCCGGGTGGCGCTGGAGGAGGTGTCCTTCCGGTACGACCCCGAGAAGCCGCTGATCGAGAACCTGTCGCTGACGGTGGAGCCCGGGCACACCGTCGCGATCGTCGGGCCGACGGGCGCCGGCAAGACGACTCTGGTGAACCTGCTGATGCGGTTCTACGACGTGTCGTCCGGGCGGATCACCCTCGACGGCGTCGACATCGCCCGTATGTCCCGGGACGAACTGCGGGCCGGGATCGGGATGGTGCTGCAGGACACGTGGCTGTTCGGGGGCACCATCGCCGAGAACATCGCGTACGGGGCGTCCCGGGAGGTCACGCGGGGCGAGATCGAGGAGGCGGCGCGGGCGGCGCACGCGGACCGGTTCATCCGTACGCTGCCCGAGGGGTACGACACCGTGATCGACGACGAGGGCAGCGGGGTCAGTGCGGGTGAGAAGCAGCTGATCACGATCGCCCGGGCGTTTCTGTCGGATCCGGTGATCCTGGTGCTGGACGAGGCGACGTCCTCGGTGGACACCCGTACCGAAGTACTGATCCAGAAGGCGATGGCGAAGCTGGCGCACGGGCGTACGTCGTTCGTGATCGCGCACCGGTTGTCGACGATTCGGGACGCGGACACGATCCTGGTGATGGAGAACGGCTCGATCGTCGAACAGGGCGCGCACGGTGAGCTGTTGGCGGCCGACGGGGCGTATGCGCGGTTGTACAAGGCGCAGTTCGCTCAGGCGGTGACCGAGGTGGACTGAGTCGCGTTCGGGGGTGCCACGGGGTGTCGCGGGGCGGCTGCGGGTCCGTTGTGGTTGGTCGCGCAGTTCCCCGCGCCCCTTAGGTACGTGCAGCCAACGCCCTATAGGGGCGCGGGGCTGTATCGATTTGCGGCTCCGCCGCGTGGGCGCGACCAGCCCCCACCGGCCCGCGGACGGCGTCAGTCCAGATAGCCCCTCAGCTGATCCGCAAATGCATGGTCCCGCAGCTTGTTCAGCGTCTTCGACTCGATCTGGCGGATGCGTTCCCGCGTCACCCCGAAGATGCGGCCTATCTCCTCCAGCGTGCGGGGACGGCCGTCCGCCAGGCCGTACCTCAGCTGCACGACCTTCCGCTCACGCTCCCCCAGCGTCGACAGGACCGCTTCCAGATGTTCCCGCAGCAGCAGGAACGCCGCCGACTCCACGGGTGACGTCGCGTCGCCGTCCTCGATCAGGTCGCCCAGTGCCACGTCGTCCTCCTCGCCCACCGGCGCGTGCAGCGACACCGGTTCCTGGGCCAGGCGCAGCACCTCGCTGACCCGCTCGGGCGGCAGGTCGAGGTGGGCCGCGACCTCTTCCGGCGTCGGCTCGTAGCCGCGTTCCTGCAGCATGCGGCGCTGGACGCGGACGACCCGGTTGATCAACTCGACGACATGGACCGGCACTCGGATGGTGCGGGCCTGGTCGGCGAGGGCGCGGGACATGGCCTGGCGGATCCACCAGGTGGCATACGTCGAGAACTTGTAGCCGCGGGCGTAGTCGAACTTCTCGACCGCCCGGATCAGGCCGAGGTTCCCCTCCTGGACGAGGTCGAGCATGGTCAGCCCACGGCCGACGTACCTCTTCGCCACGGAGACCACCAGTCGCAGGTTCGCCTCGATCAGGCGCCGCTTGGCCACCCGGCCCATGACGACAAGGCGGTCCAGGTCGAGGGCGAGCCGGGTCTCCAGGTCGGGCGTGCTGCCCAGCTTCTCCTCGGCGAACAGGCCGGCCTCGACACGGCGGGCGAGTTCGACCTCCTCGGCCGCGGTGAGGAGGGGTATGCGGCCGATCTCCCGCAGGTACTGCCGGAAGAGGTCGGAGGAGGGGCCGCTGGTGTCGGCGCGGGCGCGGGCCGGCAGCGGCGCTTCGACCGGCTCGGCAGTGTCGGCGTCGGCGGCGTCGGCGTCCAGCGCCTCGGCAGGCGGCTCCGCCGGCTCCGGCGGGGCCTCCGGCTCGGCCTCGGGGTGGTGCGCGACACGGCTCTGCGGCGGCACCGCGACGAGAACGTCGGCGTCCGGCTCCGTGCCGTCCGTACTGCTGTCGGTCTGTACGAGGGTCTGGGTCTGCACGGGGGCGACCTCCAGGATGATCGCTGCCGAGGCATACGGCAGCGCTGCTTCGAGGGCGGAGTCGGCGGCCTCGCCGCTGTCCGTCCCGTACGCGATGAGCGGAACCGCGGGGGTGTGGGACCCGTGGGGAACGGATCGGCCGCGCTCCGAGGACTCAGGCACCGGAACCCAGTGTGGAGTACGACACATCGCCGCCACGAGGGGCGTGCGGTGACTTTTTGCGTCCGGTCCGTGACCGCGCGGTTACCCAGGCGTACGTAAATCGCCGCGTATCCGTCAGAGCGCCGCCGCGCCCCGCTCCCGCAATGCCTGGTCGTACTGCTGCAACACCCACAGCTCGTTCTGTACGGCGGCGAGTTGGGCCGGGTCGCCGCCCGCGCCGAGGCGGGTCAGCTGGCTCTGGATGTCGCGGATACGGCGTTCCACCGCGCGGCGGCGGACGGTGACGAGTTGGTCGCCCGCGTAGTTCTCGTCGACGGTCCTGCGCATGATCGCCTCGACCGCCAGTTCCGTGACCATCGCGCGCACCTGGTCGTCGGGGGCCGCCTCACGGACGCGGACCACGTACTCCTGCGGGTCCTGGACGCCGTACTCGGCGCCGCCCGCGTCCAGGATGGCCTGGCGTACCGCCGCGTAGGGCGCGGCGGTGAACTCGTCGACGCCGTACGCGTCGAACGTCGGGGAGACCAACTCGGGGCGCTGGAGGGCGAGTTTGAGGAGTTCGCGTTCCGTGGCGTAGACCGGGTTGCGCAGGGTCAGGGCCGGGCCCGACGGCCGGGGCACCGGGGCGGCGTCGTACTGCTGCTGCGGGCCGCGGGACGTCGGTGCCCCGCCCCTGCCGCCCCGGTCCCGCGCCCAACGTGCCAGCTGCGCCACCCGCTTGACCACGAACTGTGTGTCGAGGATGCCGAGCATGCCCGCGAGCTGGACGGCCACTTCGTGCTGGGCGCCGCTGTTCTTGATGCGGGCGACGATGGGCGCCGCCTCGTCCAGCGCCGCCGCGCGGCCCGCCGGGGTGTCGAGGTCGTAGCGGACGACGATCTGGCGCAGCGCGAACTCGAACAGCGGGGTGCGCGGTTCGACCAGGTCGGCGACCGCCTCGTCGCCCTTCGCCAGGCGCAGTTCGCAGGGATCCATGCCGTCCGGGGCGATCGCGATGTACGTCTCGGCGGCGAACTTCTGGTCGTCCTCGAAGGCGCGCAGGGCCGCCTTCTGACCGGCCGCGTCGCCGTCGAAGGTGAAGATCACGCGGGCCGAGCCGTTGTCCATCAGCAGCCGGCGGAGGATCTTGATGTGGTCGCCTCCGAAGGCCGTACCGCAGGTCGCGATGGCCGTGGTGACCCCGGCGAGGTGGCAGGCCATGACGTCCGTGTAGCCCTCGACGACGACCGCGCGGGACGCCTTGGCGATGTCCTTCTTCGCGAGGTCGATGCCGTACAGGACCTGGGACTTCTTGTAGATCGCCGTCTCGGGGGTGTTGAGGTACTTCGGGCCGTTGTCCGCCTCGTACAGCTTGCGGGCGCCGAATCCGACGACGTCGCCGCCGATGTCGCGGATCGGCCACATCAGCCGGCCCCGGAAGCGGTCGATGGGGCCGCGGCGGCCCTCCTGCGACAGACCGGACAGGAGCAGTTCCTTGTCGGTGAAGCCCTTGCCGCGCAGGAAGCGGGTGAGGTGGTCCCAGCCCTGGGGGCTGTAGCCGACGCCGAAGTGGACGGCGGCGGCCTGGTCGAAGCCGCGCTCGGCGAGGAAGATCCGGCCGGTGTCGGCCTCGGGGCTGGTCGCGAGCTGCTCGGCGTACCACTCGGCGGCGATCTTGTGGGCCTCGACCAGGCGGATGCGTTCGCCGCGCTGGTGGGAGGGGTTGTAGCCGCCCTCCTCGTAGCGCAGGGTGATGCCGGCCTGGGCGGCGAGCCGCTCGACCGCCTCGGAGAAGGAGAGGTGGTCGACCTTCATCACGAACGTGATGGTGTCGCCGCCCTCCTGGCAGCCGAAGCAGTGGAAGAGCCCCTTGCTCGGGCTGACCTGGAACGACGGCGACTTCTCGTCGTGGAACGGGCAGAGCCCCTTGAGGTTGCCCCCGCCCGCGTTGCGCAGCTGGAGGTACTCGGAGACGACGGCGTCGATCGGGACCGCGTCCCTGACCGCCTTCACGTCCTCGTCGTTGATCCGTCCTGCCACGGGGTGATTCTACGGTGGTGGACTGACAGCAGTGACGGTCAGGAAGCCTCGCTGCGCAGGCTGTCCAGCGGCACGTGCGGGTCTGCCAGCGCCTCCGTGTTCACCTGCGCCTTCGAACGGATCAGCTGCTGAATCGGCTCTGTGACGTCCCACACGTTCACGTTCATCCCGGCCAGCACCCGGCCGTCCTTCACCCAGAACGCGATGAACTCCCGCTTCCCGGCGTCCCCGCGGATCACCACTTCGTCGTACGTCCCCGGCGGCGCCCACCCGCTGTACTCCATCCCCAGGTCGTACTGGTCGGAGAAGAAGTACGGCACCCGGTCGTACGTGACGTCCTGCCCCAGCATCGCCCGCGCCGCCGCCGGTCCCCCGTTCAGCGCGTTGGCCCAGTGCTCCACACGGACGCGGGTGTCGAACAGGGCGTGCGGGAAGGAGGCGACGTCGCCGGCCGCGTAGATGTCGGGGTCGGAGGTGCGCAGCCGTTCGTCGACCACGACGCCGCGGCCGTGGGCGCCGTCGGCGATCTCGAGTCCCGCCGCTTCCGCCAACCCCGTACGGGGAGCCGCGCCGATCGCCGCGAGGACGTCGTGCGCGGGGTGCTCCTCGCCGTCGTCGGTCCGCGCGGCCAGCACCATGCCGTCCTGGCCGACGATCTCCGTCAGCCGCCGGCCGAAGTGGAAGCGCACCCCGTGGTCGCGGTGCAGCTCGGCGAAGAGCCCGCCCAGCTCTGGGCCCAGCGCGCCGTACAGCGGGGTCGGGTGGTGCTCGACGACGGTGACCTCCGCGCCGTACTCGCGGGCCGCCGCCGCGACCTCCAGGCCGATCCAGCCGGCCCCCGCGATCACGATGTGCCCGTTGTCACGACCGAGCGAGGTCAGGACGCCCTTGAGGCGCTCGGTGTGCGCGAGGCGGCGCAGATGGTGGACGCCGGCCAGGTCCGTGCCGGGGATGTCCAGGCGGCGCGGCTCGGCGCCGGTGGCCAGCAGGAGCTTGTCGTAGTGGACGACCGTGCCGTCCTCGCCGAACCGCACCGACTTCGCCTCGCGGTCGATGGCGTCGACGGTCTGGCCCAGGTGCAGCTCGATGTCGTTGCGCGCGTACCAGGAAGGCTCGTGCACGAAGACGCTGTCGCGCTCCTCCTTGCCGAGGAGGTATCCCTTGGAGAGGGGCGGCCGCTCGTACGGGTGGTCGCGCTCGTCGCAGATCAGTATCACCCGCCCGCTGAAGCCCTCCGCGCGGAGCGTCTCGGCCGCCTTGGCGCCGGCGAGTCCTCCGCCGACGATGACGAATGTCTGATCCGCGTCGACCACTTGATGCCTCCTCGTAAGGGTGCCGCCACATGCGAGCGTCCCGCACGCAGCGTGATGCGGGAAGAGGGGGTGACCCGATCAGGCCACGCAGGGTCACTTTCGAGTGCCCGTTCGCCTCCGGTGTCCCACCCGTCGCGCACGGGTGACGGCTCGCGCGCTCAGTCCCGGCGTGTGAGCCGCGCGTGCAGCGAGCGCGCCGAGGCGTCCGTCAGGGAGGCGATCTGGTCGACGATGACGCGCTTGCGGGCGCGGTCGTCGGCGGCCGCGTCGAACAGGGCCCGGAACTGCGGGTCGAGCCCGTCGGGGGCGCGGGCGGTGAGCGCCTCGGCCAGTTCGGCGACCACGATCCGCTGGTCGGCGCGCAGCCGCTCCTGTTCGGCGCGCTGCATGACGTACCGGTCGGCGACCGCCTTGAGGACCGCGCACTCCAGGCGGGTCTCGTGCGGTACGACGAGTTCGGCGCCGTAGCGGGTGAGCCGGCCGTCGCCGTACGCCGCGCGCGTGGCGCCCTCCGCGGCCAGGCAGAAGCGGCCGATGAGCTGGCTGGTGGCGTCCTTGAGGCGGGCCTGGGCGACGGCGGAACCGTCGTAGCCGTGCGGCCACCACTCCTCGTCCTGGAGCCGGTCGAGGGCGGCGGCGAGTTCGGCCGGGTCGGTGTCCTCGGGGACGTACCGTCCGACGGCCACCGCGAAGACCGCGCGGCGTTCCGGTTCGGCGTGCAGGCAGTTGGGGTCGATGTGGCCGGCGTGCAGGCCGTCCTCGACGTCGTGCACGGAGTACGCCACGTCGTCGGACCAGTCCATGACCTGGGCCTCGAAGGTGGTGCGGGCGCCGGGGGCGTCCTTGCGGACCCAGTCGAAGACGGGGCGGTCGTCCTCGTAGACGCCGAACTTCGGGGACTTCGGGTCGGTGGGGTGGGCACCGCGGGGCCAGGGGTACTTGGTGGCGGCGTCGAGGGTGGCCCGGGTGAGGTTGAGGCCTACGGAGCCCTCGGGAGTGAACCGTTTGGGCTCGATGCGGGTGAGGAGTCTCAGGGACTGGGCGTTGCCCTCGAAGCCGCCGCAGTCCTCGGCGAACTCGTTGAGGGCTACTTCGCCGTTGTGGCCGAACGGGGGGTGGCCGAGGTCGTGGGAGAGGCAGGCGGCTTCCACGAGGTCGGGGTCACAGCCGAGGGCCGCGCCCAGCTCGCGGCCTACCTGGGCGCACTCCAGGGAGTGGGTGAGGCGGGTGCGGGGGCTGGGGTCCCAGGCGTTGCTGTGGGTTCCCGGGGTGACTACTTGGGTCTTGCCGGCGAGCCTTCTCAGGGCGGCGGAGTGCAGTACGCGGGCGCGGTCGCGTTGGAAGGCCGTGCGGCCCGGGCGTTTGTCGGGTTCGGGGGCCCAGCGTTCGACTGCCGACTCGTCGTAGTACATGCACCGACAGTAAGGGCAGACAGTGACAAACGGAGGGCGGTGTTGCGCCTGCTCGTCCGCCGGGGCCGGTGCCACGACCTAGGACCAGAAGGCGTCGTAGAGCGCCGGGTCGGTCGTCACCACCCAGCCCTCGGTGATCCGGCCGTCGTCGATGTGGAGGACGAGGGCGTAGTCCAGGTCGAGCGTTCTGCCCTCGCGTGAGGCCGTCACGTGGAGGAGAGCGACCGTGTGGTCGTCGTTGGCGAGAACGTCGTGGAGCGCCGGGCGGTAGGTGCCGCCGGTCAGCTGGACCTCGCGGCCGAACAGGGCGAAGGTCTCGTCCCGCCCCCGGTGGTCGCCCGCCAGGCGGTTCCTGCCTCCGATGTGCCACACCACGTCGGGATGGAAGACCTCCGCCAACGCGTCCATGTCGCCCGCCGAGAAGGCGGTCATGGCGCGCTGGAAGACGGCGATGTTCGGATGGTCGATCATCGGTGCCTCCCTCGGCCTCCTGACGAACGTAAGGCCGGCGGCGGACCGGGACTCGCCGTCGTTGCTCCGTCCGGGCGGGAGCCGGGAGTGGCGCGCGTGGCGGCGACCTCGCCTAGGCCGATGCCAGCTCGGGGGTCGTGGTGGCCGGGGTCGCCAGGGTCCGGTCGTAGCGGTGGAGGAGCAGCTTCGCCATCGCCGGGTGGGTGCCGAGGGGGGCCGAGGCGATCCACGGGGCCGCCTCCGCGCACTCCGTGGCGAAGCGGCCGGGGGCCGTGAAGTACGAGGCCACCGCGACCCTTGTGCGGCCCCGGGCGGCCAGCGACCGAACGGCGTCCGGGACCGTCGGGGCCGCCGTCGTCGCGTACGCCGGGATCACCGGGACGCCCAGGCGGTCGGCGAGGAGCTGGGCCGTGCGGGAGGTGTCCAGTTTCGACTCGGGGTCACGGGAGCCCGCCGCCGCCAGGACCACCGCGCTCCTGCGGCGGGTCGGCTCGTCCATGCGGGTGCGCCAGCCCGCCTCCACCAGGCGGGTGTACAGGGCCTCCACCAGCAGGGGGTGCGGGCCGAGGGCGCCGGCCACGCGTGCGCGCACCCGTGACTCGGCGGCCATCTCGGGGATGTCCCGCTTGATGTGGTAGCCGCGGCTGAGGAGGAGCGGGACGAGGATCGCCTCGCCGTCGCCGAGGGAGGCGAGGGTGTCGGGGAGCAGGGGCTCGTTCAGCTCGATGTGGCCGAGGTGGACCGGCAGGGCGGGGCGCAGCTCGCGGACCTTGTCGAGGAGCGCGCGTACGGTGCTGAGGGCGCGCGGGTCACGGCTGCCATGGGCCACGACGACGAGCGCATGGGGGTACCGCGCAGGCTGTTCAGGCACTGGGGGAGGTTCGGGGCGCCGGCTGCCGTCGAGCGAGACGAGGCTGAGCTGGCTGGCGAGCTGGCTGCTGATCCGGTTCATGATGTGCGCCGTACTGTCGAGGTGGGCCCCCGGGCCGGGGAAAATCGTGGACTCGTCGTGAAGAGGGTTCGACGCCGTCATGAACCGATGGTGGCGGCGGCACGTTGCCGCCCCGTTTCGCAGGAATGACGGGTTCTTACACCGGGTTCACGATGGGGTCCCCAGGTGTGTGAGGCGGCTTGACCTGCGGATTCGGGTAGCGGAGTGAAGCTGATCACGTCGGATGCGGCGAACCGCGGCGGCCGGCAGAACGTCCCTGACTGTCGAGAACGGGCCGTGTGCCGACCGGGGAGGGACCATCCGAATGCGCCGACCGAAGCTGCGCCGACCACGTCTGCCGCGCACCCGCACCGGACAGCGACGGCTGGTGCAGGCCCTGATGGCGGGGTGTGTGCTGGCGCTGCTTCCGGCCACCTGGATGCACGTCGTGACCGGCGACCGGCTGCGGACCGAGGCCGACGTACCGCGCACCGACGTCGCCGTCGTCTTCGGTGCCGGACTGTGGGCCGGCGAGCCCTCCCCGTACCTCGCCCACCGGCTCGACGCGGCGGCCGAGCTGTACCGCGCGGGGCGGATCAAGGTCGTCCTCGTCACGGGCGACAACAGCCGGAAGGACTACGACGAGCCCGACGCCATGCGCACGTACCTGACGCGGCACGGCGTGCCGGACTCCCGCATCGTCAGCGACTACGCCGGCTTCGACACCTGGGACTCCTGCGTCCGCGCCAAGAAGATCTTCGGCGTCGACGAGGCGGTGCTGATCAGCCAGGGCTTCCACATCCGGCGCGCGGTCGCGCTGTGCCAGGAGGCAGGGGTGGCGTCGTACGGCGTGGGGGTCGAGGCAAAGCACGACGCCACCTGGTACTACGGCGGTACGCGGGAGATCTTCGCGGCGGGCAAGGCCGCCCTGGACGCCCTCTTCGAGCCGGACCCCCGGTTTCTCGGACCGGAGGAGCCGGGGGTGGCGAACGCGTTGCGCAGCCCCCTGACCAAGGCCCGTCCCTGAACGGGCGGGAGCGGAGCCCCGGCCGCGGCGGCCGGTGACACGCGGCCGGCGTTTCTCCAGGAACGCGCTCATGCTCCTTCTGGTCGTCGGTGGCGAACAGGGCGTGAAAGGCGCGGCGTTCGAAGAGGATGCCGTCGCGAAGCCCGGTTTCCAGGGCTCGGTCGACGCACTCGCGGGCCGCCGTGACCACCGCGCGGCCGTACGAGGCGATCGTCGCCGCCGCTTCCAGGGCGCCGGCTGGACCTGGTCGTCCGGGACCACCCGGGAGACGAGAACGCAGCTTCCGGCCCCCCGTGCGTCCGTCCTGCGATACTGCGAGGCGGTTTTCGAAACAACGGCAACCCACGCACCGCCCGGCGGCGACTCAGAGCGAGGCGCCTGTGCGCCTCACCGCGGCCGGGCGGCGACGGGGAGGTCACCGTCCCGGCCGTGTAACAGGGAGCCGTCCCGCACGTAACACGGTCGACCCACGCTGAACGGTATGCCGAACTCCGCGACGCCCACGCACTGCCCGTACTGCGCCCTGCAGTGCGGAATGAACCTCACGCCCCAGCAGGACGGGGGTGTCGCGGTGGTCGAGCGCCCGGACTTCCCGGTGAACAAGGGAGCGCTGTGCGGCAAGGGCCGTACGGCACCCGCGGTGCTGTCGTCGAGCGTCCGCCTGACCACGCCGCTGGTGCGGTCGGGCGGCACGCTGGTGCCGGCCACCTGGGACGAGGCGCTGGACCGGATCGCCGAGGGCCTGGCACGCACGCGTACGGAACATGGCCCGGACGCGTGCGGGGTCTTCGGCGGCGGCGGACTGACCAACGAGAAGGCGTACAGCCTCGGCAAGTTCGCGCGGATCGTGCTCGGTACCTCGCAGATCGACTACAACGGCCGCTTCTGCATGTCCTCGGCCGCGGCGGCCGGGATCAAGGCGTTCGGCCTGGACCGGGGCCTGCCCTTCCCGCTGGAGGACATCCCGAAGACCGGCTGTGTGATCCTGGTCGGCTCCAACCTCGCGGAGACGATGCCGCCGTCGCTGCGCTACTTCACCGAGCTGCGCGAGAACGGCGGCACGCTGATCGTCATCGACCCGCGCCGCACCAGGACCGCCGAGCAGGCCGACCTGCACCTGGCACCGAGGCCCGGCACCGATCTCGCCCTCGCCCTCGGCCTGCTGCACCTGGTCGTCGCCGAGGGACGGGTCGACGAGGAGTACGTCCAGGAGCGCACGGTCGGCTGGGAGGACGCGCGGGCCGCCGCGATGGCGCACTGGCCTGAGTACGTCGAGCGGATCACCGGGGTGTCCGTTCCCCAGCTCCGGGAGGCCGTACGGCTGTTCTGCGAGCCGGAGCACGCGATGGTGCTGACCGCGCGCGGGCCCGAGCAGCAGTCCAAGGGCACGGACACCGTGGGCGCGTGGATCAACCTGTGCCTGGCGACGGGACGGGCGGGCCGGCCGCTGTCCGGCTACGGCTGTCTGACCGGGCAGGGCAACGGGCAGGGCGGGCGCGAACACGGCCAGAAGGCCGACCAGTTGCCCGGCTACCGCAAGCTGGACGACCCGGCGGCGCGACGGCACGTCGCCGAGGTGTGGGACGTGGACCCGGACAGCCTGCCCGGGCCGGGGCGCAGCGCCTACGAACTGCTGGACGCGCTGGGCACGGACATCCGGGCGCTGTTGCTGATGGCCTCGAACCCGATCGTGTCGGCACCGCGCGCGGCCCACATCGAGGAGCGCATACGGTCGCTGGACTTCCTGGCGGTGTGCGACGTCGTGCTGTCCGAGACGGCGGCGCTCGCGGACGTCGTCCTGCCGGTCACGCAGTGGGCGGAGGAGACGGGTACGACGACGAACCTCGAGGGCCGGGTGATCCTGCGCCGGCAGGCGATCACCCCGCCGGAGGGCATCCGCAGCGACCTGGAGGTCATGCACGAGCTGGCTGCCCGGCTGGGCACGGAACCGGGCATGGAGAAGAAGTTCCCGACCGACCCCGAGGAGGTCTTCGAGGAACTGCGCCGTGCCAGCGCGGGCGGCCCGGCGGACTACTCGGGGATCACGTACCCGAGGCTGATCGAGGAGAACGGGGTGTTCTGGCCGTGCCCGGCGACGGCGGCCGGCCCGGGCTCCTCGGACAGCGCCGACGACTCCGAGGACGCCTCACTGGATGTGCCCGCGGACGACGACCCGGCGCAGGACGACGACCTGGCCACCGCGGTGCACCCCGGCACCCCCCGCCTCTTCCTCGACCGCTTCGCCACCCCCGACGGTCGGGCGAGGTTCGCCCCCGTCTCGTACCGGGCGGTCGCGGAGGAGCCGGATGACGAGTACCCGGTGCTCCTGACCACCGGCCGGGTCGTGGCCCAGTACCAGTCCGGCGCCCAGACCCGTCGCGTCGACGAGCTGAACGCCGCCGCGCCGGGCCCGTTCGTGGAGCTGCACCCCCGGCTGGCGGCGCGGCTCGGGGCGGCCGAGGGCGATCCGGTGGCCGTGGTCTCGCGCCGGGGCCGGGCGGTCGCCCCCGCCCGCATCACGACCGGCATCCGCCCGGACACCGTCTTCATGCCGTTCCACTGGCCGGGCGAGGGCCGCGCCAACACCCTGACCAACCCAGCGCTGGACCCGACGTCGCGGATGCCGGAGTTCAAGGCGTGTGCGGTGCGGGTGGAGGCAGTGAAGTCTTGAGGAGGGGGCGAAGTCCTGGGAGCCGGGAGACGAACGTCTCCTGACGGGGGCTCAGCTCCGGCGAGTCACCCAGTCGCCGCTCTCGATGAGCTTGCCGTCCGCGCGCAGGCGGGCGGCGACCGAGGGGGCGGCGACATACACCCACGCCTGTACGGCCGTTCCGTCGGCCTCGCGGATCACCTCGCGGGCGATGCGTTCGTAGAGGTTGCGCGGGTGGCCCGGGGCGTACTCCTCCAGCCGGTCGAGCGCGCCGAGCAGTGCCGGGTACTCCTCGGGGCGGGCGGTGACGAGGTCGCCGTGCACGGTCCCGCCGCCGTCCGGTACCTCGACGGCGTACGGATAGCCAGGGCCGTCGTACAGCAACGCCCCGGCCAGCCGCGCCGGTTCCTCCGCGAGCGTGCGGCCGCGCAGGAAGGCGTCGTGGTTGGGCTCGCCGGGGCGGAGGGTGCCGTAGACGAAGAAGGGGAGTCGGGGAGAGAGGGTCACAGAAACGATTCTCTCCCCTCACACACCTGCACGTATTCACCCTGGCCATGGCATGTCCACGGCCCCTTGAATCTGGGACATCTTTGTTACCGCCCAGTTCGAGGAGACCGATGAGTCGGATACGGCTGCATGTCCGAGGTTCCCGTCTCGCCACCGCAGGGGTGGCCGCCGCCACCACGGCCCTGCTGGCCGGCGTACTCTCTCCCGCCGCCGGCGCGGACGACAGGCCGACCCGGGCGAGCGCGCTCGAGGACGCGGCGTCGGTCCTGCTGGAGCGGGCCGCGGCCCTGGGGCTGACCGCGGCGCAGGACACGACCGTACGGGACGTCGTCATCGACGCGGACGGCTCGCAGCACGTCCGCTACGACCGCACCTACCGCCAACTCCCCGTCCTGGGCGGCGACTTCGTCGTCCACCTCGCCAAGGACGGCACGTACCGCAGCGCCTCGCGCGCCACCAAGGGCCCGATCTCCCTGTCGAGCGTCGCGCCCGAGGTCTCCGCACCGAAGGCGGCCGACCTCGCGGCGAACGCGCTGCGCGCCGTGAACCTCGGCGAGACCCTCAAGCGCTTGACGGCCAAGCCCCAGCTGATCGTCGACGCCCTGCACGGCACCCCGAAGCTGGCCTGGCGGACCGACGCCGTCGCCCAGGACTCCCTCGGCAACCCGGTCGCCCGCACGGTGCTGACCGACGCCCGCACCGGAGCGCAGATCGACGCGTGGGACAGCATCGAGACCGCGTCCGGCGACGGGAAGTCGCTGTACGGCGGCACGGTGCCGCTGGAGACGACGCCGTCGGGATCGACGTACCAGTTGAAGGATCCGACACGCGGCGGCACTTACACGGGTGACGCCGAGAACAGGACGGACCTGTGCCTGCTGGTCGTCTGCCTCAACCGCGCGCCGGCGACGGTCTTCACGGACGCCGACAACCACTGGGGCAGCGGCACCACGGCCGACCGCTCCACGGCCGCGGTGGACGCGCAGTACGGCACGGACGTGACCTGGGACTACTACGAGGACGTCCACGGCCGGCGCGGCATCGCGGGTGACGGCAAGGGGTCGTTCAACCGGGTGCACTACGGGAACAAGTACAACAACGCCTTCTGGGACGACAACTGCTTCTGCATGACGTACGGCGACGGCGACGGCACGCAGCTCGGGCCGCTGGTGTCGCTGGACGTGGCCGGGCACGAGATGACGCACGGCGTGACGTCGAAGACCGCGGCGCTGACGTACTCCGGCGAGTCCGGGGGGCTGAACGAGGCGACCTCCGACATCTTCGGGACGCTGGTGGAGTTCCACGCGGGGAACCCCTCGGATCCCGGGGACTATCTGATCGGCGAGAAGATCGTCCGGTCGGGCTTCGGACGGAACGCCCTGCGGTACATGGACAAGCCGTCGAAGGACGGCAACTCCGTCGACTGCTGGAGCGTCACGGCCTCACAGCTCGACGTCCACTACTCGTCCGGCATCGGCAACCACTTCGCGTATCTGCTGGCCGAGGGGAGCGGGGCGAAGACGGTCAACGGGGTGCAGTACAACTCGCCCACCTGTAACGGCTCTTCGGTCACCGGGATCGGGCGGGACAAGCTCGGGGCGATCTGGTACCGGGCGCTGACCGTGTATATGACGTCCTCGACGAACTACGCGGGCGCGCGCACGGCGACGCTCAACGCCGCCCGGGATCTGTATGGGGCGGGGAGCGCGGAGTACGGCGCGGTGGCTGCGGCTTGGAGTGCGGTGAACGTGGGCTGACGGTTCGGCCGGGAACCGAGAGCGGGAGGGCGCCGTGGTGGTGAGCTGCGCAGCCCTCTCGCTCAGACCCGGTCCAGCGGCCGGTGCGGACCGTCCGGGAGTTCGGCCTTGATCGTGTCGCCGGGGCGTACCACACCGCCCGTCTTCACGATGCCCATGATTCCGGCCTTGAGCACGAGGTTCCCGGCGTCGTCACGGCCGACGACCTGCTTCAGCAGCCCGGCCCGGAAGTTGTCGATCTGGAGGCAGGGGTTGCGCAGGCCGGTCACCTCGACGACGGCCTCGTCCCCGATGCGCAGCAGTGTCCCGGTGGAGAGGCCGAGCAGATCGATGCCCCGGGTGGTGATGTTCTCCCCGAGTTCGCCGGGGGCCACCCGGAATCCCGCGGCGCCGACCTCGTCGAAGAGTTCCTCGTGGATGAGGTGGACCTGGCGCAGATTCGGCTGCGTGGGATCCTGGGCCACTCGCGAACGGTGCTTGACCGTCACACCGGCGTGCACGTCTCCCTCGACGCCGAGTCCGGCGAGCAGCGTGATGCTCTCCCGGTTCGGCTTGGTGAACGAGTACTCGCCGTTGCTGCTGACCGCCGTCACCGTTCCGCTCATGTCCGACCCCGTTTCCTGTCCGCGCCTGTTCGCGACGCGGACCATTCTGCCCCGGCGAGAACGCCCCCAACAGGCCTCCGAAACCTCTCGTGCACGTGTCACCACTGCCGGTAACCTGTCGCTTCCTCTTCCTCGGTGACCACTCCCCACATCGGCACTCTTCGTCCCAGGAGTCCACACGATGGCGATGCCCTCGCCCCCGAGTCGCTTTCCCGACGACACCGGAGCGGACCTGTTCGTCAGGGAGTTCCCCATGGCGGTCGCCCCCGACGATCCCGCCGGCCTTTCGACCAGCCCACCGCTCATCGTCCTCAGCGTTCCACAGCCGGTCACCCCCGCCGACCCGGCGAACCCGGCCCAGGAGCACCGCGCCCGGGTGCGCCGGGTGCTGGGCGCGCTGGAGTCGTCGCTCCAGCGGGACAACGGCGCGAAGCTGGCGCCGTACGCCCTGGTGTGGGCGGAGGACCACCCCGCCTCCGCCTCCATGGCCGAGAGCGCCGGCAACGAGCTGGGGCGCGGCATACCCCGGCACATGACCCCCGACCGGTTCCCGGACTTCGTGCTCCTGCGCGAGGTGATCGCGTTCATGCGGGAGCGCCGGGAATGGCCCGCTCCCGTGCCGCGGGAGTTGCGCGACCACGCCTACCGGCAGCGGGTCGGGCGAGGCGGTCTGCCGGCGCTGCTGTGGTCGCTGTCCGGCGGGGAGGCGCCACCCATCGCCGGGTTACGGGGATGGCTGCTCGGCACCTGGTGGCGTGCCCTCACCATCACCTTCCCCCGGTGGTACTGGGCCCGGCGGCAGACCGCCCGGCTCATCCGGCCCGGAACGTTGTCCCTGAACCGGAGACCGCGGTGGCTCGGCTCCGATCTGGGCCGCAGCGGCGGCCGTGAGGACCTGTTCGAGGTGCTGGACGCGGTGGCGGAGCGGCAGGTGCCCCGGCTGGCGCTCCCCGCGGACCATCAGCGCCACATCGACGCACTCCAGCACTTCGAGCGGCTACTGGTGCGCGCGCTGCTGGAGGACCTGCGCAAACCGTCTCCCGGTCGGGCGCGGCCCAGCAGCCGCCGCCGGACCGCACGCCCCGTGCTGCTCGTCGAGCTCCCGCCGGAGGGCAGTGTCGGCTCCGGGGCGGCCGAACGCCTCGTCCGCGCCCTGCACACCGCCTCCGGCACGGACGACCGTGCGGACGCCGCGGCCCGGTCGGCGCGGCGTCCGGGCCCTCTCGTCATCGCGGTCGGCAGCCCCTCGGCGGCCCTGCTGCGCGACCTGAACGCCGAGAGCGGCAGCCTCTCCCTGGCGACCGAGCGGATGCGCGACAGCGGCGACCGGCCTGTCCTGGTGACCCTCAACGACGAGCCCTTCTCCCGGGACGGCCAGTCCATCCGGCGGGTGAAACCACGGGTGTTCAAGCTCCGCGCGAGCACCCAGACAGCCGGCGTCACCGCCTTCGCCCTGCTGGCCGTGTCCGCACTCGTCTACGGAGGATTCCGGGTCGTCGCCCCTCCGGTCGACGTCTCCTGCGCCGGCGGCGACGGCGCCGTCGCCAAGCCGACCGAGCGGCCCGAACTGAAGCCCGGAGCCCTGTACAACGAGGCGTACGACGAGATCCAGAGCCAGAACGGGACCGCCGAGAAATTCGCCGCACAGGGCAGGACGGTCCGTACGGTCGTCTACTTCGGGTCCGACCGGCCCAAGGACGACACCTCCACGACCATCCTGTTCGACGGGACCATCCCGGAACTGCGCGGTGTCGCCCTGTGGCAGCGCAGGCTCAACCAGGAGGCCGTCTCCGACGACTCACGGGTGCCGCTGAGGGTGGACGTGCGCTACACCGGCGCGGGGTTCGTGAACGCCGAGCGGGAGGCCCGGAAGCTGGTCGCCGAACTCGAGCACAAGCCTCGCGCGGCGTACGAGGAGATCGTCGGTGTTCTCGGGTTCGCCCAGAGCAAGGAGGAGTCCAGGAAGGCGCTGACGGTCCTGGCGCAGGCGGAGATCCCCGTGGTGGGCACCACCGCCACCGCGGACGAGATGCTGGGCAGCAGGAGCTACTGGCCCCTCACGCCGCTCAACAGCACCGAGGCGCGGATCGCGGCGAACTTCGCGGCCACCGCCAACATCGTGGCGCGGTCCGGCGGACAGCAGGGCTGCGCCCCCGCCCGGCACGCCGTCGTGGTCCACACCTCGAACGACCTGTACAGCAAGGGGCTCGCGGACGACTTCCGCGAGAGCTTCCAGGGCACCGAGGACATCGTCGACTTCTCCCAGACCGGCGCGTCGGCGGCGGGCCTCGGCATCGACCAGGTCTCCAGACCGGACGACCTCGCCGAGAACGTCTGCCGGAAACTGAGCCAGCATCAGGAGTCGATCGTCTACTGGACCGCCCGGGCACGCGACTTCACCGCGTTCGTGAACGCCTTCGACCGGCAGAAGACCTGCGCCGCCGACGGCCTGACCGTCCTCGGCGGCAACGAGCTCACGAACGTCGCACAGACCGGCGAGTACGACGACAACACCTGGCTGCGCCTCTACCACTCGGCGCACACGCTGCCGGTCACGGACGACAGGTCGAGCGACTCGACGAAGGACTTCGTCCAGGAGTACGACAGCTGGGTGGACGGCCCGCCGGAGCGGGACCCGTGGCGCTATGACGGCCACTCCGCCGTGTCGTACGACGCCTTCCGCATGCTGTCGCAGAGCGTGGACCGGGCCGCGAAGTGGGACCTGACACCGTCCGGGGTGCGCATCGTCCTGGGGACCGGCGTCACCTTCGAGGGCGCGACGGGGTCCGTGCTCAAGCCCACGGAGGACAACCGGCCTCCGGCCGACAAGACCCTGGCGATACTCCGGCAGTCGGCCGACGGCCCGGTCGTGCTGGCCGCGTGCGGGGCCTACCGGCCGGGCGAGACCTACGCCAAGCAGGCTCCGCCCTGCTCCGAGTAGTCCCGGGTCACCAAAGGTCCCTGCCGAAGGGGGAGTTCGCCTTCGGCAGGGATCACCGCGTCCGTCCGGTCGGGACCGGCGGGTGCACAGGGGACGCACATCGCCGAGGGGGCGCCTCACCCGTGCCGGTCACCCGTTCACACGTGCCCCGCACACCTTTCGGGGGCTGTTCCGGGACGCGCCCGCCCTACGGCTGTGACCTGCCGAAACGGCACGCGGAGAAGCTTTCCGGCCCTCCCGCATGACACCCGTTCACCCTATTTCTGACAAACCTTCAGGAAGCGGGCTCGGCCTCGTGCCACTTACCTCGGAAGGACAGAGGCCACTGAAGAGCTCGAGGGAGCGTCGATGCGAGGTACCACCCGCCTGCTGACCGGTAGCGCGCTCGCCGTCGCCGCGGCCGGTCTCGTCACCGCGCCGGCGTACGGTGACGACACCGGCGGCCTGCGGCTGTCCCCGTCGTCGGTCGTGCCGGGCGGGGAGGTCGCGGTGGACACGGCCGCCTGCCCGGACGGCGCAGGGGTGGCGGGCGACGCCAGCGCCGTGGGCGCCGGTGACTTCTCGCTGGTGCCGGGTACGGCCGAGCAGGACGCGAGCGGGCGGTTCCGGGTGCCGCCGAGCGCGCAGCCGGGGACGTACGAGATCGCCGCCACCTGCGCGGAGGGCGGCCGGCGGGTGAGCGGGGACCTGGTGGTCACGCTGACGGCCCCGCGCGAACAGGTGCATCCGAGAGGAAGTGTGAAGACGGGGGTCGGCGGCGCTCTCGGCGGCGACCCCGTGCAGACCGCGGCCGGCGTGTCGGCTCTCGCCGTCGCCGCCGCGGGCGGTACCTGGCTCCTGCATCGCCGGGCGAGAGGCGACGGGATCTGACGGACACCCTCCGCTGTCCGTCCACCGGTACCGCACGTCCCCTCCCCCTCCGGGTCCGACGCCCCTCGCGGCCCGGAGGGGGAACGGGCGGCCCAAGCGAGTCCGGGCAGCCCGAGCACAGTCCGGGCGGCCCAGCACAGTCCCAGGAGGCTCCCGTGCGCAGTCACCGCGGCGTCGGCGACGCCGCCATATCGGCCGTCACCGTCCTCGCCCTGGGCTCCGGCGCCTGGCTGCTGGGCAACGGCGCCCAGACACACGCCCCGCCGCAGCCGTCGGCGGCGCAGGGCAGGGAGATCGCGCGGGGCGAGGACACCGATCGCTCCCCCACGGACCCGGCTGCCGCCCGCTCGTCCGCTCCCGCGCTACCGCCTTCCCCGCCCGACCGCATCCGTATCCCCTCGATCCGGGTCTCCGCGCCCCTCATGGGCCTGGGCCTGACGAGGACGGGCAGCCTCGACGTGCCGCCCGCCGAGCGCAAGAACCTGGCCGGCTGGTACGAGGCCGGCACCACGCCCGGCGAGACCGGCACCGCGATCGTCGCCGGCCATGTGGACAACGCCGACGGACCCGCCGTCTTCTACCGCCTCGGCGCCCTGAAGAAGGGCAGCACGATCGAGGTGGACCGACGGGACGGCGGCACGGCGCTGTTCTCCGTGGACGCCGTCGAGGTGTACGACGCGAAGGCGTTCCCGGACGAGAAGGTGTACGGCGCGGCGCGGCGCCCGGAACTGCGGGTGATCACCTGCGGCGGCGGTTACTCACGGACGACCGGGTATCAGGGCAACGTCGTCGTCTTCGCGCACCTGACCGGCAGCCGCTGAGCCCTCCGGGCGGTACGCCTGCCGCGCGCGGCCACCGGTTCACCCTCGACGGCGCACCCTTCGGCGGCCTCGTCGCCGTCGTCTGACGGTCCGGCAGATCTGTCATGAGGTGGACCATCGCAGGACGCTGACCTGCGGTGTTCCGTCGGCGCGACAGACATACAGCGGAGGATTAGCCTGAATGGGGAACGCACGCTAGGAGGCCCCAGATGCGGCCGACAGCCAGAATGTACGTCGCCGCCGCGTCCGCCGTCGCCTTGAGTTGCGGTATGACGGTGACCGACGCGAGGGCGGACGATCCGAAGGAGATCTTCGAGCGGGTGGCGCCCGCGACCGTGCAGGTGCTGGCTGGAGAGGCTTTCGGTAGCGGAGTCATCTACGACGCCGACAACGGTCTCATCGTGACCAATGCGCACGTGGTCACCGGGCAGAGCGCTCTGAAGGTCCGCATCGAGGACAAAGAGCCCGTGCCCGTGCGGCTGATGGGCAGCGATCCCTGCGAGGACCTGGCGGTGCTGAAGCTCCAGACACAGCAAGAAGATCTGGAGGAGGTGGAGTTCGGCGACAGCGGTGAACTGGAGCAGGGGGACGAGGTGACGGCGATCGGCTATCCGGTAGGCGCCGGTGACGTGGCGCGTGAGAAGGCCGTCCTGACCACGGGCGTGGTCCAGTCGCCGGACGTCGCAGTGACGGATCTGGCGAGTCAGCCCGAACTTCCTTCCACCGTGCAGCATTCGGCAGCACTCAATGACGGTAATTCCGGAGGGCCGCTGCTCGACAGCGAGGGGAAGCTTGTCGGTATCAACACCTTCAGCATCTCAGGGACCCAGGGCCAGTACAACGCCATTAGCAGCGACCACGCGGAGCCGCTTCTCCAAGGGCTCGCTGATGGAAAGAGCAAGAACGACCCCGGCTGGGGAGACTTGCTGGCCATCTCCGACGAGTCCTTCGAGCTGTATTTCCCCGAGGAGGACCAGGACGACGCTCTGGCGATGAAGCAGGAGCTCCAGGACCAGGGGATAGAGGGCCTCTACGTGTCGAGCGTGGCCAGTAACTCACCGGCCAGTGAGGCGAAGTTGGAGACCGGCGACGTCATAACCCACCTCAAGGACACGGCTGTCGGCACCGATCAGCAGGCGTGCGACGTCCTTCAGTCCGCGGCCCCGGGCGAAAAGATCACCGTCGACGGCGTCTTCACGTTCGAGGGGACGGACAGTGAGGGGAATCCGGTCTCGCCCGGCAGTGCGTGGCAGGTCAACATGACGCTGGATCGGTGACCTCCTTCGCCCGCAGACGCCCGTCGCTAGACGACCCACTGCTCATACCCCAACTTCGCCACCAGCGTGAACACCACCGCCAGCAGCACCCCCCGAACAAACCCACTCCCCTTCTTCAGCGCCGTACGCGCCCCCACCGTTCCGCCCACCAGGTTGAACACCGCCATGAGCCCGGCCAGTTGCCACAGCACCGTGCCTTGCCAGGCGAAGGTCGCCAGTGCGCCGGCGTTGGTGCAGCAGTTGACGATCTTGGCGGTGGCGGAGGCGGTGACGAGGTCCAGGTGGAGGACGGCGGTGAGGGCGAGGACCAGGAACGTGCCGGTGCCGGGGCCGATCAGGCCGTCGTAGAAGCCGATGCCCAGGCCCGCGAGGCCGATCGCGGCGAGGATCTGGCGGCGGGTGGCCGGGCCGGTCGCCGGGGCCGTGCCGAACGCTGGGCGCAGGATCACGAACGCGGCGACGGCCAGCAGCACCACCATGATCACGGGCTTCAGCACCTCGGTGCTCATGCCGGCCGCGAAGAAGGCACCGGCGCAGGAGCCCGCGAGCGCCGCCAGCCCGATGCGTACGGCGAGGCGCACGTCCACGGGTGCCTTGCGGGCGTAGGTCACCGCCGCGCCTGTCGTGCCGACGATGGCGACCGCCTTGTTGGTGCCGAGCGCGTACGCGGCCGGGGTGCTCGCGGGCCGGCCGAGCAGCAGGGCCGGGAGCAGGAGCAGCCCTCCGCCGCCGACCACGGCGTCGATGCAGCCGGCCGCGAGGGCCGCGAGGCACAGGACGGCGACCATGGTCAGCGATATGTCGGGCATGATCGCGACACTAGGCAGGTGATGTGTGGGGTGTCCATCTTGTTTGAGGGACTCCTGAGGGTCGGCGAAGGCATGGGTGTGTGACAGGTCATGCATGACGCTCACGGTCGTAGACGATGGTGACTGCACGGAAACCGGGGCCTCGGTCCACCCCGCCCCACCACCGCGAACGCCCACCTCACAGCACGCCCCCGCCGCCCCCGCCGAACCCTCACACCGGCCCCCGGCCCCCGCTGAGGGCAGCGTTCCTCGTGGGAAACAGACGTGATGCGGTCGGGTAACACCCGCATCGCACGCTCCTAGGCATGACCTCGAATACGCGTGTGGTGGTGATCGGCGCCGGACTCGCGGGCGTACGACTCGCCCGGCGGCTCGGCGAGCTCGGCACGCCCGTGACGCTCGTCGGCGACGAGGAGCACCGCCCGTACAACCGGGTGCTGCTCGCCGAGGTGCTGGCCGGGCGGTACAGCCCCGATGTGATCGCCCTGCCGGCGCCCGCGGAGCTGACGCGCGGCCGGGTCACCGGCATCGACCGCGAGGTGCGGACCGTACACCTCGAGGACGGCTCGGAGATCGCATACGACACGCTCGTGCTGGCCACCGGCTCCAACCCGGTGCTGCCGCCGCTGCGCGGCCTGTTCACGCCCGACCACGTGCTGCCGGAGGGCGTCCACGCCTTCCGGACCATGGACGACTGCCTGGGACTGTCCAAGGCGGTCCGGCCGGGTGTGAAGGCGGTCGTGATCGGCGGCGGACTCCTCGGGGTCTCCGCGGCCCGGGCGCTCGCCCAGCGCGGCGCCCAGGTCGTGCTCGCCCAGCAGGGCGAGCGTCTCATGGAGCGCCAGCTCGACCCGAGCGCCTCGAAGCTCGTCCAGCGGCATCTGAAGGACCTCGGCGTCGAGATCCACACCGAGTGCCGCGTGCGTGATGTGCGCTGCGTGGGCGGCGCGGTCCGCTCCGTCGAGATGCACGACGGCTACGCCCTCGACGCCGACCTCGTGGTACTGGCCTGCGGGGTGCACCCCCGTGCGGGCCTCGCGCAGACCGCCGGACTCGAGGTGCGCAAGGGCATCGTCGTCGATGACGAACTGCGCACCTCCGACCCGCACATCAGGGCGATCGGCGACTGCGCCCAGCACGACGGCACGGTCTACGGGCTCGCCACCCCGGCGCTCGAACAGGCGGAAGTCCTGGCCGAGCTGCTGTCGGGACGCCGCGCGCACGCCCGTTACACCGGTACCCGCGCGCTGACCCGGCTCACGCTCACCGGGCACGACTCACCCTTCGACCTCGCCGCGTTCGGCGAGACGGAGGCCCGGCCCGGCGACGACGTCGTGCAGCTCGCCGACGCCACCCGCGGCACCTACCGCAAGGTCGTCGTCCGCGACGACCGCCTGGTCGGCGGGGTTCTCGTCGGCGAACTCGGCACCGTCGGCGCGCTCGCCCGCGCCTGGGAGGGAGCAGAGCCGCTCCCCGACGACGGCCCCCTGCTCCACCTGCTCACCAACGATGGAGGCTCCTGATGACCGCCGACCTCGGGGTCACCCCCACAATCGTGCTCGTCGGCCATGGCATGGTCGGCCAGCGCTTCCTCGAAGCGCTCGCCGAGCGCGGCCTGACCGCCACGCACCGCGTGGTCGTGCTGTGCGAGGAGCCGCGTCCCGCGTACGACCGCGTAGCGCTGACCTCGTACTTCTCGGGCAAGACGCCCGAGGACCTGTCCATGACGGACATGGAGTTCATCGACACGCACGGCATCGAGCTGCGCATCGGTGACCCGGCGGTCTCCGTCGACCGCGAGGTGAAGAAGGTCACCGCCAAGTCCGGTGAGGTCTTCGAGTACGACATCCTCGTCCTCGCCACCGGCTCGTACCCGTTCGTGCCGCCGGTCCCGAACAAGGACGCCACCGGCTGTTTCGTGTACCGCACGATCGAGGACCTGCTCGCGATCGAGGAGTACGCGAAGACGAAGGCCACGACGGGTGCCGTCGTCGGCGGTGGTCTGCTGGGCCTGGAGGCCGCGGGCGCGCTCAAGGGCCTGGGCGTCGAGTCGCACATCGTGGAGTTCGCGCCGCGGCTGATGCCGGTGCAGGTCGACGAGGGCGGCGGCGCCGCGCTGCTGCGCACGATCGAGGACATGGGCCTGACGGTCCACACCGGGGTGGGCACGCAGGAGATCGTGACGGACGCCGAGGGTGTCGTCACCGGCATGAAGCTCTCCGACGGCTCCGAACTCGCCACCGACATGGTGATCTTCTCCGCCGGTGTCCGCCCCCGCGACCAGCTGGCCCGCGACTGCGGCCTCACGGTCGGCGAGCGCGGCGGCATCACGGTCGACGAGCAGTGCCGTACGGTCGCCGACCCGCACGTGTTCGCGATCGGCGAGTGTGCGCTCGCGGCGGACGGCCGGGTGTACGGCCTGGTGGCCCCGGGTTACGAGCAGGCCGAGACGGCCGCCGCGGCGATCGCCGCCGACGAGACGGAGCAGTTGACGTTCACGGGCGCCGACCTCTCCACCAAGCTGAAGCTGCTCGGCGTGGACGTGGCGTCCTTCGGTGACGCGCACGGCACCGCCGAGGACTGCCTGGACGTCGTGTACTCCGACTCCCGCGCGGGCCTGTACAAGAAGCTGGTCATCGGCCGCGACGGCACGCTGCTCGGCGGCATCCTGGTCGGCGACGCGGAGGCGTACGGCACGCTGAAGGCGTTCACCGGCTCGGTCCCGCCGGTCTCGCCGGAGTCGCTGGTGCTGCCGGCCGGTGCCGGGGCGCCCGCCCAGCTCGGCCCGTCCGCGCTGCCGGACGAGGCGATCATCTGCTCCTGCAACAACGTCACCAAGGGCACGATCCGCGGCGCGGTCACCGACCACCAGTGCACGACCGTGCCCGAGGTGAAGAAGTGCACCAAGGCCGGCACCACCTGCGGCAGCTGCGTCAAGGTCCTGGGCCAGCTGATCAACGCCGAGCTGGAGGCGTCCGGCGTCGAGGTCGACAAGGGCCTGTGCGGCTGCTTCTCGCAGACCCGCGAGGAGCTGTACGAGATCGTCCTCGCCCTGCGCATCAACACCTACCAGGACCTGCTGGACCGCTACGGCCGCGACGGCGCCAAGGGCGGCGACGGCTGCGAGATCTGCAAGCCGGCGGTCGGCTCGATCATCGCCTCCCTCGCCCCGACGATCGGCGCGAGCGGCTACGTCCTGGACGGCGAGCAGGCGGCGCTGCAGGACAGCAACGACCATTTCCTCGCCAACATCCAGAAGAACGGCTCGTACTCGGTCGTCCCGCGGATCGCCGGTGGTGAGATCACCCCCGAGGGCCTGATCGTGATCGGCGAGATCGCCCGCGACTTCGGCCTCTACACGAAGATCACCGGCGGCCAGCGGATCGACATGTTCGGCGCACGCGTGGAGCAACTGCCGCTGATCTGGGCGCGGTTGGTGGACGCGGGCTTCGAGTCCGGCCACGCGTACGGCAAGGCCCTGCGTACCGTGAAGTCCTGCGTGGGGCAGACCTGGTGCCGCTACGGCGTCCAGGACTCGGTTCGCATGGCGATCGACCTGGAGCTGCGCTACCGGGGGCTCAGGTCCCCCCACAAGCTGAAGTCGGCCGTGTCCGGCTGCCAGCGCGAGTGCGCGGAGGCCCAGTCGAAGGACTTCGGCGTGATCGCCACCGCCAACGGCTGGAACCTCTACGTCGGCGGCAACGGCGGCGCGACCCCGCGCCACGCGGACCTCCTCGCCCAGGACCTGTCCGACGCCGAGCTGATCCGTCTGATCGACCGCTTCCTGATGTTCTACATCCGCACCGCGGACCGCCTGGAGCGCACGAGCGTCTGGCTGGAGCGGATCCCCGGCGGCCTTGACCACGTCCGTGACGTGGTCGTCGAGGACTCCCTCGGCATCTGCGAGGAGCTGGAGTCCCTGATGGCGGCCCATGTCGCGAACTACCGCGACGAGTGGGCGGAGACCATCAAGGACCCGGAGAAGCTGGCCCGCTTCGTCTCCTTCATCAACGCGCCCGACACCCCCGACCCGGTCGTCGGCTTCGTCCCCGAGCGCGACCAGATCAAGCCCGACCTGCCCCTGCTGACCATCGGCCAGCGCCCCCTGGAAGGAAGCGCCCAGCGATGACCCTGGCACCCGAGACGACCGACCTCAAGGTCCAAGTACGGCTGGACGAGGACTGGTTGACGGTCTGCGACCTGCACCGGCTGCTCCCCGGCCGCGGTGTGGCGGCCCTGCTGCCGAACGGCGACCAGGTGGCCCTCTTCCGCGACCGCGCCGGACGGCTGTACGCCATCGACAACCGCGACCCCTTCGGCGGCGCGGCGGTCCTCTCCCGCGGCCTGACCGGCACCCACCAGGGCCGCCCGTTCGTGGCCTCGCCCCTGCTGAAGCAGCGGTTCGACCTGGAGACCGGGCAGTGCCTGGACGACGAGACGGTGCGGATCACGACGTACGAGGTGCGGGCGCGATGACCTCGGGCGTACGGATGTAGGGGACGAGCCCGCTCCGTCCTGGCCCGGAGCCGCGGAGCTCCGGGCCAACCTGCTGCTCAGGGAGTGGCCTTCAGCGGTCCATGGGACAGGTCCGGACCGCCGGCCGTGGCTGTGCCGCGTTCCGCGCGACGACGCCCCGGACAGCCGGGCGCGGGTCACCTCGGACCCCACGAGCAGGATGAACGCCGAGGATCTGCTGAACGCCGACCGGGACAGGCTGTCCGTCGCCGAGCAGCGCGCTCTCGAAGCGGCCGCGGTGATGCGGCAGCTGGGGCCGCGTACGACCCGCAGGGCGTGGCCATGGGGTCCCTGGAGCCGGGAGAGCCTCACCGCGCCGAGCTGTCCGGGCGCGCCCGGCGGCATCGTGCCGCTGGCGGAGGTACGCCCGATCCCGTACTCGGTGTCGCCCAGCCAGGCCCCGCAGCCCTCGCCCACGTCCCGCCGTAACGGGCGGCATCCTGCGGCAGGCCCCCCCCCCCCGCGCGGCAGGGACCGGACCGAGCCGAACGGCGTCATCGGCGCCGCCATTCCCATCCCGGCTCCCGGCCTGAGCACTACAGAGGCTCGGCAAGGCAGTCGTATGCCACCCCCGTCAGCCGCTCCGACGCCTCCCAGAGCCGGTCGCCCGCACGGTCGTCGAGCGTCCAGGGCGCCCGCCAGGACGGGGCGGGTGAGCCGCGCCAGCCGGCGAAGGACGGGCCGGTGAAGGAGTCGGGGTGGACGTCGGGGGCGGTGGCGGCGTACAGCGTGGGCAGCGCGCCGGCCTCGGCGGACTGGGCGAAGAGCCGGTTGCCGACGCGCATGAACCACTCACCGGCCCGGCGCCCCGACATGCGCGGCCCCGCGGTCTGCAGGTTGGTGTCCGCGTACCCGGGATGCGCCGCGGCCGCCACCACCTCCGCCCCCTTCGCCGACAGCCTGCGTGCCAGTTCGTGCGTGAAGAGCAGGTTGGCGGTCTTGGACCGGGCGTAGGCGAGCCAACGCCGGTAGCGGCGCTCGCCGTTGAGGTCGGCGAGGTCGATGTTGGCCAGCGCGTGCATCGGGCTGGAGACGGTCACCACCCGTGCGCCCGGAGTGGCGAGCAGCGTGGGCAGCAGCAGGCCGGTGAGCGCGAAGTGCCCGAGGTGGTTGACGCCGAACTGCGTCTCGAACCCGTCCGCCGTGGTGCCGTACGGCAACGCCATCACGCCCGCGTTGTTCACGAGCAGATCCAGGCGGTCGTACGGGAACGTCGCGGCGAAGTCGCGTACGGAGCCTAGGTCCGCGAGGTCGAGAAGCCTCAACTCGGCCTGGGCGCCAGGCACTTCTGAGGCCAGCCGATCCCGGGCCGCCCCGCCGCGCGCCTCGCTCCGGCACGCGAGCACCACCCGGGCGCCCTTGCGCGCCAGCTCCCGCGCCGTGACGTACCCGAGGCCACTGTTGGCCCCGGTGACTACGGCGACGCGGCCGCTCTGGTCGGGGATGTCGCGCTCATTCCAGCCGGACATGGCGGGGCTCCTTCCGATGACCGTTGGCCCGCTTCTTTTGTTCTGCCCTGTACCACTTTGTTCTGTTGCGTACAACAGTGTCCGATGCGAACGTATTCGAGGGGGCTGTGCCGAGGCCTCGACAAGGCGCGTCCTTGCAGGTCACGGCATTCCACGTCGATCCACGACCGTATCCACGACCGCACGCGCCGGCCAACCCCGCGCCTGCAGCTCCGTGTGTCGACGTGCGTCCACAGACAGGGGGGAGCACAGAAAGCGGGAAGATTCAATGGCGAACGGACCCATGGACAGGCGCGCCTTCGGCGGGCAGCCCGACCGACCCAACGGCCAGGGCCGCACCCCTGAGCAGAGCGCGGAGTACACCGGCCGGTACGTGGTCCTGCTCGAGCCCGGCAATCAGGAGAGCGGGCTGAACGCGCTGCGCTCCAACGCCGACATCGCGTCCGTCGAACGTGTCCGAGGAACCGAGACCGCGAACATAGCCGAACTCCTCGAACGCCCCGATGTCTCGGTGCACTTCGAGGAACTCGGGGCCGCGGTCGTCGAGGTACGGCCCGAGCAGCGTCACGCGCTGGTGACCACGGCCGAGGCCGATCCGGCGATCATCGCGGCAGAGCCCGAGCGCATGGTGTACGCCATGCCGATCACCGCCCCGACGCAGGCGCCGACCGAGTTCTTCCCGGCGTACCGCAGTGACGAGGAAGTGGTCGCCCGCCACTCCAGGGCCGAGATGGCCGTCGCGCAGGGCCCGGCCTGGGACGAGCAGACCTGGACCTGGGGACTGCAGGCGATCCGGGCCAACCTGTCCCACCTGACCGGACGCGGCGTGAAGGTCGCCGTCCTCGACACCGGGGTGGACACCGACCATCCGGACCTGGTCGGCTGCCTCGAGGAGACGATGTCGTTCGTGCTCGGCGAGTCCGTCGAGGACTCCAACGGCCACGGAACGCACTGCATCGGCACCGTCGCCGGCCCGCGGAACCCGCAGCAGCAGCCCCGCTACGGCGTGGCCTGCGACGCCCGGATCCTCGCCGGCAAGGTCCTCAGCAACCGGGGTTCCGGTACCGACGGCCAGATCCTGGCGGGCATGGCCTGGGCGATCGCCCGCGGCGCACGCGTGATCTCCATGTCGCTCGGCGCGCGGGTCCGCAAGGGTGAGCTCTTCCCGCAGACGTACGAGATCCTGGCCAAACGCGCCTTCGAGCGCGGGACGGTGATCGTCGCCGCCGCGGGCAACGACAGCAACCGGCCCCAGGACGTCTTCCCCGTCAGCCGGCCCGCCAACTGCCCCTCGATCCTGGCGGTGGGCGCGCTGGACAAGGCGATCGCCCCGGCGTTCTTCTCCAACGGCGGGATCAACGGCCAGGGCGGTGAGGTCAACATCGCCGCGCCCGGCTGGGACGTGCGCTCGGCCGCCCCTGGCGGTGGGTACACGGAGATGAAGGGCACGAGCATGGCCACCCCGCATGTCGCGGGTGTCCTCGCCCTGCTCGCCGAGGCCAACCCCAACGCCTCCGCGACCGAACTCAAGGCGGCCCTGCTCGCCGGCGCGTACCCGCTGACGCAGCCCGCCAAGGACGTCGGCGCCGGCCTGCTCCAGGCCCCGTGACCGAGTCGCCCGGCTCCGCTCCGGTCGGGGTCATCCTCGCGGTGGACCCCGACCGGTTCGCGGAGGTGGTGGATGCCCTGCGGCGGGCGGGCCTGACGGTCACGGGCGAGCAGCCGGCCCTCGGCACACTCTCCGGAACCGTCACGGAGGACCGGCTGCCGGCCCTGGAAGCGGTCGACGGCGTCGAGTCCATGGATCTCGAGCGCATCGTCCAGCTTCCGCCGCCCGACTCTCCGATCCAGTGAGCGGTCCAGTGAGACCGAGACGGCTGCCCCGGATCCTCGGGCCGGATCCTGAGGCCGGGGCAGCCGTCCGCCCGTCAGCTGTCGCAGCCCACCCCGTCGTTGTCGCGGTCCAGGTGGGAGGCGTACCCGGGCTCGCCCCGGTGGACCGGGGCGGCACCGGCGGCCCGGGCCTCGCTGCAGTTGGCGTAGTAGACGTCGTCGCCGGACGAGTCGCCGCTGTCGTCGGAGGCGGAACCGCTGCCGGCCGCGGGCGCCGCGGTGACCGTCGTGGTGACCTTGATCGTCTTCGTGGCCGTCACGGTCGGCGCCGGTTCGGGTTCCTCCGCCGGTGACGTCGTGGTCGCCGTGACGGTGACCGTGGGGCCTGGTGAGGCCGCCTTCGGCTGTGCCTCGGCGGTCTTCGTGTCCTCGCCGGAGGCGTTCGCGGCGAGGCCCAGGAAGAAGGCCAGCGCGAGCGCGGGGAGCGCGTACCGCTTTCGCGCCCACCTGGGCGCCGGGCGGAACGGCGACTGCGGCGGCAGTGGCGGCTGGGGCGGCAGCTGCGGCGTCGTGTACGGATTGGTCATGTCATCCCCCCACTGGTGGTGCGTGAGGGGATGACCGTAATGCCCAGCTCCTAGATGTGGAGGAGATGTGTCTGTTTCGTGACCACTGCGACTACGAGCGGAAGGGGCCCCTCACCTCGTAGGTGATCCCGCCCGACGAACTGCCGCTCGTGCCCCGCTGGCTGGAGAAGTACAGCCTGGTTCCGTCCGGCGAGAACGCCGGCCCCGTGATCTCCGAGCTCGACTGGCCGTCGATCCGCAGGAACGGGGCGATCACGTCGTCCGGGGTGATCACGCAGATCTCCATGTTGCCGCCGTCCTCCGCGACGAACAGGTCGCCGGAGGCGGAGCCGGTGATGTTGTCGACGCCGGTGAGGGGAGCCGTACCGGAGGTGACGAGGGAGTCGTCGTACGCCAACTCGTAGGTGTTGTTGGTGAGGTTGAGCTGCCAGACGCGGTTGTCGCCCTTGGTGGTGAACCAGACCGTGTCGTCGGCGTAGTGGCAGCCCTCGCCGCCGTTGAAGGACTTGGAGCCCGAGACCTGGCTGCGGGTGGCCGTCGGGGAGCCGTCCGGGTCGGGGACGTTCGCCCAGCTGAAGGAGCCGGACGTACCGCTGCCCGCGACCATCACCTGCAGCGTGCCGGAGGCCAGGTTGCCCCAGGTGTTCGGCACGAAGCGGTAGAAGCGGCCGTTGGACTCGTCCTCGGTCAGGTAGATCACCTTGCGCACCGGGTCGGCGGCCGCCGCCTCGTGGTTGAAGCGGCCCATCGCGTCCCGGCGGATCGCCGCGTTCGTCCCCCAGGGGTCGGTCTCGTAGACGTAGCCGAGGGACACCTCCTCGCAGGACAGCCAGGTGTTCCACGGGGTCTTGCCGCCCGCGCAGTTGCGGTTGGTGTTGGACAGGATCCGGTAGGCGCCCGTGATGGTGCCCGAGGAGTTGAACTTGACGGCGCCGGCGCCGCCGGTGGAGGAGATTTCCGAGTTGGAGACGTAGATCCAGCCCGTGCCGTCGGCGAAGCAGGCGCCGCCGTCAGGGGCGTTGTGCCAGGTGTACGAGGTTCCGGAGACCGTCTGGCCGGAGCGGGCTATGACGCGGCTGGTGAAGCCGCTGGGGAGTCTGATGCCGTTGGCGTCGGGGGAGCCCAGCGCCCCGTAGGGGCCGGTGCCGGGCTGGGCCGGGGCCGCGTGGGCGGCGCCGCGCCACAGGGTTCCGCCGAGCACGGCGGTAGAGCCGCCGAGGACGGCCGCACGGAGAAGGCTACGACGTTCCACTCTCTCTCCAAGAGGTGTCGTACCGCCCCGCCGCCGGTCGACGGCGGGGTCGTGCCTGGGGGGCGGCATGGAACCTAGGGGCGGAGGGTGGACGGACCGTGACCGGCGCATGACCGTCGGGCGGCGTACCTGGGTGCCGGCTGTGCGCCGCCCCCGCGTGCTCATGTGAGTGCCACCCGCGTGCGCTCCCCGGCGTGCCGATGCCCGTATGCGCTCCCCTGAGTGCAGCCCATGTGCGTCACCCACGCAACACCGGCACCCCCCGCTTCCGCTGCTGCCCGGGCTTCTCGGACCCCGGACCGTGCCCTTCGTGCGGCGCCTGAGCCGACGGCAGCCGGATCACCGCGTCCAGCCCGCCCGCGGCCGCCGCGTGCAGGCTCGCCTCACCGCCGCTCGCGTGCGCCAGCCGCTGGACCAGTGAAAGGCCCAGACCCGTCCCGCCCTTGGGGGCGCCCGGCGCACGCCAGAAACGGTCGAAGGCGCGGGCCCGCTGCTCCGGCGTCATACCGGGGCCCTCGTCGGTGATGTGCAGGTCGACCCAGGCGGGGCGGGCGTCGCGCAGGGCGCGGCGGGCCGGGACGTGGAGCCGCAGCTCCATGGTCACGGTGCTGCCTGCCGGGGAGGCGCGCAGGGCGTTGGACAGCAGGTTGTCCACGATCTGCTCCACCCCGCCGGGTACGGCGAGCACGGGCCCCACACTGCCCGCGAACAGCACCAGCGAGACCCGCTGCTTCTCGAACAGCGGCTGCCAGGTGCGGTGCCGTTCCGCGCAGACCGCGCCCACGTCGACCGGGCCGGGCGTCGCGGCGTTCTCCTCCAGGCGCGCCATCGCCAGCAGCCCCTCCACCATCCGCGACAGCCGGTCCGTCTCGGTCACCGCCGCGGCGAGACTGCCCCGGCCGCGGACGGCGACGTTCGGCTCCAGGTTCTCCAGCCGCAGCCGCAGCGCCGCGAGCGGCGTCTTGAGCTGATGGGAGGCCTCGCCCGCGAACGCGTGCTGGGCGTCGAGGAGATGGGCGAGCCGGGCCGCCGTACGGTTGAACGCGGCGGCGAGCCGGCGCACTTCGGGCGGCCCCTTGGTGATCGTCACCGGCGTGGCGAGGCCACCGTCGGCCAACTCGTCGGTGGCCTGCTCCAGTTCACGGATGGGCCGACCCGTCCAGCGAGCGATCGCGAACCCGAGCCCGGCGACCGCGGTGAGCACACCGAGCCCGCCGAGCCCGAGCAACAGCCACACATGATGGACGCGCTCGTGCACCGTCCGGGTCGGCACCGTCAGCCATACGGCGCCCTGCAGACCGGAGGTGTGCCGGATGGGCGCGGCGACCGACAGGTACTCGACCCCGCCGATGGTCGACGTACGGACGTCCACCGTGGAGGTGCCGTGCAGGGCGGCCGCGATACCGGGGCGCGAGGCGAGGTCGGCGGACATGACGGCGGCCAGCGGGTGCGAGGTGGCGAGCAGAGCGCCCGAGGCGTCCACGATCACCACCTTGCCGCCGATGCGCTCGGCGCAGTGGACGACCCGGCGGGGCAGGTCCCGCTCCGCCCGCCCCGCGCTGAGGGACAGCGAGGCGTACGCCGACACCGACTCGGCCTCGTCCTTCGCCGCGTTCACCACCCGCTCCCGCTCGCCGCGCGAGTAGACGAAGCCCAGCGGGATCTCCAGACAGAGCAGCACGAGCGCGGCCAGGCTCAGATAGCTGAGCAGCAGCCGGCGGGTCATGGCGAGGACACCTGCGGCCCGCCCGGCTCGGCCTGCACCGCCAGCCGGAAGCCGACCCCGCGCAGCGTCTGGATCCACGCCGGGTCACCCAACTTCCGCCGCAGCGAGGCGACATGGACGTCCAGCGTCTTGGTCGGCCCCTCGTAGTGCGGATCCCACACCCGGTCCAGGATCTGCTGCCGGGAGTACACCGCGCCCGGGTCCTCGGCCAGCAGCGCCAGCAGCTCGAACTCCTTGGGCGTGAGGGTCACGGGCACCTCACCGACCCAGACCTGACGGGTGCGACGGTCGACGACGAGGGGGCCGGGGGCGTACGCGGGCTGGGGCGCGGTGTCGTCGTACGAGGAGGGCGGCGGGGTCTCGTGCGACGGGGGCGGCGCGATCTCGTACGACGGGGGTGGCGCGGTGTCGTAAGGCCGTGAGGGCGCGATGTCGTACGGCAGCACCGGCGCTTCGGGGGAGGCCGCCACCGCCTCCGCGCGCTGGGTCCGCCGGGTCACCGCCCGCACGCGTGCCACCAGCTCCCGTACGCTGAACGGCTTCGCCAGATAGTCGTCCGCACCGAGCTCCAGCCCCAGCACCCGGTCGGCCTCCTCACCCCGCGCACTCAGGATGATGACCGGCACGTCCGAGACCTGGCGGATGCCGCGGCAGACGTCGATGCCGTCCATGTCCGGCAACCCGAGGTCGAGCAGCACGACATCGCCGTACGGCCTTCTCAACCCCTCCGCTCCGGTGGTGACGTGATCCACCGTCAGGCCGAAATTGCCCAGTCCCTCGGCGAGCGGTTCGGCGATCGTCTCGTCGTCCTCTATGAGCAGCACTTGTATGCCCATGGGTCCTGTCTCTCGAATTGACATTCTCTGCCCTGAAGTCGACACGCTACAGGGAACAAGCGCTTGCACGGTCGCGCGACAAAGAATGTCCAATTCCTGGGCGCACTCTGGCCTTCGCTTAACCTTCGTCTGGTGTACCCCCCTCTACGGTGTGATGACCTGGCCGAACTCCCAGCCGAGGAGGCACCGTTGAAGGCACTGCTGGACCGAGCCCGATCGTTCAAACGGCGGGTCGATTTCGAGAGCAGCGAATACCGGAAACTGGCCGAGGGGCAATATCCCGAGGCACTCTTCATTACCTGCTCGGACTCGCGGGTAATCCCCGCGCTGATTACCGGCGCACGACCCGGAGAGATATTCGAGCTGCGAAACGCGGGCAATATCGTGCCGCCGTACGGCAGCCCCGGCGCGTCCGGGGAGGCCGCCACCGTCGAGTACGCGCTGGAGGTGCTCGGCGTTCAGGACATCATCGTGTGCGGTCACTCACACTGCGGCGCGATGGGCGCGCTGAAGTCCGGCGACGACCTCTCCGCACTGCCCGGCGTGGACGCCTGGCTGCGACTGGCCCGCCCCGAACTGTCACCGGTCCTCACGACCGCCTCCGACGACCCGTCGCTGCCCGACGTGGCGCAGGGCAATGTCGTCAACCAGCTTGCCGTACTGCGGACTTACCCCGTCGTAAGGCAGCGGCTGGACGCGGGGCGGCTGCGGCTGCACGGCTGGTACTACGAGGTGGACACCGGGCAGGTGCACGAGTTGGAGGGCGACGGTCTGTTCCGGGTGCACAGCGGATGAGCGGGGCACATGCGCGAGGGCGCGGTTCGGGACGGGCGAAGGCGGCACCCGCCACGAAGCCCGCGGGCACGCCGTCGGCCAGGCCGGGCCCCGAGTCCGGCTCCAAGTCCGGCTCCAAGCCCGGCTCCAAGTCCGGCTCCAAGCCCGGCTCCAAGCCCGACCTCGCCACCGAGATCACCGCTTCCCTCGTCGTCTTCCTCGTCGCCCTGCCCCTGTGCATCGGTGTGGCCGTCGCCTCCGGTGTCCCGGCCGAGCTCGGGATCATCTCCGGGGTGATCGGCGGCCTGGTCGTCGGCGTGGTGCGGGGCAGCACGCTCCAGGTCAGCGGGCCGGCCGCCGGGCTCGCCGCGCTGGTCGCGGAGACGGTGCTGGAGCACGGGGTGGCGATGCTCGGCGTGATCGTCCTGTTCTCCGGCATCCTGCAGATCGTCCTCGGCGTCGTACGCCTCGGCCGGATGTTCCAGGCGATCTCCATCGCGGTCGTCCAGGGCATGCTGGCCGGCATCGGGCTGCCGCTGATGTTCAGTCAGGCCTACCCGATGGCCGACGCCAAGGCCCCCGGCACACCGATCGAGAACATGGCGGGGATACCGGGCCTGTTCGCGGACATCCTCACCGACCCCCAGGCGATGATCGCCACGCTGCTCGGCGTCGCCACGATCGTGCTGAGCTTCGTGTGGAAGAAGGTGCCGGGTCCGGCCAAGCGGATCCCGGCCGCGCTGGTCGCGGTCGGCATCGGCATCGCGGTCGCCGCGCTGCCGGGCGTGGACGTGAAGACGCTCCAGGTGGGCAACCTGCTCGCGTCGGTACAGGTACCGGGCGCCGAGCAGTTCGCCGGCCTCGCGGACACCGCGATCATCGGCTCCATCCTCACCTTCACGGTCATCGCCTCCGCGGAGAGCCTGTTCACCGCGGCCGCCGTGGACCGTATGCACAGCGGCCCGCGCACCCGCTACAACACCGAACTCATCGCCCAGGGCGCCGGCAACACGGTCGCGGGCGTCCTCGGCGCCCTCCCCATCACAGCGGTCGTGGCCCGCAGCTCGGCCAACGTCCAGGCGGGTGCGAAGACCCGCATCTCCCGCACCCTGCACGGCCTGTGGCTGCTGGCCTTCGCACTCCTGCTCCCGCAGGTGCTGGCGTTGATCCCGATCTCGGTGCTGGCAGGGGTCCTGGTCCACAGCGGCTGGAAGCTCTTCGCGCCGGAGGAGTTCCCGAAGATGTGGCGCCAGGACAGGGGCGAGTTCGTCGTCATGACGGTGACGACACTGGTCATCGTGGCGACGGCACTGCTGGAGGGCGTCCTGATCGGCCTGGCGGCCGGGATCGTCCTCGCGGCCCTGCGCATGTCCCAGACGGTCATCCGCCAGCACATCGAGGACGACACGGCGAAGGTCGTCATGGCGGGCAACGCGACGTTCCTACGCCTGCCTCAGGTGATCGAGGCCCTGGAGTCCGCGGCGGCCTCGGGCAAGCCCCGCATCCGCCTGGACCTGACCGGCGTAACGCATCTGGACCACGCGTGCCGCAACCAGGTCGAGGAGTTCACGGCACAGCAGCGGGGAATGGGGCTGCGCGTGGAACTGCTGATGCCGGGGCCGGCGAAGGCGGAGGCACCTGCAACCAGGGCACCCGAGCCGGCACCGAGTCGGACGCCGAGTCCGACGGCGAGTCCCACACCGAGTCCGACACCGACCGTGGCACCGTCCCCCGGCCCGGACGCCCAGTGGTTCTACCTGGACACGCGCCCGCTGCCCGGCGGTTACGACGACTACGCCGAGCGCCCGCCGCTCGTGGGCTGAGCCGGCCGGTGAACCACCCGCACCGCCCTCCCGTCTCTCCTCGTGACCACCACGCGCGGAGGAGAGCAGACCTTGACTGGCAAAGACGCCGAGCAGACCGACGAGCGGGCTCACGGCCCCGGGCCCTGGTGGGGGGAAGTCGGGACCTGGGGAGCTGTCGGGCTGATCGCCTTCGGGTGTCTCGTGGCGGCGTGGGGCTTCTTCCGGCTGCCCGGCGCCCCAGAGGAGATGGCGGGCGGCTACCACGCGGCCGCCAAGGTCGTCGCCGTCGGCCTGGTGGTCGCGGGAAGCTCCCTCCTGGGCCGCCGCCGCGACCGGGTCGCGGCCACCGAGGGGCCGAACGGGTCGGATCGCGCCTGACTGACCGCACGGCGCCGAGGCGGCCTGCGGCAACGTGAGAGGGCGGCACCCATACACAGGGTGCCGCCCTTGGGGTGCAGTCGGCGGTGCGCGGGCGCCGCGCGCCCCGCTGACGCCCTGCCGGTGCCCCTCTGCGCCGCGCTACGTTCCTTCGGATGGGCGACTCACCCTGCCTCGCCCGCCCGAGGGAAGGAACAGCAACGTTGGACACGACCGCGTGGCAGACCACTGCCGAACTCGCCGCGTTCCTCGACCGGGCCGCAGCGCACGTGCCCGCCGCAGAGCGGCGCCTACTCCAAGTGCTGAAGATCGGGGAGGAGTTCGGCGAAGCCGCCCAGGCCGTCATCGGAGCGACCGGCACGAACCCGCGGAAGGGAGCGAGCCATACCTGGGACGACGTGACGGCGGAGGTCTGCGACGTGATCATCACGTCGATGGTGACGCTGCACCGCCTCGGCGTACCCGACCCCGAGGCCGTGTTCACCGAGCACCTGAAGCAGGCCGCGGCCCGCACGGTCACCGTCCGGGAGGGCTGACGTGGAGCGAGTGCTGCCGCGCGAGGAGTGGATCCGAACCCTTCCGCAGGCCGTCGTCGCGTCCTGCGTGCTGCTCCTGGACCCCGATGACCGCATCCTGCTGCTCCGCTACGCCGAGGGCCAGCCGATGGCCGGAACCTGGTGGCTGCCGGGCGGAATGCTGGACCACGGGGAGGACCCGCCGACAGCCGCGCGCCGGGAACTGTACGAGGAGACCGGCATCGTCCCCGACCGGCCTCTCCGCTTCCTCGGCTACGACCACCGAGCCGACGTGAAGGGAACGGGCCCGGCGATCGACTTCTTCTTCCACGGCGGCACCCTGGCAACCGGCCAGCCCATCAGACGCAGCCCCGAGCACGACCAGGACGGCTTCTTCTCCCTGCCCGAGCTGGAGTCCACGCCCCTGTCGGCCCACCTGCCGACGCTCACCGCCCTGCACACCGCCGCCCACTCCGGAACCGTCGTGTGCCTCCGCGAAGGGCGGCCCCTGTGACCGCGACCGCACAGTCGCAGCACGCCGCCGACGCCCGCCTGAACGCCGCCACCTGGGACGGGATCGGCCGCCCGAACCGCACCCGCCCGAAGGCCATGGAGTGGATGTTCCGCACGGCACCCGGCCCCGGCCCGGAACTCCTCGGGCCACTCACCGACGCGACCGTCGCGGAGCTCGGCTGCGGTCACGGAGCACAGCTCGCCGGCCTGGCCGAGCACGGCCTCGCACGCGGCATCGGTATCGACGTGTCCCCGGTGCGCGTCCACCACGCCATGACCAGCTTCGGACACCTACGGCCCCTGGAGTGGTGGCTGGGAGACGCGGTGCCGATCATCCCCCGTCTCCCCCGCCTGGACGCGGCGTTCTCCAACTTCGGCGCTCTGTGGTTCGCCGACCCGCACCGCATCCTGCCCGCCCTGACCGACCGTCTCCGCCCCGGCGGCCGCCTGGTGTTCTCCTGCCTGACCCGCTCACCGGGCATGCCGGAGGGCAGGCGGCGCATGCTGGTGCGGACGGGACCGGCCAGGTCGATGTGGACGGTGCGCTGGATGTACTCACTGGACGGGTGGGCCCGCCTCCTCGGCGAGTACGGCTATGCCGTCGACTACGTGTTCCGGCCCACCGATCCGGTGAACGCGTTCTGGGGTTCGGTCGTCGTGAGGGCCCGGCGGGGCGGTTAGGTGCGAGCCGCGTCTGAAGGCTCAAGGATCCGGCGAAGAGTGAGTGATCCAGTTCACTTCTGGGGTCGTCATGGCGGGTCTGACGGCGGTCGACCCATAACGCCTGGTCTCATCCTCCGAACGGCCCGCAGCGGAGCGGGCATCAATTGCCGGCACTGCGCGGTTTGTACGCCCTGGGTGGGCCGACGTCGAACCTGCGCGAGTGGCCAGGGGAAGGGACGGATGACCGTGGGACGGCGCAAGGCCAGCTGGGCAGTGGCGCTCACCGCCGTCGCGGCGGCCGCCGCCGGGGTCGTACTGCTCGGGCTCGACGACGCAGGACCCGAATCCGGTCCGAAGGCGTCTTTCACGCTCGGCTCCCATGAACCGCGGACGGTCGTGGGTGATTACGACGCGCCGGTGCCGCTCTTGACGCCCGCGTTCAAGAACACCGGGCCCGAAGCGGCCTCCCGCGGCGTCGTCGTGCGGGTGTCGGTCACCAACGCGCAGATCGACGAGACCGCCCCGAAACACCGCAACTGCTACTACTCGGACGACCACCGCACGGTGTTCTGCGAGTTCCCGGACGCCGTGCCCGTGGGAGGCGCGTTCGAGACGACCGAGCCGGTCACGGAGCGCGTCAACGCCCAGTACCACGAGCTCGAAGCGGCATACACCTACGCCGTGTGGACGTTGGGCAGTCCTCCACCGCACGCCCCGGACTACAAGGCGCACTACCGCCAGGGCACGGGTGACGTGCTCGGCCTGAAGTCGACGACCCTCAGCGCCGGCAAGCGCGCCGGTGAGCTGCGCTTCCGCTGGAAGGCGTACGCGGGGCCGGCGGACTGGTCTGTCAGCCCCCTCACGATCCGCGGCAGGGTCGGTGAAGAGGTCGAGGTGGACGTTCCGCGGCCGCAGGCCACACCGGAGCCCGCCCCGGAACGGATGCGTGTCCAACTCCCGCCGGGCACCACACTGGTCGAGCTCACACAGGAGTTCCGGGAATCGAAGCCCTCCGAAGTGAGCTACTGCTCGCGGGACACGGAGGACGAGAACATCTACTGCACCGACCCCGACTGGAACGTCCTACGGGTGCGCATCGACCGTCGGGTCGACGGCGCCGAGGGGCGGATCTCGGTGCCCGAGCCGCTCGACGGCGACACCGACCCGGCCGACAACTCCGCTCGGATCAAGGTGGAGATCACCGGCACCCCCGAATAGGCGGACCGCGCCGGGAGAGGACATCGGACCTGGCCTCTCGACGTGACGCAGGAGAGGGCGGCACCCCCGCACAGGATGCCGCCCTCTTTGGTGCACCGGAGTCGCCGCCCATCGGTCTTGAGGGTCGGGGACAGGCGACGACTCCGGAGTTCAGTGGCCGTAGGGCCCACGCGTGCCCGCGCCGGGCTCAGCGGTGGTCGCTGCCCTCCGACTGCGTGGCCGCCCGCCCCGCTTCCAGTCGCGCCACCGGGATCCGGAACGGCGAGCAGGAGACGTAGTCGAGGCCGACCTCGTGGAAGAAGTGCACCGACTCCGGGTCACCGCCGTGCTCGCCGCACACACCCAGCTTCAGGTCGGGACGCGTCGCGCGCCCCGCCTTCGCCGCGGCCGCGACCAGTGAGCCCACGCCGTCCTTGTCGATCGTCTCGAACGGGGAGACGCCGAAGATGCCCTTCTCCAGGTACGCCGTGAAGAACGAGGCCTCCACGTCGTCCCGGCTGAAGCCCCACACCGTCTGGGTGAGGTCGTTCGTGCCGAAGCTGAAGAACTCCGCGGCTTCCGCGATCTGGCCTGCCGTCAGCGCTGCGCGCGGCAGCTCGATCATCGTGCCGATGGACAGCTTGAGCTGCGTGCCGGTCGCGGCCTCGACCTCCGCGATGACCTGGTCGGCCTCCTCGCGGACGATCTCCAGCTCCTGGACCGTGCCGACGAGCGGGATCATGATCTCGGCGCGCGGGTCGCCCTTGGCGTTCTTGCGCTCGGCGGCGGCCTCGGCGATCGCGCGGACCTGCATCGTGAACAGGCCGGGGATGACCAGGCCGAGGCGCACACCGCGCAGACCCAGCATCGGGTTCTGCTCGTGCAGGCGGTGCACCGCCTGGAGCAGCCGCAGCTCGTTCTCGTGCGGCTCCTGGCGGGACTCGGCGAGGGCGACACGGACCGACAGCTCGGTGATGTCGGGAAGGAACTCGTGCAGCGGCGGGTCCAGGAGACGGATCGTCACCGGCAGTCCGTCCATCGCCGAGAACAGCTCGACGAAGTCCTTCTTCTGCAGCGGCAGCAGCTCCGACAGGGCGGCCTCGCGCTCGTCCTCCGTGTCGGCGAGGATCAGCTTCTCGACCATCTCACGGCGCTCACCCAGGAACATGTGCTCCGTACGGCACAGGCCGATGCCCTGCGCCCCGAAGCGACGGGCGCGCAGCGCGTCCTCGGCGTTGTCCGCGTTGGCGCGCACCCGCAGCCGGCGCTTGCGGTCGGCGAACGCCATGATCCGGTGCACGGCCTCGACCAGTTCGTCGGCGTCGTTGGCGCCCGCGTGCATGCGGCCCTCGAAGTACTCCACGACGGGGGAGGGGACCACCGGGACCTCGCCCAGGTAGACCTTGCCGGACGAACCGTCGATGGAGATGACGTCGCCTTCCTCGACGACGTGACCGCCGGGGACGGTCATACGGCGGCGCTTGGTGTCGACCTCAAGCTCCTCCGCGCCGCACACGCACGTCTTGCCCATGCCGCGCGCCACCACGGCGGCGTGGGACGTCTTGCCGCCGCGCGACGTCAGGATGCCCTCGGCCGCGATCATGCCGTCCAGGTCGTCGGGGTTGGTCTCCCGGCGGACCAGGATGACCTTCTCACCCGAGCGCGACCACTTCACGGCGGTGTACGAGTCGAAGACCGCCTTGCCGACCGCCGCACCCGGCGACGCCGCGATGCCCCGGCCGACCTGCTCGACCTTCGCCTCCTCGTCGAACTTCGGGAACATCAGCTGGGCGAGCTGGGCGCCGTTGACGCGCTGGAGCGCCTCCGCCTCGTCGATCAGGCCCTGGTCGACGAGCTGCGTGGCGATACGGAAGGCCGCGCCCGCCGTGCGCTTGCCGACGCGGGTCTGGAGCATCCACAGCTGACCGCGCTCGATCGTGAACTCGATGTCGCAGAGATCCTTGTAGTGGTTCTCCAGCGTCTCCATGATCTGCATCAGCTGGTCGTACGACTTCTTGTCGATCGTCTCCAGCTCCGCCAGCGGGACCGTGTTGCGGATGCCCGCCACCACGTCCTCGCCCTGCGCGTTCTGCAGGTAGTCGCCGTACACGCCCTGGTGGCCGGAGGCGGGGTCGCGGGTGAAGGCGACGCCCGTGCCGGAGTCCGGGCCGAGGTTGCCGAAGACCATGGAGCAGACGTTGACGGCCGTGCCGAGGTCGTGCGGGATGCGCTCCTGGCGGCGGTAGAGCTTCGCGCGGTCGCCGTTCCACGAGTCGAAGACCGCCTTGATGGCGAGGTCCATCTGCTCGCGCGGGTCCTGCGGGAAGTCCCGGCCGGCCTCCTTCTTGACGATCTTCTTGAAGGAGGTGACCAGCTTCTTCAGGTCGGCGGCCTCCAGGTCGGTGTCGACCGTGACCTTCTTGGCCTCCTTGGCCTTGTCGAGGGCCTCCTCGAAGAGCTCGCCGTCGACGCCGAGGACCGTCTTGCCGAACATCTGGATGAGGCGGCGGTACGAGTCCCAGGCGAACCGCTCGTCGCCGGCCTGGTCGGCGAGGCCCTTCACGGACTTGTCGGAGAGGCCGATGTTGAGGACCGTGTCCATCATGCCGGGCATCGAGAACTTGGCGCCGGAGCGGACCGAGACGAGCAGAGGGTTGTCGGGCTGGCCGAGCTTCTTGCCCATGCGGGACTCGAGGGCGTCGAGGTGCGCACTCACCTCGTCACGCAGTGCCGCCGGCTCGTCGCCGCTGTCGAGGTAGACCTTGCAGGCTTCCGTCGTGATCGTGAAGCCGGGGGGAACGGGAAGTCCCAGGTTGGTCATCTCGGCGAGGTTGGCGCCCTTGCCACCCAAGAGGTCCTTGAGGTCCTTGTTTCCCTCGGTGAAGTCGTAAACGAACTTCGCTACGTGGGGTTCTTTGTTTTCCGACACGGTCTCGACTCCCTCGAGGACGTGGTGGCTGCCCTGACGGCGAGGAACATACCCAGATCGAAGGCGTCTGGGTACGTCTACTCATGCGTCATGCGCCTGTAACCACCCGTCCGCCAGTGGATCGAAAGTCAAAGCTTGGCAAGCCCCGACGGGCGGATGTTTTCACTTCTTGAACGCAAGCTGGCCCGCAAGTGCAGTTTGCCGCTCAAATGAGCAGGGATAGTCCACATCTGATTTCGATCGATGAACGATCAAGGGGTGGCACCCAGTGCCACCCCTTGGAGAAGTGCAGCCGCTCAAGATCCGCTCATCTGAGCGCAACCCTTATCAGGGGTGGCGAGAATCACGCTGCCACAGCTGCCCGGATTTCACCATGCGGACGTGCCTCAAAACGGAAACCCGGCCGTCACACACCCAGCGCGAGCAGCCGTTCCTCCACCCGCTCCGGCGCGTAGAGGTGCTCCACGACCAGCGCCCCGGCGCCCACCAGCCCCGCCCGCTCCCCCAGCCGCGAGGTCACGACGTCCAGATGAGCGGTGGAGCGCGGCAGCGCCCGCTGGTACAGCAACTCCCGCACGCCGGTGAGGAAGGGCGTTCCGGCCAGATCCCCGGCGATCATCAGGACCCCGGGGTTGAGCAGCGTCACGACCGTCGCCAGCACGTCCCCGACCTGCCGCCCGGCCTCCCGGGCCAGCGCGGCCGCCCCCGGGTCCCCGGACGCCAGCAGGTCCCGCACATCCGCGCCAGAGGCCGCCGGTACCCCCCTCTCGGCCAGCCGCCGGGCCACGGCACCGCCACTGGCGACGGCGGCCAGGCAGCCGTACGAACCGCACCGGCACAGCGCGTCGGAGCCCGCCGGCACCCGGATGTGGCCGATGTCGCCGGCGCCCCCGTCGATGCCCCGGTAGATCGAGCCGCCGACGACGACTCCGGCGCCGATGCCGGTCGACACCTTCACGAGCACGAACGCCGAGCAGTCCGGGAAGGCCGTGCGCTGTTCGCCGTACGCCATGAGGTTGGCGTCGTTGTCCACCAGGACCGGGACCGGGGCGGCGTCCGTGGCCTCGGTGAAGGCTGTGGCGAGGCGCCCCGCTATGTCGTAGCCGTCCCAGCCCGGCATGATCGGCGGCTGGACGACCCGGCCTGTCTCGGTGTCGACCGGCCCCGGGACGGCCAGCCCGATGCCGCAGACCTCCTCGGCGCGGTGGCCGGCCTTCTCCAGGAGCCCGGCGAACCAGCGGCCGAGCTCGCCCAGCACCGCGTCCGGCCCGTCCTCGATGACCAGCGTGCCGGTGTGCTCGGCGAGGATCTCGCCGGTCAGGGACAGTACGGCGGCGCGCGCGTGCCGGGTCTCCAGGTCGGCGGCGAGGACGACGGCGTGGGCGTCGTCGAACTCGAGGGTGATGGAGGGACGGCCGCCGAGCGGGGAGTCCACCGGACCCCCGGCGCCCTCGCGCAGCCAGCCGGCACGGAAGAGCCGGTCGAGGCGCTGGCCGACGGTGGCACGGGACAGCCCGGTGGCCTGCTGAAGCGCTCCGCGCGTGACGGCCCGCCCGCTGCGCACCAGTTCGAGCAGTTCTCCGACGCCGGCCTGACTCCGTGCGCTCATGCACACCCCCTTGTGTTTCTCAACTCTGCATTACATATTGAGTTTTGCGTGTTAAATAGACGTAACCCTACGGTAGCCATGACCGAACCGGTCGTCCGGACGTCTTTCGGGGAGCCCCGAGTGGATCGCACTGCCCAGCTCACAGCCCGTCCCACGGAGCGTGACATCGCATACGATCCGCCCCCCGCGGCGGATTCGCTGCACGTCAGGGCCGCAGAGGTACTGGAGGCCAACTGGACCGGCACCTCGACGGTGCCCTCGCGCAGCCTGTATCCGCACCAGTGGTCCTGGGACTCGGCGTTCATCGCGATCGGCCTCAGGCACATCTCGCCGTTACGTGCGCAGACGGAACTGGAGACGCTTCTTGACGCCCAGTGGGGTGACGGGCGCGTGCCGCACATCGTCTTCAACCCCTCCGTGCCGCTCGACGCCTACTTCCCGAGCCCCGACTTCTGGCGCTCCTCGACCGCGGGGCGTGCTGCGGGCGCCCCGCGCACCGTACAGACCTCCGGCATCGTGCAGCCACCGGTGCACGCGCTGGCGGCCTGGCTGGTGCACCGTGCCGACCCGGGGCTGTCCCGCGCGCGCGGCTTCCTCACCCGGGTGTATCCCCGGCTGGCCGCCTGGCACCGCTATCTGCTGCACGCGCGCGACCTGGGCGGCGGCGGCCTGGCTTCCGTCGTGCACCCCTGGGAACAGGGGATGGACAACAGCCCCTGCTGGGACGCGCCGCTGAGCAGGGTCACGCCCGCCCCGGCCCGCTCCTTCCGCCGCGCCGACCTCGACCACGGCGCCGCCGAGGACCGGCCGACGGATCTGGACTACGGGCGGTATGTGCGGCTGGCGGCGGACTACCGGGACGGCGGCTACGCCGACGGCGGCGGGGACTTCGCGGTCGAGGACCCGGCGTTCAACGCCCTGCTCATCGCCTCCGAGCACGCGCTGGCCCGGATCGCGCGGGAGCTGGGGGCGACGGGCACGGCCCGGCACGCGCGCGCCGAGCGCCTGACGGCGGCGCTGATCGAGCGGATGTGGGACCCGGCGGAGGGGATGTTCTTCTGCCGCGACGTGCGGGCCGAGGGGCGGACCGACCGACGGGGCGACGGGCGAAGCGGCCCGCGGACCGACGGACGCAGCGACGGCCCGGCCGGGGAGCTGATCCCCGAGCGCAGCGTCTCCGGCCTGATCCCCCTCCTCCTGCCCACCCTCCCGCGCGACATCACCGCCGCCCTGGTCCGCACGGCCCGCGGACCGCACTTCGGCCTCGGCGACACCACCCGCCTCGCCCCGTCGTACGACCTCCTCGGCGAGGCCTTCGACCGGCACCGCTACTGGCGGGGTCCCGCCTGGTTCAACACGAGCTGGCTGCTGGAGCGCGGACTGCGCACGCACGGCGAGCGGGAGCGGGCCGACGCCCTGCGCTCGGCGGTGCTGGAGCTCGCCGCCGCCTCCGACTTCGCCGAGTACGTCGACCCGTACACCGGCGAGGCCTGCGGAGCCACCGGCTTCGGCTGGACCGCGGCGCTCGCGCTGGACCTGCTGCACAGCGAGACCGGCGCACGGCCGGAAACCGAAGCCACTGCGATCAAGGGATTCAAGGGAGGTAACCGGGGATGACGGACCGCCATCATCTGCTTGTGTACGGGGGCACGTTCGCCGCCGTGGGCGACCGCGGCGACATCAGCGGCGTACGGGGCGTCGGCTCCCCGGAGGGATTGTTCGTACGTGACGCCCGGCACCTGAGCCGCTGGCAGCTCACGGTCGACGGGGCCGTGCCCGAGACGCTCACCCCGGTCGCCGACGGGGACACCGCCCGCTGCGTCCTGGTCCCGCGCGGCGGCCGCAACGAACCGCCCGCGTACACGCTCTTCCGCGAACAGGCCGTCGGCGACGGCTCGTTCGTCGAATCGCTCCGCGTGACGAGCAACCGCCCGGTGCCGACGACGGTCCGCCTCGCCGTGACCGCCGACGCCGACTTCACCGACCAGTTCGAGCTGCGCTCCGACCACCGTACCTACGCCAAGACCGGCGCCACCCGCTCCCGCCAGGTCCTGGAGCACGGCGTGGAGTTCACCTACCAGCGCGGCGAGTGGCGGTCGGTCACGACCGTGACGGCCGACCCGGCGCCGGACGGGGTCGAGGAGACCGGCACCGGCGCCCGCCGCCTCGTCTGGACCCTGGAGCTGGAACCGCACGGCACGACGGAACTGACCCTGCGGGTGATGGCCCGCCCGCACGGCGACAAACGGGCCCTGCGCGTACCGCGCTCCCCCGCCGCCCGCAACGACCAACTGCTCGCTCTGGAAGGCGAGTTCGTGGAGGGCGTGGCCTTCCCGACCGGCTGGCCGGAGCTGGCCGCCGCCTGCGCCCGGGGCCTGGCCGACCTGGCCTCGCTCCAGGTCCCGGCGACGGGCCCCGACGGCGAGGAACTGCGCGTCCCGGCCGCCGGCGCCCCCTGGTTCCTCACCCTCCTGGGCCGAGACGCCCTCCTGACCTCACTCTTCGCCCTCCCCTACCGCCCGCAGCTGGCCGCCGCCACCCTCCCCGCGCTGGCCGCGACCCAGGCGACGGAGACGGGCCCCGAGTCGGTCGCCCAGCCCGGCAAGATCGTGCACGAGGTACGGCACGGCGAGCTGGCGCACTTCGGGCAGGTGCCGTACGGCCGTTACTACGGCTCGGTGGACGCGACGCCGCTGTTCCTGATCCTGCTGGGCGCGTACGTCGAGCAGACCGGCGACACGGCACCGGCCCGCCGGCTGGAGCCGCACGCCCGGGCGGCGATCGGCTGGATGCTGGACCACGGCGGCCTGACCTCCCGCGGCTACCTGGTCTACCGCGCCGACGAGGGCGGCCTCGCCAACCAGAACTGGAAGGACTCCCCCGGCGCCATCTGCTCGGCCGACGGCACCCGCCCCGCCGGGCCGGTGATGGCGGCGGGCGCCCAGGGCTACGCGTACGACGCCCTGCGCCGTACGGCGTGGCTGTCCCGCACGGTGTGGCAGGACGAGACCTACGCGGCCCTCCTGGAACAGGCGGCCGGCGATCTCCGGGACCGCTTCCAGCGGGACTTCTGGATGGAGGAGCACTCCTTCCCCGCCCTGGCGCTGGACGGCACGGGCCACCAGGTGAACGCCCTGGCCTCGGACGCGGGACACCTGCTCTGGTCCGGTCTCCTCGACAAGGAGTACGGCGAACTGGTGGGCCGCCGCCTCCTGGAACCGGACTTCTTCTCGGGCTGGGGCGTGCGCACCCTCGCCTCCGGCCAACCGGCCTACCACCCCCTCTCCTACCACCGGGGCTCGGTCTGGCCGCACGACAACGCGCTCATCACCCTGGGCCTGGCCCGCTACGGCCTGCACGACGAGGCCCGCACGGTCGCCCACGCCCTGGTGGACGCGGCGACGACGACCGGCCACCGCCTGCCGGAGGTCCTGGCGGGCTACGGCCGCGACACCCACCCGGAACCGGTGCCGTACCCGCACGCCTGCGTACGCGAATCCCGCTCGGCGGCGGCTCCGTTGGCGCTGCTGACGGCGGTGGGAGGGGCGTAGGAGGGGGCACGGAAGGAGGGCGGCGGGCGTGTTGGCCTGGCGTTTGCCCAGCGTTTGCCGAGCGCTGGGGCACCAGGGCTGAACACCGGCCGGGGGCCGGCCGTACGGGATGACGGCGGGCCCCCAGCCTCCCCAGCGCGGCCCGCCACACCACTCCACCAGGGGCCTCGCACGGAAGGACCTTCGGGTGCCCGTCTTCACGCGCCTACGTCAACTGCCCGGTACGAACAACGGGCCCGCGGCCGCCGACGGCGAGGACGCCCCGCAGGGGCCACCCGCACCCGACGACGATGGCCGCACGGATGGTGCGGATGGGAAAGAATCGGCCGAAGGCGAAGCCGAGGCCGGAAAGAAGACGACCCCCTACCTCCGCTGGACCCTCACCGTCTTGGCCGCCGCCCTCATCCAAGTCTGCCTGCAGATGCCGAACACCCTCGGCAACCTCAAACCCACGGAGTTCATCCGCCTCCCCGCGGAAGCGATCATCGGCGCCGCCGTACTCCTCACCCTCCCCCGCCGCCCCCGCCTGATCGTCGCGGCGACCACCGGCGCCGCCCTCGGCGCCCTGACCGCCCTCAACGTCCTCGACATCGGCTACAACGAATACCTGGGCAGGCACTTCAACATCGTCCTGGACTGGGAACTCCTCGACGACGCCCAGTCGTACATGAAGGACTCCCTCGGCGGCACGACCATCACGCTCCTCACGATCGGCCTGATCCTCCTGGTCATCGCCCTCATCGCGCTCGTCGCCCTGGCCACCGTCCGCGTCGCCGAGGTCCTGGCCCGCCACAAGGCGGACGCGTCGAGAGGCGCCCTCATCGCCGGCACCGTGTGGATCACCTGCACGGCGTTCGGTCTCCAGGTCGCCGGCGTGCCGATCGCCGCGGACCACACCGCCGGCGTCATCAAGGTCCACGCACGCCGGGCGATGGACACCCTCCGCGACGAGGCGCAGTTCGCGAGGGACGCGAGGGCCGACACCTTCGGCGGCACTCCGCCCGCCCAGCTGGTCCCGGATCTGCGCGGCAAGGACGTCATCTTCACGTTCATCGAGAGCTACGGCCGCAGCGCGCTGGAGGACCCGGAGATCGCCCCCGGAGTCACGGAGACGCTCGACACGAGCACCAAGGCCCTCACCGAGGCCGGCTTCCACGCCAAGAGCGGCTGGCTGACGTCGGCGACCTTCGGCGGCAACAGCTGGCTGGGCCACTCCACCACACTCTCCGGCCTGTGGATCGACAACCAGCAGCGCTACCGCACGGTCATGGCCAGCGACCACCTCAGCCTCACCAAGGTCTTCCAGAAGACCGGCGACTGGGACACGGTCGGCGTCATGCCCGGCGTACAGAAGGCCTGGCCGGAACAGAAGTACTACGGCCTGGACAAGGTCTACAACGCCTTCCAACTCGGCTACAAAGGGCCGAAGTTCAGCTGGTCGACGATGCCCGACCAGTACGCCCTCGAAGCCTTCCAGCGCCAGGTCCACGGCAAGAAGCGCGACAAGCCGCTGATGTCGGAGATCATCCTCACCTCCAGCCACCAGCCCTGGGCGCCGATCCCCGAGATGGTCGACTGGGACGACCTGGGCGACGGCTCGGTGTTCAAGCCCATCCAGGAGGCGGGCACCGAGCCGGCGGACATCATCTCCGACTCCACCCGCTCCAAGCAGGAGTACGGCAAGTCGATCTCGTACTCGGTCACCAGCCTCACCCAGTGGCTGGAGCGCTACGGCACCGAGGACACGGTCCTCGTCTTCCTCGGCGACCACCAGCCGATGTCCCGGGTCAGCGGCGTCAGGGCCAGCCGGGACGTCCCGGTCTCGATCGTCGCCAAGGACCCGAAGGTCCTGGACAGGATCGCCGACTGGAACTGGGCGGACGGCCTCCAGCCCACGTCCACGACCCCGGTCTGGAAGATGAGCTCCTTCCGTGACCGCTTCCTGACGGCGTACGGCTCGACCCCGAGCCCGTCGACGTAGCGATCAGCCGCCGGAGGTGTCCAGTTCGGCGTCCTCGCTGACGCCCGCACAGTCGTAGGGGTCCTTCAGCCAGCCGTCCGGCAGCACCACCCGGTTGTTGCCGGACGTACGGCCGCGGGGCCCGTCGGCACCGGCAGGCCAGGGCTGGTCGAGGTCCAACTCGTCCAGCCCGTCCCGCAGTTCCGCCAGGAACGACGTGACGGCCAGCCGCTTGCGCATCTCGGAGCCGACCGCGAAGCCCTTCAGGTACCAGGCCACGTGCTTGCGGAAGTCGATGACACCGCGTGCCTCGTCACCGATCCACTCACCGAGCAGCGTGGCGTGCCGGACCATGACGTCGGCGACCTCGCGGAGGGAGGGACGTGCACCGCATCCATCAGTGCCTGCGGCACGGGCTTCCTCCCGCCCCTCGAAGGCCGCGACCAGGTCCGAGAACAGCCAAGGCCGCCCCAGGCACCCCCGCCCGACCACGACCCCGTCGCACCCGGTCTCCCGCACCATCCGCACGGCGTCCTCGGCCGACCAGATGTCGCCGTTGCCGAGCACGGGGATCTCCGGCACATGCTCCTTGAGCCGCGCGATGGCGTCCCAGTCCGCGGTGCCGCCGTAGTGCTGGGCGGCGGTGCGGCCGTGCAGCGCGATGGCCGTGACCCCCTCCTCGACGGCGATCCGCCCCGCGTCGAGGTAGGTGATGTGATCGTCGTCGATGCCCTTGCGCATCTTCATCGTGACCGGCAGGTCACCGGCCCCGCTGACCGCCTCCCGCAGGATCGCCCGCAGCAGGTTCCGCTTGAACGGCAGCGCCGAGCCGCCGCCCTTCCTGGTCACCTTGGGCACCGGGCACCCGAAGTTCAGGTCGATGTGATCGGCCAGCCCCTCCTCCGCGATCATGCGGACCGCCTTGCCGACGGTGGCCGGGTCGACGCCGTACAGCTGGATCGACCGAGGCTTCTCGCTCTCGTCGAAGTGGATCAGCTGCATGGTCTTCTCGTTGCGCTCGACCAGCGCCCGGGTGGTGATCATCTCGCTGACGAACAGCCCCTTGCCACCGCTGAACTCCCTGCACAGCGTGCGGAAGGGCGCGTTGGTGATCCCGGCCATGGGGGCCAGGACGACCGGCGGCTGGACGGTGTGCGGGCCGATCTGCAGGGGCGAGGCGGTCATGGGCATTCACCCATTCTCACGTACCGGACGGGGTGCGGCGAAATTCATTAGTTAGGCGTACTATTCAAGGATGCCGGAGCTCAGCCCCCGCCGCCGACTGCTGGTCCTCGCGATCTGCTGCATGAGCCTGCTGATCGTGAGCCTCGACAACACGGTGCTCAACGTCGCCCTGCCCGCCCTCCAGCGCGACCTCCAGGCGAGCACCTCGGGCCTGCAGTGGACGATCGACGCGTACACCCTCGTGCTCGCCTCGCTGCTGATGCTGGCCGGCTCCACGGCGGACCGCATCGGCCGCAAGCGCGTCTTCATGGCGGGCCTGGTCGTCTTCACCATCGGCTCGGCCCTGTGCTCCCTGGCCCCGAACCTGGACGCGCTGATCGCGTTCCGGATGGTGCAGGCGGTGGGCGGTTCGATGCTCAACCCGGTCGCGATGTCGATCATCACCAACACCTTCACGGATCCCCGGGAGCGGGCCCGGGCGATCGGGGTGTGGGGCGGTGTGGTCGGCATCTCCATGGCCGCGGGCCCGCTGGTCGGCGGACTGCTGGTGGAGTCGGTCGGCTGGCGGTCGATCTTCTGGGTCAACCTTCCGGTGGGGCTCGCGGCGCTCCTCCTCACCCTCCGCTACGTCCCCGAGTCCCGCGCCGCGAAGGCACGCCGCGCCGACCCGGTCGGGCAGGTGCTGGTCATCGCGCTGTTCGGCTCACTGACGTACGCGATCATCGCGGCGCCGACGGCACCGGCCGCCGAGATCCTCGTCCTCGGCGGCATCGCCCTGACCGCGCTGACCGCCCTCCTCGCCTACGAGCCGCGCCGCGCCGAGCCCCTCATCGACCTGCGCTTCTTCCGCTCGGCGCCGTTCAGCGGGGCCACGGTGATCGCGATCAGCGCGTTCGCGGCGCTCGGCGGCTTCCTGTTCCTGTCGACGCTGTACCTGCAGAACGTACGGGAGTTGGACGCACTGCACGCGGGCCTGTGGATGCTGCCGATGGCCGCGCTGTGCTTCGTCTGCGCACCGGTCGCCGGACGCGTGGTCGGCAGCCGGGGGCCCCGGTTGCCGCTGCTGATCGCGGGGGTCGCGATGACGGCGTGCGGGGTGCTGTTCGCGGCGTTCGAGGCGGGGACCAGGAACTCCACGCTGGTCCTCGGGTACGTCCTGTTCGGTCTCGGCTTCGGCTTCGTCAACGCGCCCATCACCAACACGGCGGTCTCCGGTATGCCGCGGGCGCAGGCCGGGGTGGCGGCCGCCGTCGCCTCCACCAGCCGTCAGCTGGGGCAGACGCTGGGTGTGGCGGTCGTCGGTGCGGTGTTGGCTTCCGGGGTGGGGGCGGCGTCGTATCGGACCGCGTTCGTCGATGCGGCTCGCCCCGCGTGGTGGATTGTCGCCGGGTGTGGGCTTGCGGTGCTGGTCGTGGGGCTGGTGACCAGCGGGGCGTGGGCGCGTGGGACCGCCGAGCGTACGGCTGAGAGGCTGGAGTCGGGCGAGGTGCGCGAAGCGTCTCGGGTCAGCGCGTAGTTCGGCGGCTGACGGTCGGTGGGGGCTGGTCGCTCCCCCAAGCTCTCGGCTTCGCTCGAGCAGGGGGGACCCCCATTCGCGGCGGAGCCGCACATTCACACAGGCCCGCGCCCCTTCAGGGCAATTTCGTGCAGCCTCGCCAAACGGTCCCGTGACTCCTCGTCCGCCGGCACATAGGTAACCATCCGCGGCCCCACCTCCGGGCTCAGCCACAAGTCGGTGTGATCGACCACGATCCGCCCCACATACCGGTTGATGAACTCCTTCCGCTTGCTGCGGTGCGCCACCACCTCATGCCGGTCCCACACCTCGCAGAACTCCGCGGACTCCGTGCGCAGACGCTTGAGGAGCGTCTTCCAGGCGGGCTCGCCCAGGTGGCCGGCCATGGCGGCGCGGAAGCGGGCGGCCATGAGGCGTTGGGTCGCCTCCAGGTGGACGATCGACGAGCGCCACTCGTCGTGCGTGTAGGAGAGGATCAGGCAGTTGCGGTCCTCGGGGGGCAGGGCGTCCAGGTCGCACAGCAGGAGGCCGTACGTGCGGTTGTGGGCGAGGATGTCGTAGCGGCTGTTCTGGAGGCAGGCCGGGTACGGCTCCAGTTGTTCCAGTACGGCCCGCAGGGCGGGGGTCACCGAGGGGCAGGTCGTCGCCGGGGTCGGGTCGACCGCGCCGGCCAGTTGGAAGAGGTGGGACCGCTCGCTGGGGTCGAGCATCAGCGCGCGGGCGAGGGCGTCGAGGACCTGGACCGAGACCTGGATGTCGCGGGCCTGTTCCAGCCAGGTGTACCAGGTGACGCCGACGGCGGAGAGCTGGGCGACCTCCTCGCGGCGCAGGCCGGGGGTGCGGCGCCGGCGGCCGCGGGGCAGGCCGACCTGCTCGGGGGTGATGTGTTCGCGGCGGTGGCGCAGGAAGGCGGCGAGTTCGTGGCGCCGGATGGCGGAGGCGGCCGTGGTTCGCGGGCCGTCCGCGGTCGCCGTCGCCTCCTGGGCTGCCATGGTCGTCATTCCTCCAGCCTGCCGCCGCCCGCACCCTGTTTCCAGGTGGTTCTGCTACCAGGATAAGGACACTCTGGTACCAGTCTCGGAGCCGGCGCAGGCTCGTGACCGTGACCGAAACCATCACTCCGCTCAAGGCCCGGACCACCGACGCACCACCCTCGCTCGGCGGCCTCGGCCTCTTCACCGTGCTGCTCGCGGCGGCACTCCCCCTCATCGACTTCTTCATCGTCAACGTCGCCCTGCCCACCATCGGCCACGACCTCGCGGCGAGCGAGGCCACGCTCGAACTCGTCGTCGCGGGCTACGGGTTGGCTTACGCCGTCCTCCTCGTCCTCGGCGGGCGGCTCGGCGACCTGTTCGGCCGGCGGCGGCTCTTCCTGGGCGGCATGGCGGCCTTCGGGCTGACCTCACTGGCGTGCGGGCTGGCGCCCAGCGCCTGGGCGCTCGTCGCGGCCCGGGTCGCGCAGGGCGCGGCGTCGGCGGCGATGCTGCCGCAGGTGCTCGCCACCATCCAGGCGGCCACCAGCGGTCAGCGCCGCGCGAAGGCCATGGGGCTGTACGGCGCGACGGCCGGGCTCTCCATGGTGGCCGGGCAGATCCTCGGCGGCGTCCTGGTGGCAGCGGACGTCGCCGGCACCGGCTGGCGCTCGGTGTTCCTGGTGAACGTCCCCGTGGTCGTCGCCGGTCTCCTCCTGGCCGCCCGCGCGGTCCCGGAGACCCGCTCGCAGCGCCCGGAACCGTTGGACGGACCCGGCACGGTCCTGCTCGCCGTCTCCCTCCTCACGCTGCTGGCTCCGCTCACCGAGGGCCGGGCGGCGGGCTGGCCGCTGTGGACGTGGCTGTCGCTGGCGGCGTTCCCGTTCGCCGCGGCGGCGTTCTACGCGGTGGAGCGCAGGGCGGACCGTCAGGGCCGTACGCCGCTGGTGCCGCCGAGCCTGTTCGCCCTCGTGTCCCTGCGCCGCGGTCTGGTGATGATCGTGCCGTTCTCGATCGGCTTCAGCGGCTTCATGTTCGTGATCGCGGTGGCGTTGCAGGAGGGGGCGGGTCGCGGTCCGGTCGCGGCGGGACTGGCCCTCGCCCCGATGGCGGTGGTGTTCTTCCTCGTCTCGCTGGCGGGCCCGCGGCTGGTGGCCCGATACGGCACCCGGGTCGTGACCGCCGGTGCGGCGATCCAGGGCCTGGGTGTGGCCCTGATGGCACTGGCCGCGTGGTACTCCTGGCCGGACCTCGGCCTCGTCGAACTGCTCCCCGGGGCGGCGGTCGCCGGCGCGGGCCAGGCCCTCCAACTCCCCGTCGTCTTCCGGATCGTGCTCTCCGAGGTGCCGACGGAGCGGGCGGGCGTGGGCAGCGGGGTGATGACCACCACCCAGCAGTCGTCCCTGGCCCTGGGTGTCGCGACACTGGGCACGCTCTTCCTCTCCCTGGTCCCCGGACTGGGCATGCGGGACGCGCTGGTGACAACTCTCCTGGCCCAGTTGGCCGGTGTAGCGCTGACGGGGCTGCTCAGTCTGCGTCTGCCGCGCACGATCGGCTGACCGACATGTGAGGGTGTGGCCACAGGTTGGTCAACTCGCCGGGGAGGAGTCCCTCTTGATGTTGGTCTTCATGCACACTCCTTGCTGCGCGAGGGCGCGCACACGGACTCGATGTCCTCGGACGCTGGAGGCGTCATGCTGGAGATCAACACGAGCAAAGTGAGCCGCTGGGACCAACACGGACGGGAGCACGTCGTACGAGTGGAGCGCAAAGGCCCGCAGCGCACGGTCAGATGCGACACGTGCGGGTGGCGCAAGGGCGCCCAGTTCCTGCCCTGGCTGAAGGCGGAGGAGCATCTGGCGGAGGCCCACCAGGCGACGGTGGACCCGACGGAGACGCAGCAGGAGCGATGACCTTCATACGCCCCTACGGCCCCGAGGACCGGGATTCCCTGGAAGACATCTGCATCCGCACGGCACACGAGGGCGGCGACAGCCGGCCGCACTACCAGGACCCTGGAATCTTCCCGACGACTTTCGCGCTCCCCTACGTCGCCCTGGAACCGGACCTCGCCTTCGTCCTGGACGACGGTCACGGCCGGGCCGTCGGCTACATCCTCGGCGCCGTGGACACCCCCCGCTTCGTGGAGGCGTTCCGCACCAAGTGGCTGCCCTCCGCCGCCGAGAGCTACCCCGAGCCGCCCGGCCTGCCGACCACCCCGGACGAGGAGATGATCCGCCTCCTGCACCACCCGGAGCGCATGCTCGTCCCGGAGGTGGCCCCCTACCCGGCCCACCTCCACATCGACCTGCTCCCCGCCTGGCAGGGCCAAGGCCACGGCCGCACCCTGATGCGCACCCTGCTGGAGGCCCTCCGGAACAAGGGTGTCCCGGCCGTCCACCTCTCCATGGTCACGGCCAACACCCCGGCCAGGGCCTTCTACGACCGCCTCGGCTTCCATGAGATCGACGTGCCGGGGCCGGGCCCGGTCACCTACCTCGGCCGTACGACGCGGGAACTCGACAGCCTGTGACGGCTCAGCCCCTCAGCCCCCGCACCAACAGGTCCACGAGCGCCTCGAAGTCACTCTCCGCGCCCGGCTGTTCCCACTCCTTGGCGTAACCCGGGTCGTGGAAGCGGCCCGTGGCCTGGAAGAGGGCGCGGGCGGTGGTCGCCGGGTCCTCGGTGGCGAAGACGCCCGCGTCGGCACCGGCCCGCACGATCTCCGTCAGCTGGCCGGTGAGTTCGGCGATGTGCTCACTGACGACCGTTTCGACGGCCTCGCCGGCCAGCACCGAGTAGGTGGCGAAGAGCTCCGGATCGTCGCCCGCCTTGCGGCGTTTGGCGGCGAAGAGGGCCGCGAGCCAGTCACGCAGCCGGGCCTCGGGGTCGTCGGCGGACGTCACGATCCCGGCCAGCACGTCCGTCGTCCGGTCCAGCCACCTCTTCGTCACCGCCTCCCGCAGCGCCGCCTTCGTACGGAAGTGCCGGTAGACGCTGCCATGGCTGACGCCGAGCGCGCGGGCCACGTCGACCACGGTGGCCTTGGCCGGGCCGTGGCGGCGCAGCACCTCCTCGGTGGCTTCGAGGATGCGCTCGGCGGTCAGGGTTTCGCTGGTCGCAGGCATGCCTAGACGGTACCTGGCACGGCGATCAGCGCTCGCTGTCGAGCATGGCCATCTGGGCGGGGGCGTACCGCTCGCCGGCCGCCGCGTCCGCCGGAACGGCGGCCTCGATGGCGGCGAGGTCGGCCGCGTCCAAGGTCACGTCCAGGGCGCCCAGCGCCTCGTCGAGCCGCGTACGGGTCTTGGCGCCGACCAGCGGCACGATGGCCGTGTCGTGCCGCTGGCCCTGGGAGAGCACCCAGGCGATGGCGATCTGCGCGACGGAGACGCCCTTCTGCTCGGCGATCTTGCGCAGGGACTCGACCAGCGTGAGGTTGTGCTGGAGGTTCTCGCCCTGGAAGCGGGGCGAGTGGGCGCGGAAGTCGGTGGCCGCGTACTCCTGGCCGGGCGTGACATGGCCCGAGATCAGCCCACGCGAGAGTACGCCGTACGCGGTGACGGCGATGCCCAGCTCACGCAGGGTGGGCAGGATCTCCCGCTCCGGGCCGCGGGAGATGAGCGCGTACTCGATCTGGAGGTCGGCGATCGGGGCGGTCGCGGCGGCGCGGCGGATGGTCTCCGCACCGACCTCGCTCAGCCCGATGTGCCGGACGTACCCCTTCTCGACCAGTTCCGCGATCGCGCCGACGGTCTCCTCGATCGGCACGTCCGGGTCGAGCCGGGCGGGACGGTAGACGTCGATGTGGTCGACGCCGAGGCGCTGCAGGGAGTACGCCGCGAAGGACTTCACGGCGGCCGGGCGCCCGTCGAAGCCGTACCAGTCGCCGTCCGGACCGCGCAGGGCGCCGAACTTCACGCTGGTCAGCGCGTTCTCGCGGAGGGCGGCCGGGGCGGTGCGCAGGGCCTCGCTGATCAGCAGTTCGTTGTGGCCCATGCCGTAGAAGTCGCCGGTGTCGAGCAGAGTCACGCCGGCTTCCAGGGCGGCATGGATGGTCGCGATGGACTCGGCGCGGTCCGTCTCGCCGTACATCCCGGACATGCCCATGCAACCGAGGCCGAGAGCGGAGACCTGGGGGCCGGTGGTTCCGAGGGTTCGGGTCTTCATCGTCATGCCCTCCACCATGCCCTAACAACTGACAGATTTCAATATCTGTCATTCCATCCTTGTCACTCGCCGCCAGACGCCCGTGTACGACTCGACTCCTCACCTACTGACCGATCACGTCCACGCGAGCTTCGCCCCCAGGGCCACGAACGCCCCCGCGAAGGTCCGCCGCAGCCACGCCATCACCCGGGGCCGGGAGATGACATGGCTGCACACGGAGGCCGCGAGCACGCCGTACGCCGCGAACACCACGAACGTCGCCAGCATGAAGACGCCGCTGAGCGCCAGCATGCGCGGCAGGGCGCCGGCCTTACCCGGGTCCACGAACTGCGGGAGAAAGGCGAAGAAGAACATCGTCAGCTTCGGATTGAGGATGTTGATCAGCACGCCCCGCCCGATCACCCGGCCCGAGGACAACGGCGCGGCCCCCTCGTCCACCGCGATGGCGTCCTTGGCCTTGAGCATGGCCCACGCCATGTACAGCAGATAGGCGACACCGGCGTACTTGAGGACCTGGAAGGCGGTGGCGCTCGCGTGCAGCAGTGCGGCCACGCCCGTGACGGTGGCCAGCATGTGCGGCACGATCCCGAGGGTGCAGCCGACGGCCGCCACGACGCTCGCGCGCCGGCCTCGGGACAGCCCCGCCGCGAGGGTGTAGACGACGCCGGTGCCCGGGGTGGCGACCACGGCGAGGGTGGTCAGCAGGAACGCGATGCTCATGCCGTCACCCTGCCGTGGCCGCCGGATCCGCATACAGGACCAATCGCGGTCCCCGTTACCGGACCACTCAGCCCTGCCGCAGCGGTATCGCCAGGTCCACCACCTGCCGCCCCTGCGGGAAGGCGCCGGTCGAAGTCACTGTGCCCGTCAGCAGGTTGACCTTGAACAGGCGTGAACCACTGACCGCATACCCGGAGTTGGTGCCGCTGTCCGCCGAGCTGTAGATGTCGAAGCCCGAGTCGCGCGGGACGTCCACGCCCGTCTTCCCGGTCGGGGCGAGGTTGCCCGCGTTGGCCGGGGACTGGACGGAGACCTGGTCCTGGGTCGTGTCGAGGTCGAACAGGGTGGTGGCCGTCGTCGCGTCGAGGTCGTTGTTGGTGTACGCCGCACCCGTCACGCCCGTCGCCGTCGCACCCGTGGTCGCGGGCGGCACCGGCGGGTTGGTGAGGGCGCCGTCGACGGCCGTCGTCCCCGCGGCGGGGGCGCCCGCCGGGTCGTCGATGTTGTGGCGGAGGTTCTGGCCGGTGTCGCTGATGACCCGCAGCCGGTTGGCGGCCGGATTGAAGTCGACGCCGAAGCTGCTGCCCTGGAGGGCGGCGCTCAGCTGCGAGACCTTGGTGGCCCTGGCTCCGAGCTCGCGGATCGTGTAGACGCCGCCCTTGTCGCCGACGCCGTACAGCTTGTTGTTCTGCACCCGGTAGTCGATGCCGACGAGCCTGCTGTCGCCCTGGAGACCGCTCACCCTGCCGAGCGGGAGAACGACGCCGGGCCGGTCGACGCGGAAGCGGACGAGCCGCTGGTCGCCGGTCAGCCCGACGGCGACGAGCCGCTCGGCGGACGCCTGCGGCAGGCGGCCTCCGCCGACACCGCCCTTGGCCTCGATGCCCGGCGAGGACGACGAGCCGCCCCGCTGCCCCCCGTCACTCGCCGCCACATATCCGACCGACCCGATCGCCAGAGCCATGACCGCCGCCCCGACCACTGCTTGCTTGCGCATGATGCCCCCGTGAGAGGTCTCTCGCCGCGCCCCGCCCGCTGCGGGCCGCGCATGCCCTCTCCTTCGGAGCGGATCGCCTCACGGACGGCAAAAACCCCGATTCCGTTACGTCTGTTACGTCCGTAACGGAATCGGGGTTTTCCAGCGGGTGTGCCGCGGTCCTAGCAGCCGATCAGGCGCCCGGCCAGGTAGCCCTCGATCTGGTCCAGCGAAACCCGCTCCTGCTTCATCGAGTCACGCTCACGGACGGTCACCGCGTTGTCGTCCAGCGTGTCGAAGTCCACCGTCACGCAGTACGGCGTGCCGATCTCGTCCTGGCGGCGGTAGCGGCGGCCGATGGCGCCGGCGTCGTCGAACTCGATGTTCCAGTTCTGGCGCAGCGTCTGGGCGAGGCCCTTGGCCTTCGGGGACAGCTCGGCGTTCCGGGACAGCGGCAGCACAGCCACCTTCACCGGGGCCAGGCGGTGGTCCAGGCGCAGCACGGTGCGCTTCTCCATCTTGCCCTTGGCGTTGGGCGCCTCGTCCTCGACGTAGGCGTCCAGCAGGAACGCCAGCATCGCGCGGCCGACACCGGCCGCGGGCTCGATGACGTACGGCGTCCAGCGCTCCTGGGCCTCCTGGTCGTAGTAGACGAGGTCCTGGCCGGAGGCCTTGGAGTGCGCGGAGAGGTCGTAGTCGGTGCGGTTGGCGACACCCTCCAGCTCGCCCCACTCGTTGCCGCCGAACTGGAAGCGGTACTCGATGTCGGCGGTGCGCTTGGAGTAGTGGGAGAGCTTCTCCTTGGGGTGCTCGTACCAGCGCATGTTCTCCTCACGGAGACCGAGGCCCGTGTACCAGTTCCAGCGCTGCTCCATCCAGTACTCCTGCCACTTCTCGTCCTCGCCCGGCTTGACGAAGAACTCCATCTCCATCTGCTCGAACTCACGGGTGCGGAAGATGAAGTTGCCGGGCGTGATCTCGTTGCGGAAGGACTTGCCCATCTGCGCGATGCCGAACGGCGGCTTCTTGCGCGAGGCGACCTGCACCTGGGCGAAGTTGGTGAAGATGCCCTGGGCGGTCTCGGGGCGCAGGTACGCGATCGAGCCGCTGTCCTGGGTCGGGCCGAGGTGGGTGGAGAGAAGACCCGAGAACTGCTTGGGCTCGGTGAACTGGCCCTTGTTGCCGCAGTTCGGGCAGTTGATGTCGGCGAGGCCGTTCTCCGGAAGGTGGCCCTTCTTGGCCTCGTACGCCTCCTCCAGGTGGTCCGCGCGGAACCGCTTGTGGCAGGAGGTGCACTCGGTGAGCGGGTCCGTGAAGGTGGCGACGTGGCCGGAGGCGACCCAGACCTCGGGGGCCAGGATCACGGACGAGTCGATACCGACCACGTCCTCGCGCGACGTCACCATGTAGCGCCACCACTGACGCTTCAGGTTCTCCTTGAGCTCGACACCCAGCGGCCCGTAGTCCCAGGCGGCCCGCTGGCCGCCGTAGATCTCACTGCAGGGGAATACGAAGCCACGGCGCTTGCTCAGGCTGACGATGGTGTCGATCTTGTCGGCGGCCACGGTGCTCTCTTCATTACGACGACGGGCGACGAAGCGAGGCGCTTCACAGCGAATGCTTCAGAGTACCGGCGGTGGCTCCCCCTCAACCAAATCGGTAGCGCTCTGTGGACGCCCGCTCACGCTTGTTGACAATGGTTTCCATATTTGCTGAAAATGAGTGTCATGAACGTACGACGACACCACATATCCGGGGTTGCCATGGCGGCCGTCGCCGCCCTCGGCCTCGGCACCCTGTCCGCCTGCTCCTCGGACAGCGCCGCTGCCGGCAACACGGAGAAGTTCGACGTCGTCGCGTCGTTCTATCCGATGGCCTTCCTCGCCGAGCAGATCGGCGGCGACCACGTGCAGGTCACCAGTCTGACCGAGCCCGGCCAGGAGCCGCACGACCTCGAGGTCAGCGCGCAGCAGCGGGCGCAGATCGAGGAGTCCGACGCGGCGCTGTACCTCAAGGGTCTCCAGCCGGCCGTCGACGAGGCCGTGTCCCAGTCCGGCGCCAAGACGAAGATCGACGCCGCCACGCTCACCAAGCTGGAGGACCACGGCAGCCTGGAGGACAGCCACGAGCACGAGGGCGAGGAGGCCCACTCCGAAGAGACCCACTCCGGGGAGGAAGAGGAGCACGCCCTCGACCCGCACGTCTGGCTCGACCCGGTGAAGTACGCCGAGATCGCCAAGGGCGTCGGCGCGGCCTTCGAGAAGGCGGACCCGGACCACGCCGCCGACTACAAGAAGAACACCGCCGCGCTGGTCGAGAAGCTCGACGACCTGAACACCCGGTTCGCGGACGGGCTGAAGAACACCAAGGCCAAGGTCTTCTTCACCAACCACGCCGCCTTCGGCTATCTCGCCGAGCGCTACGGCCTGACCATGGAGGCCATCGCCGGCCTCGACCCGGAGAGCGAGCCCAGCCCGGCCCGGATCAAGGAGCTCCAGGAGGAGGCGAAGGCCGACGGCGTGACCACCGTGTTCTACGAGACACTGGTGTCCGACAAGACCGCGAAGACCCTCGCCGACGACGCGGGCTTGAAGACGGACGTCCTCGACCCGCTCGAGGGCATCACCGACAAGTCCAAGGGCGACGACTACTTCGCCGTCATGGAGGCCAACCTCACGGCCCTGCAGACGGCCCTGGGCGCCAAGTGATCGAACCACGCACGTGATCAACCTACGGAGGACGGCATGACCGAGCCCGTCATATCGCTGCGCGGCGTCCGCGCCGAGCTGGGCTCGCGCCCCGTCCTGCGCGGCATCGACCTCACCGTGAACCGCGGTGAGGTCGTCGCGCTGCTCGGCGCCAACGGCTCCGGGAAGTCGACGGCCGTGCGCAGCGTCATCGGACAGGTGCCGGTCAGCGCCGGCGACATCGAGCTGTTCGGCACGCCGCGGGCACGGTTCCGCGACTGGGCGCGGGTGGGGTACGTCCCGCAGCGCACGACGGCGGCGGGCGGCGTGCCGGCCACGGTGACGGAGGTCGTCTCGTCCGGCCGACTGTCCCGGACCCGCTTCGGCGTCTTCCGCAAGGCCGACCACACGGCCGTACGGCACGCCCTGGAGCTCGTCGGCATGGCGGACCGGGCGAAGGACTCGGTCGACGCCCTCTCCGGCGGCCAGCACCAGCGGGTGCTCATCGCCCGTGCCCTGGCCTCCGCCCCCGAACTGCTGATCATGGACGAGCCGATGGCGGGCGTGGACCTGGCCAGCCAGGACGTACTCGCGCGGACGCTCAGGGAGCAGGTCGCGGCCGGTGCGACGGTCCTCCTCGTGCTGCACGAACTCGGCCCGCTGGAGCCCCTGATCGACCGGGCGGTCGTCCTGCGCGACGGCTGTGTCCTGCACGACGGACCGCCCCCGAAGGCCGTCGGCCAGCACGCGCTGCCCGGTCACGACCACGTACACCCGCACGCGGCTCACGACGCCGAACCGATCCGGACGGGACTGCTGAGCTGATGGACTTCCTGAACTACGACTTCATGCAGCGGGCGCTGCTGGCCGCGGTGCTGGTGGGCATCACGGCCCCGGCCGTCGGCGTCTACCTCGTCCAGCGCCGCCAGGCCCTGATGGGGGACGGAATCGGCCATGTCGCGATGACCGGCGTGGGCCTCGGCTTCCTCCTCTCCTGGTCTCCGGTGTGGATGGCGACCCTCGTCTCCGTCCTCGGCGCGGTCCTGATGGAGCTGATCCGCTGGTACGGCAAGACCCGCGGCGACATCGCCCTGGCGATGCTCTTCTACGGCGGTATGGCCGGCGGCGTGATGTTCATCAACCTTGCGCCGACCGGCTCCAACGCGAACCTGACGTCGTACCTGTTCGGTTCGCTGTCGACGGTGAGCGAGTCGGACGTGACCGCGATCGTGCTGCTCGCCGCCTTCGTGGTGTTGGTCACCCTCGGTCTGCGCCGCCAGCTCTTCGCGGTGAGCCAGGACGAGGAGTTCGCGAGGGTCACGGGCCTTCCGGTGCGCGCCCTGAACCTGCTGACGGCGATCACGGCGGCGGTGACGGTGACGGTCGCGATGCGGGTGGTCGGGCTGCTGCTGGTCAGCGCGCTGATGGTGGTCCCGGTGGCGGCGGCCCAGCAGTTGAGCCGCAGCTTCGCGGCGACGTTCGCGATCGCCGTCGCCATCGGCGTCACGGTGACCATCGGCGGCACGGTGACCTCGTACTACCAGGACGTCCCGCCCGGCGCGACCATCGTGCTGCTGACCATCGGCGCGTTCATCGCGCTGACGGCGCTGGCGGCCCCGCTGGCCCGCCGCAGGGCCCGCGCGCTGGCCGCGGCGCACCCTGTCGGCGACCCGGCGGAGTGTGCGATTCCAGCCAGCAGGGAGTCCGATGGGAAGGTCGGCGTCTGACCGCTGACAGTCCGGGCTGGCACAATGGCCCGGCAAGTGCAGACGTTAGGAGGCATCCCGTGACGACCGCTGGACCGCCCGTTAAGGGCCGCGCGACCCGGCAGCGGGCCGCCGTGGCGGCGGCGCTCGACGAGGTGGACGAGTTCCGCAGCGCGCAGGAACTCCACGACATGCTCAAGCACAAGGGCGACTCGGTCGGCCTGACCACGGTCTACCGCACGCTCCAGTCCCTCGCCGACGCCGGCGAGGTCGACGTGCTGCGCACCTCCGACGGGGAGTCGGTGTACCGCCGCTGCTCGACCGGCGAACACCACCACCACCTCGTCTGCCGCGTCTGCGGCAAGGCGGTCGAGGTCGAGGGCCCGGCGGTGGAGAAGTGGGCGGACGCGATCGCGGCGGAGCACGGGTATGTGAACGTGGCTCACACGGTGGAGATCTTCGGCACGTGCGCGGAGTGCGCCGCCGGTTGAGCCGGATTGCGTGCGGCTGAGTGGGGGTTCGCGTCCCTGGGGGCCTGCGGCCCCCAGACCCCCGCTTCGGCCCTGAAGGGGCCTCGTCCTCAAATGGTGGAGGCGTCGGCGGCGCTCCCGCAGCCGGACGCCCGCGAGACAGTCCGCGCGCTTCGGTGAGCAGACCAGCTCCACGGCGTCCCGCACCGCATCCCGCCCCATGTCACATGACCCTGAGGCGGGAGCGTAGCTGAAGGACTCAGCCGTCCTGCCGGCCCTCCATGGCCAGCAGCTCCTCGTTGGGGATGGCCCCGCCGAACCGCCGGTCCCGCGACGCGAACTCCACGCACGCGCGCCACAGGTCGCGGCGGTCGAAGTCCGGCCACAGCACGTCCTGGAAGACCATCTCCGCGTAAGCGCTCTGCCAGAGAAGGTAGTTGGAGGTGCGCTGCTCGCCGCTCGGGCGCAGGAAGAGGTCCACGTCCGGCATGTCCGGGTAGTACAGGTACTTGGCGAAGGTCTTCTCGTTCACCTTCGACGGGTCCAGCCGCCCCGCCTTCACATCCTCGGCGAGGGCCTGCGCGGCGTCCGCGATCTCGGCCCGTCCGCCGTAGTTCATGCAGAAGTACAGGGTCAGCCGGTCATTGTCCTTGGTCTGCTCCTGGGCGACCTGGAGCTCCTTGGCGACCGACTTCCACAGCTTCGGCATCCGGCCGACCCACCGCACCCGGATCCCCAGCTCGTCGAGCTGGTCGCGGGTCTTGCGGATGAAGTCGCGGTTGAAGTTCATCAGGAAGCGCACCTCGTCCGGCGACCGCTTCCAGTTCTCGGTGGAGAAGGCGTACAGCGAGATCGCCCCCACGCCCATCTCCACGGCGCCCTGCAGGACGTCCAGCACCCGCTCGGCACCGACCTTGTGCCCCTCGGTGCGCGGCAGCCCCCGCTCCTTCGCCCAGCGGCCGTTCCCGTCCATGACGATCGCCACATGGTTCGGGACCAGTTCACCGGGGATCTTCGGCGCGCGGGCACCGGACGGGTGCGGCTCCGGCGCCTTGTACTCGCGCCGCCGGCGTCCCAGGATCCCGCTAACGACCATGTGTTTCTCGTCTCCTCTACCGGTCTACCGGCTTACTTCTCCACGTAACGAAGCGACCGCAGGCCGCGTTCCAGATGCCAGTGCAGGTAGGCGGACACCAGCCCGCTGCCCTCCCGCACGTACCGCGGCTCACAGGAGTCCGCGGTCTCCCAGTCTCCCGTGAGCAGCGCACCCAGCAGTTCCAGGGTCTGCGGCGACGGTACGACGCTACCGGGCACCCGGCAGTCGACACAGACCGAGCCCCCGGAGGCGACCGAGAAGAAGCGGTTCGGTCCGGGCATGCCGCACTTCGCACAGTCGCTGAAGCTGGGGGCGTAGCCGTTGACGGCGAGCGAGCGGAGCAGGAACGCGTCGAGAACGAGATGCGGCTCGTGCTCGCCGCGGGAGAGCGTACGCAGGGCGCCGACGAGGAGCAGGTACTGCTGGACCGCGGGTTCGCCCTCGTGGTCGGTGAACCGCTCGGCGGTCTCCAGCATGGCCGTACCGGCGGTGTACCGGGCGTAGTCCGTCACGATCCCGCCGCCGTACGGCGCGATGGTCTCGCTCTGCGTGCACAGCGGCAGCCCGCGCCCGACCAGCTCACTGCCCCGCGCGAAGAACTGCACGTCGACATGGGAGAAGGGTTCGAGCCGCGCACCGAACTTGGACTTCGTACGCCGCACACCACGTGCCACCGCCCGCACCCGTCCGTGACCGCGAGTGAGCAGGGTGATGATCCGGTCCGCCTCGCCGAGTTTCTGGGTCCGCAGGACGATGCCGTCGTCCCGGAAGAGGCTCATCGCGCACCCCTGCGGGATGTCGGCCGGGGGTACGGGGGTCCCCCGGGGGAGCACAGCATGATCCGGTCCGCCTCACCCGGCTCCTGGGTGCGCAGCACGATGCCGTCGTCGCGGAACAGACTCATGGGTTCATTCTCGCGTACGGCATGGGTCAGCGGGTGCGGTCGGGGTGGCTTATGGCGTCCCAGGGGGCCATGTTCCAGGGGCTGGCACGGTTCGCCGGGTCCAGAAGAGCCCTCAGATGCGCGTCCGCGACCTCCTGAGCGGCGGGGAACCCGGAGTCCGCCGTGCAGCGCAGCCCGTCCCGCCACACCTGCCGCCCCAGCAGGTAGTGATCGGCGTACTCGCTCCATGATCCGTATGTCCCGGCCACCGCCGGCACGATGTTCTTCAGCGCGGTCCAGGCGTCGGACTCGTCGATCAGCCCGCAGGCGAAGCCACGGCGGGCGATGTCGACGTACAGGGCGGCGTCCCAGGCGAGCGGCGCGACGCCGGTGAGCCGGTACGCCCGGGCCCGGTACCCGCTGCGGGACAGGCCGTCGAGCCGGCCGATCAGCTGCTCACGCGAGGTGATCTCCCACTGCTCGGCCAACCAGCGCCGGGCCCCCTCCTCGTCGATCCGCGCGAACGGGTACAGCGTGGTGCGCGAGGCGCCCCGGTCCCGGCTCACCGGCGCGCTCAGCGACACCATCCACAGCTGGTGCATGGTGAGCGGCACGGGGTAGCGGCGGGACGCCTTCGCCCCTCTTCTCCTCCATCTCCACAAGCCCATGCCGCCGCACCCTATGCGCCCGTGCTCACGTCAAGGAACCTCACCCCGGCTGCGTGCGTTGGCGTACGCCGTCGCCGCGCGCAGCCGCTCGGCGGGCGTGGCGTTGCGTACGACCCCCGGCTCGGCGTCCCACTCCTTGCCGCCGCCGTACGGTCTCAGTTGGACATACGGCCCCTCGTGCCCCATCACGACGCCGATCCGACCCGAACGGGTGTCGACGACGTACGATCCGATCGGCGGCTTCATCGCAGCACCGCCGCGAGCCGTTGCGCCGTCTCGACCGAACACCGGCCCAATTCCACGAGCGGGCAAGGGGCTTCACGCGCAAGACTCGCCGGGTCCAACCGGAGTGTCGGGAGCGTAATTCCTGCCTTCTCCAGCACCGCCCGCAATTCCTTCACTGCTTCCTCCGCTTCTTCGACGCAGCGCGCCGAGTGTCGTGCCGTCACGTGAACTCCCCTCCTATTCGGGTTTCACTCTTTCCATCTCCATGGTGACCTGCGACGCCTACACTCGGCAGGAGTCTGTGCTCTACAAGTACGGGGCAGCACAAGGGGGTTGGCTATGGCCAATGGTTCACGGTTGGCGGCCTGGGAGTTCTTCGGAAGTGAGCTGAAGCGGCGCCGGGAGAACGCCGGGATGACCCAGGTGGAACTGGGGGCGTTGGTCTTCGTGTCCGGTGGCTATATCGGCCAGTTCGAACAGGCAATTCGAAAGCCGCAATTGGATGTCGCCCAGCGGATTGACGAGGTGCTGCAAACCGACGGTTTTTTCGAGCGGCTCTGGAAGCGGCTCATCAGCGACAAGCGATACGCGGACTACTTCGCGAAGGCGGCAGAGCTGGAGCGGCTGGCGACGAACATCTGCGAGTTCGCGCCCGCGCTGGTGCCAGGCTTGTTGCAGACAGCGGGGTACGCGCGTGCGGTCACGCTGGCGATGAACGCGTTCGCGACGGACGAGTACATCGACGACAAGGTATCCGGCCGACTGGAGCGGCAGCACATCCTCAAGGACGCTACACGGCCCGTGTATTGGGTCGTCCTGCACGAGAACGTGCTGCGCATCCCGGTCGGCGGCCCGGCCGTGATGGCGGAGCAACTGGAGCGCGTGGCGGCGATGGCACGGGAGCGAACGGTGCTGGTCCAGGTGCTGCCGTATGCGGCTGGGGCGTACGCCCTGATGACCGGCTCGCTGAAGCTCATGGAGTTCGAGGACGCCCCGCCAACGGCCTATACAGAAGCCGTGTATTCGGGGAATCTGCTGGACGATCCGGCTGTGGTGAAGCGCGCGTACGCGGCATACGATCTGCTCAGGGCCGCCGCGCTGTCGCCGGAGGCGTCCCTGGCCCTGATCGAGTCGGCGGCGGAGGACTTCAGACGATGCGCGAGTACGACCTGAGCAACGCGAGCTGGCGCAAGAGCAGCTACAGCGACGGCAACGGCGGCGACTGCGTCGAGGTCGCGTCCGACTTCCCAGGCGCCGCCCGCTGGCGCAAGAGCACCTACAGCAACGGCGAGGGCGGCAATTGCGTCGAGGTAGCCGACGGCCTCCCCGGCGTCGTCCCCGTCCGGGACACCAAACTCGCCTCGGACAGCCCCGTCCTCCTGATCGGTGCCCCCGCCTGGGCGGAGTTCGCCCGCTTCGCCTCAGCGTCCGTCTAGTGGGCCCTCTCGGCGGGCGTTCCACAGATGGTCGAATCGTGCCTTGCGCCGAGCGACCTTCCCCTCACGCGCGTCGAGTTTGGCGTTGGGGTTGAGCTGCTGCACATCCGTTGTGATCTCGAAGTACAGCTCTTCATCGAAGATGACGACGTCGAGGGTCTCCCCCACCCTGATGTCGGGCGGCAGCTCGGACAGAACCACCACGCCGACCTCCATGCCGGCGTCCCTTTGCTGCTTGAGGATTGTGTCCAGGCTCGCGTCGAGTTCCTCGGGATCCTTCACGATGAACAGGCGCCTGACCGTGACCCCGCGCCGCTGGATCGCCTCGCGCTGCACGTCCAGGTAGTACTTCGCGGTTGCGGTCTCCCAGAAGGCCAGGTCGATGAAGCTGCTGGTGGCGTAGATGCTCTTGCGGGCGCACCGGGTGAGATCGATGAGCAGGTCGTTGTTCTCCCCCGGCCAGTCGCCGTGCGCCGAGGCCAGCGCTGTCATCATCGAGGCGAGCCGCTCGATCTCGGCTCGCGCGAAGTCCTGCGGGAAGCCCTGGCCCTGTGATCCCACCTGCACCGCGCTCCCGACCAACCGTTTGACCTCGTCGGAGGGCATCCTCGCGTCCTCCAGACTGCCGAACAGGTCCGTCACGTCCCCAACCTGCCGAAATCCCCGGTCCACCAGCTCCGTCATCTCACGGTGCCGCGCCTCCAGATCCTCCCGCAGCTCACGCCTGTTCTGTCGCTGACCGGTCTCCACCGCCGCCAGCCGCTGCTCGAAGTCGACCATGTACTGGACGATCAGCGCCGCACCACCGATAACGACGGCCAGGGCGATCTGCCACAGTTCCTCCTGCGACTGGTCGATCACCTGGGTGATCACATAGGTCACCGTCCCCACGGCCACCGTGATCAGGATCTTCAGCACAACCGGCGGTATGCGCACCGTCCATACCTCACGTTCCTGAAGTGACCGTCGGCTGTGGCTCGGGACCCGCCTGGCGTTCCGACTCCGCCCACAGCTTGGCGAACTGGGTGACGCGGTCCTCGATGTGGTCGGGCTCGGCGCTCAGCCAGGTGCCGTCCGGGTTGGATTCCTGGTCCGGCTTGGTCTCGTAGCAGAGTTCGCCGTCGAAGACGATGAAGTCGTCGACCCTGGGGTTCGTCTCCATCAGTGAGCGCACCGCTATGCGCGCGTCGATGCCCCGCCTGCGCTGGCTCTCGCAGAGTGCTCTGAGCTCCGGCGTGACCTCGTCCTCGTCCCGCACGACGAACAGGCGCCGGATCTCCACGCCCCGCCGCTTGATCGCCTTCTCCTGCGCGGCGAGGTACCGCTCGGCCGACCCGCTGGTCCAGAACGCCCGGTCCACCGAGGTGCTGGTGGCGTCGAGGGTCATCTTGACGCAGTCGGTGATGTCGATCAGCCACTCGTTGTTCTCACCGGGGCAGTCCGCGCTGCCGCTGCCCAGGCCTTCCATCGTCTTGGCGAGACGGCTCAGCTCCTTCTCCGCGAAGGCCTGCACGATGTCGCCGCCCCGTTCACGGACCTTGGTGTAGCCGAGGACTAGCCGGGTCACCTCGTCGGAACGCAGCACCGAACCGTCCACCTGGCTGAAGAGCGTCGTCGCGGCGAGGATCTCGTTGAAGCGCCGGTCGACCTTCTCGAAGCGCTCGCCGAAGTCGAGCAGGTACTGCACGATCAGCGCCGCGCTGCCGATGACGATGGACGCCACCCACTGCCAGATGTTCCCGTCGTCCTGGTCCAGGATGCTGGTCAGCAGGAAGGCCCCGCCCGCCGCCGAGGCGGTGATCAGGATCCGCCAGAACATCTTGGGCATGCGTGGCTCCTGACGCGGCGCCGGACCGCCGTTGTTCCCCGCTCCTAATGGCGCTCCACTCATGTCTTGTCCCCCGTCTGTGTGTGGTTCGGGTTCCGCCCCTCAGCTCGCGCTGAGCGCCTGCTGAGGCATCGCCACGGCCTGGAGGGCCAGTCGATCCCTGATGCGCCGGCTGAGGTTCTCCCACTGTCGGGAGAACCCCGGTTTCTCTTCCAGTACGTCCCACAGGTGGCCCAGCGCGGGGTCCACATGCGCCCGTGGCATCCACAGGTGCAGCAGGTGAACCACGACCGGATGCAGCGCCTCCACGACCGAAGGCCCGTCCGCCGCGCCGAGTCGGCTGTTGTCCAGCATGTGCTGAACGGACGTCAAAAGCCAGTCGTGCAGGGCGAGATCCTCGCAGATGCCCGCCGCGGATGCCGCCGGGATGTGCTCGGGCAGCCGTAGCTCCATGGTCCGCAGTCCGCCCTCGGCGACCGTGAAGTTCACCAGGGATGCGCGCTCGCCCTCGGGAGTGCGTCGGGCCACCCAACGCAGCCGGGTGGGGCTGGACTTGAACGGCACCCTGCGGTCGAGGAGGGCGTGCCGGCGGAGCTGGGAGAGGAGACCTTCGGCGATCATTCCGAGGTCGAGCTCACCGCGCCCGGCTCCGCGCAACACGCCCTCGGCGGTGGCCTGTTGGGGCAGCTTTCCGAACGGTTCGACCAGGCCGGGGCGGACCAGGTACTGGCCCCAGGGGCGGCGCAGGTCGGGGCCGGCGGCCGGGAGGCTGAAGTACGCGGTCGACTGCAGCAGCCGGCCCTCGGTCAGCGCCGCGCGGGCGGCCACCGTGCCGACGGCCCGGACCTTGCTGCCGTTGGAGGTGGGCAGCCGGCAGTCCACGCCGGTCAGGATCTCCGGGGAGAGGACGTACATGGTGGGCCGCTCGGAGACCCGGACGTGGACGTCGGCGCGCAGCCTGAGCAACTGGGCGGCGGCCCTGCTGTCCAGCGCCTGGAAGGAGGGGAGCAGACAGGTGCGCACCTCGCCGCAGGCGAGGACCGAACGCGCCGGTGGTCCGGGGGCCGCCGTCATCTCAGGTCTCCTCGGCCTCGGAGGAGTCGGCCGGCTCCTCGTAGAAGACGTAGGTGGCGCGCTGTGCGACCGCCGCCGGCACCGGCATCCCCTCGGCGGCGGACCGCTCGGCGACCTGCTGCAGCGCCCCCGCGTCGACGTCTATCTGGTCGAGGACGAGCCGTACGGCGTCCTCGACGGCGAGGAAGCGGTTCGGCATGAGGGTGCAGGTGCGGTACGCGCTGAACGGCGCCTTGGTGTCGGTGAGCTTGATCAGGGGGTCGAGCCGGTCCCAGTCGTGCGGGAAGTCCCCGCCCTGCCACTCCCGCGGCACCAGCACGGGCTCACCGAGGTGCCGTAACAGCCCGAGCCTGGCCAGTTGCCATACGGCGGCCAGGAACGGGCAGGACCACAGCCGCCGGCCGTCCTTCTCGGACCACAGCTCCACGTCCATGAAGACCGAGTGGTTGCGGGCCGCCGTCTCCCGCGGTGGCTCCCAGCCCTTGGCCCGGCCGCCGAGCGCGGGGGCCGGCATGGTGGGCGTGCGCTGGCCGTTGGCGAGCCAGCCGGTCTGGCTGACGGGCGGGCGGGAGCCGTAGCTGCCGGGCGGCGGCGACTCGACGAGGCGGTGCATGACCGACTCCGCGAGTTCGACGCGGTCGGCGACCGCGCAGGCCGACTCGCGGGCGAGGTAGTCGATGACCAGCCCCGCCCTCTCGGCCTCCTTGAGCACCGTCGGGATCAGTTCGGCCGGGGTGGAGAAGCGGGTGAAGTAGTCGTCGATGAGGAAGCAGGTGCTGATGCGGGGCCGCTTGCTGCGGCGGGCCGCGGAGGCGCGGACCGCGTCCGCCCAGATCCGCACCTCGGCGAAGTGCTCGCCGAGGCGCTTGGGGCCCGCCTCGAAGTCCTCCATGTAGAGGTGGCCCAGCTCCAGGGAGAGATGGGCGAGCGGCACGGACTGGGTGCGCAGTTCCGCGGTGGTCTCCTGGAACACGGCCTCGGTCACGCCGGCTCCCAGTACTTGTCGTCGGTCAGGCGTCCGGCGAGCTGGTTCAGCGCCTGCCAGGTCGCCTCGTTGGCGATCTGGCTGTCGAGCACGTCCTCGTCGGTGATGAGCTGCTCACGCCACTGCAGAACCGGTTCGAGGGGTACGGAGCCGAGGACCTGGCTGTAGCCGATGCCGTGGTTGGAGGCGAGCTGCTTGAGGTCCTCGTCGGTCTTGCGCATCCACGCCGACTGGGTGGGCGAGACCTGGGACCACAGCGGGGACTCGGGGTCGGGTACGGCGGCCCGCACAAAGCGGATCGAGTTGCGCAGCGCCTCCTCGTCATGGCCTCGGTCGACGCCGCCCGCGAGGATGCCGCGCTTGCCGAAGACCAGGCTCGCGGCGGCCCCCACATGCTGGCGGGTCCACCGGTGGAACACCAGCCAGCGGGCGGTGACCTCGCTCATCTCGGGCTGTGCGGTGGCCTCCAGGACCATGTCGACGGCGTAGGAGCGGCCGGCGCTGAGGTCGACGACGACCAGATCGAACTCGTAGTAGAGCGTCATCAGCAGGTCGACGCAGCGGCGCAGGTTCTCCTCGCCGGTGGCGAACTCGCCGCCGCTGACGTCGCCGGGCATCAGCACCAGGCGGCCGCAGCCGGGCGGCGGGAAGCGCAGTACCTGGTGCTCGGTCTCGGACCAGACGTCGATCCGGGCGGGTTCGCTCACCTCCCCTATGAGGTAGGCGTGCAGCCCGCGGTCCTCGGTGTCCTGGCGGGCGTCGGCCACGTCGAAGACGGCCGCCGCGGTGGGCGAGCCGAAGTCGAAGTCGAGGTAGCAGACGTCGTCCCCGGCCAGCGCGCGGTGGTAGGCGAGGTTGGCGCTGGTCACGGAGCGGCCCGTGCCTCCCTTGTCGGAGGCTGCGAAGATCAGCACGGTTCACACTCCCCGGTCCGCGGCTTCGCGGGCCCGGGCGAGCGCGTCGAGCTGTCCCAGCACCTCGAGTGCCAACGCGTACGCCGTGCCCGGCTGTTCGTCCACGAGGGTGCGGGCGCGGCGCAACTTGACCTCGATGTTTCTGAGCTGCATCCCGTGCCGGCCGTCGTCCTTGGGCGCGGGTTCCATCTGTTCGTTGCCCAGCAGGTGGGCCGACTCACTGAGCAACGCCCTTGCCAGCTCGGTCAGTTCGAGGCTGCGGATCGGTGGCTGCTGGTACATCTGGTGGGCCTGGACCATCACCTCGGTGACCCGCTCGGTGATGCTCCACGACACCGGTACGCGCCGCTTGTGGATCTCCGCCTCGGGATAGGCGGCGTGGATGTTGTCCCACAGGCCGACGCCCTCGCCGTCCCGGATCCGGCGCAGCCACATGTGGTCGAAGATGTCCTCGGCGAGTCTGAGCAGCCGGTCGTGCGAGGAGAGGTTGCGGGACAGCGTGCACAGCTGGACGGTTCGTTTCAGCAGCTGCGCCGAGAAGTCGGTCATCGACCAGGTCATGGGCGGGCCGAGCCGCTCGCTGCCCTGCAACGGCAGGGAGACGCCCACGTTGTGCAGCTGCTGCACCATCGGGTCGTCGCGGACCATCCGGCTGGTGACGCGGCCGCGTTCGGCGAGGCGTTCCATGACGGCGACCGTGCGGGTCAGGTCGTCGTCGGTGGCCCGGCGCCGCATCAGGTCGTGCACGAGGATGGCGGCGACGGAGAGCGAGAAGTACTCGGACTCCAGTTTCTGTCCCGTCGTACGCCAGGGCAGGTCTTCCAGGGGCCAGCGCTCGTCGTCGAAGCGGGCGATGCGGGACCAGTACTGCTGGGTCAGCTCCCACCGCAGCCGGAGCGCCTCGGCGAGCTTCTGCTGTTCGGGGTTGAGCAGGCCGAGGGTGAGGGTGCGGTCGGAGAACAGGTCCTGGATACCGTCGAGGGCGACCACGGTGAAGTACAGGTACGGCACCGCGTTGGCGACGCCCTCGGGCTGCGGCCCGATGGCCTCGCTGGTCTCGACCTCGGGGGCGTCGCGCACCATGGACCAGGCCCAGCCGCACTCGAAGAGCTGGTTCTCGTCCTTGAGGCCTTCCTGCACGTCGATACCGAGGAACACGCTCTCGTTGATCGCCGCGCGCAGGGAACGGAAGCGGCTCTGGAACTTGTTGAGCACCTGGCGCTGTGACATCCGCCCCTGGCCGAGGAGTTCGCAGAGCGTGACACCTTGCGAGGAGTCGGTGTCGAAGACGTTGACGGTGAAGGAGCGCAGCAGGCTCACCATGGCGGCGGTGAGCCGGTTGCTGGTGGCGACGCGCAGCTCGGCGATGGTCTCCTTGATGTCGCTGCGCCGGGTCCTGGTCTCGTAGATCTTGAGGAAGCCGAGCGTGGCGAGGCACAGGGTGACGGACATGGAGAACGAGTCGACGACGCCGACCTGGCGCTGTTCCTCGGTGAGCTGCTTGGTCTTGTCGGCGGAGCCGAAGTAGTAGCCGCCGGCGAAGGTGGGCCTCTTGTCCTCACCGGTGTGGGTCCGCATGAACTCGGCGGTGGCCGTGACGAGGTTGGCCGGGACCTCCAGGCGTCCGCCGGCCCGCCTCAGGGCCTGCTGGACGTCCTCCTGTGTGGTGTCGGGGTCGTCCAACCGGAACGCGGGGATCTCGGTGGCGGGGTACAGGAGGCAGAGCAACCGCTCCGCGTCCGCGACACTGCTCTCCTTGCCCCAGTCGCCCCACTCCCACTCTCCCCCGCTGAAAGAGTGACGGGCGACCGCCTGCCAGATGTCCAGCAGATGCTGGCGTGGCTTGATCTGCATCCCATGCCCCTCACACAGGCCGCACTGCCATTACCTGAGGAATAACGCTGTTCTTTTGTGAAGCTTCATCGTAAAGGTTCTTCGATCAGTTGATCGGAGATCAGCGAATCATTGATCGGTGAATCGGAGATCAGCGCATCGGGATCAGCGAATCGGAAGATCCGCGTCCGAATTCCGGCGCCAGCCGTAGGCGACGATCATTCCCGAATATCCGTCACGCACTTCGGCCTCGGATTCGAGCCGCTGCACCTTGAAGTCTCGCGCGAATGCCTCAAGGCTCACCCGTACCTCGGATTCTCCCACGTCACAGGCCGGGAAGAAGTGTTCGCCCGCGTGATAACCCTTCGAATGTGCCATGAAGGCGGCGGCGAAGGGGGCGTCGGGGGCCAGGGCACGCAGAAAACACTCGACGCCGAGCATGAACTCGTCGCGGGAGGTGGTCATCGATTCGGCGACGAAGAACATGGTCCCCATGGACCACCGGCCCTCGTACCGGGCAAGCTCGAAGAGGTCGCCCTCCTCGACATGGACGACCTTGCGGAATCTCTCACGCGGGTCCGCGCCCAGGGAGCCGTAGGCCTCGTGCTCGCTCAGGGCGCCCCAGAACTGGTCCCAGTTCGTGTCGTAGCCGTCGACCTGGCCGGTGAGGTACTCGACGTTGGCGGGCGAGCGTTCGAAGAGGGTGATCTCCTCGCACCACGGCATCATGGCGAGTGCGGGATAGAGATTGGCGCCGGCCCCCACGTCGATACCGGAAACCGGGCCGCCGCCCTGCTTCTGGAAATGATCGACGAAATGATCCCGGACCAGGTGCAGGATCTCCGCGTCCTCTGCCTGTAAGACGCTGTAGTTGTGCTGCACGTAGGCGATCGGGTCGAACTCCGCCCAGTGCACCTGTGCGTTCAGCTGGACGTCCCCCGACGATCTCTGGGTCATTCACTCACGGTACCAAAAGAAGGCGCACTGGGAGCGCGTCGAGGCATAGCCAACTCGCGCACTTGAACCGCCGGATCGGCCCTGCTCAAGATGGGCGGATCTCCCAACCGAGCACCTGAAACGGCGGGCAACGGGTGCTCACCCGCACGAGTGACTTCATTCCATCGCATAGGGGGCAGTTGATGGCCGTGCCGGAGGAACGTTTCCCTGTTCCGGGTCGCCGCTCCGACCAGGCGTTCTTCGCCGACAGCGGCGATCGGCCGCTGACGATGCGGGGCGTCACCGAGGCGGATCTGAACGAACTCCTCCGCGTGGACCGCGAGGTCTTCCCCGAGGACCCCTACCCGTACTTCGTGCTCCGCCAGCACCTCGATGTGCACGGCGACCGCATCCTCGTCCTGGACGACGGGGAGTACCTGCACGGCTACGTCCTCTTCGTCACCACCTCGGACGGCTACACCTGCTGGGTACTGAGCCTGGCCGTCAGCGCCGACCAGCGCGGCCGGGGGCTCGGCAAGCGGCTGATGCTGGAGGTGCTGCGGCAGTTGCGCCGGGAGCGGGCGCACGAGGTGCGACTGACCGTGGAGCCGACCAACGCGGCGGCGATCATGCTGTACCGGTCGCTGGGGTTCGCCGCGGAGGGCGGGGTGCACAGGGACTATCTGGGGCCCGGGGAGGACCGGCTCATCATGGTGCTGGGGCTGAGGTGAGAGCCGGGGCTGGGGTTAGCCCCACCTGGTAAACCCCAGGAGATATGGGGGAGTTACCAGGATGTGACACTCCGTCAAAGTCGGTCAGGCTGCTGTGCATGAAGCAGATCACCAAGAGTGCCGTCCTGATCGCCACCGCCTCCGCCGTCGTCTTCGGAGTCGTCACCCCGCTCACCGCGTCCGCCACCGCCACGGCGGCCCCGCTGAAGTGGACCGAGTGCGAGGGTGAGGGGCTCGACCCGAGGCAGGAGTGCGCCGCCCTGTCCGTACCGATGGACTACGCCGACCCCGGCGGCCCGAGGATCGACATCGCCGTCTCCCGTATCCCCGCCGAGAAGCCGTCCGCCCGGCGCGGCACGCTGCTGATGATCGCCGGCGGGCCCGGCGGTGACAGCCTCGGCGACCCTTCCGGCATCGGGCAAAAGCTGCCGCAGTCGGTGCGGGACGCCTATGACCTCATCGGGTTCGCACCGCGCGGCAACGCCCCCTCGACGCCGGTGAACTGCGAGGTCGGCGAGGAGGACCTCGCCCGTACGAGCCTGCGTCCCTGGCCCGCTCCGGACGGCTCCGTCACCGGGAACATGGCCACCGCCCAGCGCATCTCCGACGCCTGCGCCCGCAACGGTGGCGAACTGATGAAGCACATCAGCACGCTCAACAACGCCCGCGACATCGACCGCATCCGGGCCGCGCTCGGCGAGCGGAAACTGTCCGCGTGGGGGGTGTCGTACGGCACGTACGTCGGCTCCGCCTACGCCGAGCTGTTCCCGCACCGCACCGACCGCATCGTGCTGGACAGCAGCGACAACCCCGACCCGGTGCGGGCGGAGCGCGCCTGGCTGGAGGCGTACGAGGCCGGCGTCGAGGACAACTTCCCCGAGTTCGCCAAGTGGGCGTCCAGGCCCGGCAACCCGTACCGGCTCGCCGACACGGCGGCAGAGGTACGACCGCTCTTCCTCCGCCTCGCCGCCCGCCTGGACCACGAGCCGATCCCCTGGCCCGGTGCCAACCCCGCGGAGCTCAACGGCAACATCCTGCGCCAGGCCATGCTTGACAGCTTCTACGACCCCGACGACTACCCGAGCCTGGCCAAGCTGATGCTGGCCGCGCGGAAGGGCGAGGTGCCGCCCGCGCCGCCCGCCCCGCCGGAATCGGTGCTGCAGAACTACACCGCGGTCGGGGCGGCGACCATCTGCAACGACGGTGCCTGGCCGAGGTCGGCGGCGGTGTACGAGAAGGGCGTCGCCGAGAGCCGGGCGAAGTTCCCGCTGACCGCGGGCATGCCGAGGAACGCGATGGTGTGTGCGGCGTGGCCCCGGGAGCCGAAGGAGGCGCCGTTGCGGGTCACGGGGCGTGGGCCGTCCAATGTGCTGCTCGTGCAGAACGCGCGGGACGTTGCCACTCCGCTGAGCGGGGCGCTGAAGTTGCGGGAGGCGTTCGGCAGGCGGGCCGTCATGGTCACCGTGAACTCGACGGGCCACGGCTCCTATCTGGACAACGGCAACGCCTGCGGCGACGCCACCGTCTCCCGCTTCCTGGCGACCGGGAAGCGTCCGGACCAGGACACGTACTGCCCCTAGGGCCTGTCGTTTGGATCAGGTCGGCTGAGAGGTACTGCGCTTTTCAGCCGACCCGAGCCGGGGTCGATGGGGGTGCCCCCGCGCGAGGTTGTTCGAGCGTGGGGGAGTCGGCAACCGACGACAACGCGGCCGGGTGTACCCTCTGCTCGAAGAGCTCGGGGGAGCGCGTGCCAGGGCCCGCGACGCCGGCAGGATCCAAACGACAGGTCCTAAGCCCGGCCCAGGGCTCTCAGCGTTCGGCGAGGGGCGTCGGGGCCTCCTGGACCGTCCAGCCGTTGCCGTCGGGGTCCTGGAAGAAGAGGAAGGAGTTCCAGCTCTCCTCGCCCCGGCCCTCCGCCCAGCCGGACGCGCCCATGTGCATGACCGGGCTCACCTCGACCCCTCGTTGCAGCAGTTCCGCTCTCGCCGTGTCGATGTCCGTGACACAGAGCTGGAGGCCCCGCAGCGAGCCAGGGGCCGTCCGCGACTGCCCCGGGGGCTGCGGCATGCCGGACTCCAGCACGACCGAGCAGCGGGAGCCGGGCGGGGTGAGCTGGACGAAGCGGCCGACGCCCGCGTAGAACGGCGCGTCGATCTCCGCGCGGAATCCGCACCGGTCGGTGTAGAAGGCCTTGGCGCGGTCGACGTCGGAGACCGGCACACCGATCACCTCGAGGGTCCAGTCCATACGCGCACCTCCTCATCCATGGTCTCCCCGCGTGCCGGACCGTGCCCGTCGGCCGTAGTGGCGGGCCACCGCGCGGAAGGCCTGCTTCGGCTCCCAGTGCCAGTCGGAGGCCGGGTCGTCGGGGCAGTCCTTGACGGCCTTGGTGATGCTGTAGCTCGCCAGGTCCAGGTCGAATCGCGGGTTGTCGGGGCGGTGGGGGGCGTCGGGGGTGACGAACTCGAAGGCCATCGCCGCGTAGAGGTTCATCGACTCGAAGACGCCCAGGAGATCGGCCAGGTAGGCGGCCTGTGTGCGTTCGCTGCGCACCAGGTCGCCCTTGATCTCCGGCGGCGTCTTGTCGTAGTCGACGACGTACCAGCCCATGCCGGCCGTCTCGGGGGCGCCGACGTACGCGCAGGTGCCGAACTCGGTGATGGCGAGCGGCTTTCCCCAGCGGAGGTGGCGCTTCAACTCGCTCACGTACGCGGCCGGTTCGCGGTGGTACGAGTAGTAGTCGATGCCGACGACGTCGAACAGGTTCCAGTCGACCGGCTCGAACTCCTCGTCCTGGGCGGCCGCGTAGCTCAGCCGGCCGTGGAAGACGGAGCGGCCGACGCCGGCCGCCTTCGCGGTGAAGCGGGCCAGGCGGCGCTGCATCCCCGCCATGTCGACGGTGCCCTTCTGAAGGTTGTCGACGCGCTCCAGGACCGTCTCCCCCGGCACGATCCCCGGCACGAACAGCCAGAACTCGCAGCCCACGCTGAAGTCGACGCTCGCGCCCTGCCGGCGCAGCCGTTCCGCGAACCGGCCGCACTCGGCGATGCTCTCCAGGATCTCCCGCTCCGGCAGGTCCCCGAGGGTCGGCTGGAGCCAGACGTGCAGCCCGCGCTCGGCGGCCTCGGCGGCCGTGGCGGTGAGGCGCTCGACGCCGTCGCCGGTGACGTCGAGGGTGTCGGCGTGCAGGTCGTCGCGGATCGCCCGGACGTCCTCGCGCATCCGGGCGGCGCTCCACGCGGTGCCGGGCGTCTCACCGGCGCCGAGGGTGTAGACGACGCCGCGGTGCTTCAGGCCTCGTCGACCGGTTCCGGTCGTCGCGGCTTGTCCCGCGGGCGACACCGCCCCCGCCAGTCCGACGGCCGCGGCCCCCGCCAGAAACCCTGCCCGGCTGATCCCCTTGGTGTTCTCCATACGGCCACTGTGGCGAGCACGGCCTCGCCGCGCCGTCGGCCGATGGTCTACGACCACGCAACCAAGGAATGACGCACGGCGTCGATCACTGAAGAGATCGGCACGACCCGCCGAACGAAATCCACCGGACGAAATCCACCAGACGAATCCGCCAGACGAATTCCGAGCGAAGGAGAGCAAGATCTTAGGTCGCCGCACCCTGCTGACCGCAGGCACCGCCACCGCCGCCGCACTCCTCACCAGCGCGCCGGCCCACGCCACCACCACCGACCGCCTCCACGAACTGGAGCGGCGACATGGCGCCCGCCTGGGCGTGTTCGCCCACAACCTCGCCACCAGGCGGACCGTCCGCCACCGCGCCGACGAGCGTTTCCCGATCTGCTCCCTGTTCAAGACGCTGGCCGCCGCGGCCGTGCTGCGCGACCTGGACCGCGACGGCGAGGTGCTCGCCAAGCGGATCCACTACACGGAGGCCGACCTGGTGGCCAACTCCGACGAGACCGCCAAGCACCTGGCCACCGGCATGACCGTGGCCGAACTCGCCGACGTGGCCATCCGGTTCAGCGACAACACGGCCGGCAACCTCCTGCTGCGCGAGCTCGGCGGCCCCACCGCCATCACCGGCTTCGCCCGCTCCCTCGGCGACCCGGTGACCCGCCTCGACCGCTGGGAGACGGACCTCAACTCGGCGGAGCCGTGGCGCGTCACGGACACCACGAGCCCGCGCGCGATCGCCCGGACGTACGCCCGACTGGTCCTCGGCGACGCCCTGAACCGCCCCGACCGCGATCTCCTCACGCACTGGCTGCTGAACAACACCACCAGCGCCAACCGCTTCCGCGCGGGACTGCCCAAGACCTGGACGGTCGCCGACAAGACGGGCGGCGGCTCCTACGGCACGAACAACGACGTGGGCATCGCCTGGACCGAGGACGGCACCCCGCTCGTCCTGGCCGTCCAGACGACACGGCCCGAGCGGGACGCGGCGCTGGACCACTCTCTGATCGTCGAGACGGCGGCGCTGCTCGCCCGGGCCCTCACCTGAGAAGGCCGGGCTGCCGGACCTCGGGGCGCCGCGCGGGGACGGCGCCCCGGTCCGTCACGTCGCCTGGGCCTCGCGGTTCCTGAGGGGCCTGGTCACCTGCTTCGACAGGCACGACGGCATGCCCGCCGTCACGTCCGCCGGGTCCGTCAGCCGGCGCCGGTAGGCGCTCGGCGACATGCCGACCAGCTCCGTGAAGCGGGTGCTGAAGGTGCCCAGCGACGAGCAGCCGACCTCGAAGCACACCTCGGTGACGCTGAGGTCGCCCCGGCGCAGCAGCGCCATCGCCCGCTCGATGCGCCGCGTCATCAGGTAGCCGTACGGAGACTCGCCGTAGGCGGCCTTGAACTCCCGGCTGAGATGCCCGGCCGACATGTGCACGCCGCGCGCGAGCGCCTCGACGTCCAGCGGCTGTGCGTACTCGCGGTCCATCCGGTCGCGCACGCGGCGCAGCGCGGTGAGGGTCCGCAGCTGCTGCTCCTCGGATGTCGAGTGGTGGGATCGCACCCCCGCATCATCCCCAACCCCCTCCGGGCCCGTCCACTCCCGCGCCCGCTCCCTGAGCTGCCGGGAGCGGGACGCGAGGAGGGACATCACCGGCGATGTGGTGAAACACATCGGGGTCAGCCGCCGACGTAGGCCGCGAGGTGCTCACCGGTGAGGGTGGAGCGCTCGGCGACGAGGTCGGCGGGGGTGCCCTCGAAGACGATCCGGCCGCCGTCGTGGCCGGCGCCGGGGCCGAGGTCGATGATCCAGTCGGCGTGCGCCATGACCGCCTGGTGGTGCTCGATGACGATCACGGACTTGCCGGAGTCGACGAGCCGGTCGAGGAGGCCGAGCAGCTGCTCGACGTCGGCGAGGTGGAGGCCGGTCGTCGGCTCGTCGAGGACGTACACGCCGCCCTTGTCCCCCATGTGCGTGGCCAGTTTCAGCCGCTGCCGCTCGCCGCCGGACAGCGTGGTGAGCGGCTGGCCGAGGGTGAGGTAGCCGAGGCCGACGTCCGCCATCCGCTCCAGGATCTTGTGGGCGGCCGGGGTGCGGGCCTCGCCGTTGCCGAAGAACTCCTCGGCCTCGGTCACCGACATCGCGAGCACCTCGCTGATGTCCCGGCCGCCGAGCCGGTACTCCAGCACCGACGCCTGGAACCGCTTGCCCTCGCAGTCCTCGCAGGGGGTGTCGACGCCGGCCATCATGCCCAGGTCGACATAGATGACGCCGGCGCCGTTGCAGGTGGGGCAGGCGCCTTCGGAGTTCGCGCTGAACAGGGCCGGCTTCACGCCGTTGGCCTTGGCGAACGCCTTGCGGATCGGGTCGGCGAGGCCGGTGTACGTCGCCGGGTTGCTGCGCCGCGAGCCGCGGATCGGCGTCTGGTCCACCGACACCACGCCCTGCGGCGCCGGGATGGAGCCGTGGATGAGCGAGCTCTTGCCGGAGCCGGCGACGCCGGTGACGACGCAGAGCACGCCGAGCGGGATGTCGACGTCGACGCTGCGGAGGTTGTTCGTGGTCGCGCCGCGGATCGCCAGCGTGCCGGTGGCCTTGCGCACCGTCTCCCTGAGCTTGGCGCGGTCGTCGAGGTGGCGTCCGGTGACGGTGTCGCTCGCCCGCAGCCCCTCGACGGTGCCCTCGAAGCAGACGGTGCCGCCCGCCGTGCCGGCGCCCGGGCCGAGGTCCACGACGTGGTCGGCGATGGCGATGGCCTCCGGCTTGTGCTCCACCACGAGCACCGTGTTGCCCTTGTCCCGCAGTCGCAGCAGCAGGTCGTTCATGCGCTGGATGTCGTGCGGGTGCAGACCGACGGTGGGCTCGTCGAAGACGTACGTCACGTCGGTGAGCGAGGAGCCGAGGTGGCGGATCATCTTGACGCGCTGTGCCTCGCCGCCGGACAGGGTGCCCGCGGGCCGGTCGAGGGAGAGATAGCCGAGGCCGATCTCGGTGAACGAGTCGAGGGTGTGCTGGAGCGCGTCGAGCAGCGGCGCCACGGAGGGCTCCTCGAGGCCGCGTACCCACTCCGCCAGGTCGCGGATCTCCATCGCGCAGGCGTCGGCGATGCTGACCTTGCCGATCTTCGAGGACCGGGCGCCCTCGCTGAGGCGGGTGCCGTCGCACTCGGGGCAGGTGGTGAAGGTGACCGCACGCTCCACGAAGGCCCGGATGTGGGGCTGCATCGACTCCTTGTCCTTGGACAGGAACGACTTCTGGATCTTCGGTATCAGCCCTTCGTACGTCAGGTTGATCCCGTTGACCTTGATCTTGGTCGGCTCACCGTAGAGGAAGGCGTGCATCTCCTTCTTGGTGTACCGGCGGATCGGCTTGTCCGGGTCGACGAAGCCGGACTGGGCGTAGAGCTGCACGGTCCACTGGCTGTCCGACTTCCAGCCGGGGATGGTGAAGGCCCCCTCGGACAGCGACTTGGAGTCGTCGTAGAGCTGGGTGAGGTCGATGTCGGAGACCGAGCCGCGCCCTTCGCAGCGGGTGCACATGCCCCCGGTGCGCTCGAAGGTCGCCTTCTCGGCCTTGGTCTTCGCGCCGCGCTCGACCGTGATCGCGCCGCTCGCCCGGACCGAGGCGGTGTTGAACGAGTACGCGCTGGGCGGGCCGATGTGGGGCTTGCCGAGCCGGCTGAAGAGGATGCGCAGCATCGCGTTGGCGTCGGTGGCGGTGCCGACGGTGGAGCGGGGGTCGCCGCCCATGCGCTGCTGGTCGACGGTGATCGCGGTGGTCAGTCCGTCGAGTACGTCGACCTCGGGGCGGGCCAGGTTCGGCATGAAGCCCTGGAGGAAGGCGCTGTAGGTCTCGTTGATCAGCCGCTGCGACTCGGCGGCGATCGTGTCGAACACCAGCGAGCTCTTGCCCGAGCCGGAGACGCCGGTGAAGACCGTCAGCCGGCGCTTGGGGATCTCGATGCTGACGTCCTTGAGGTTGTTCTCGCGTGCGCCGTGCACGCGGATCAGCTCATGGCTGTCGGCGACGTGCGGCGCGGGCGACGTCCGCGCGGGCGTCCTCGTGGCCCTGCTCATCGTGTGGTCTCCATCTGCAGCTGCTCGGTCGGGTCGGGAACGTTGCTGGTCGGGGGCTCTGCTCAGCTCCGCTGCTGGATACGGATCAGGTTGCCCGCGGGATCGCGGAAGGCGCAGTCCCGGATGCCGTAGGGCTGGTCGGTCGGCTCCTGGACCACCTCGGCGCCGGTCGCCTGCACCTTGTCGAAGGTGTCGTCGACGTTCGAGGTGGCGAGCAGGATCCAGCCGTAGGTGCCCTTGGCCATCATCTCGGCGATGGTGCGGCGCTCGTCCTCGGTGATCCCGGGGTCGGCGGCGGGCGGCGCGAGGAGGATGGACGTGCCGGGCTGGTCGGCGGGGCCGACCGTGATCCAGCGCATCTTGCCCTGGCCGACGTCGGTCCGGACCTCGAAGCCGAGGGCGTCCCGGTAGAAGGCGAGGGAGGCGTCCGGGTCGTCGTGGGGGAGAAAGCTGGCGTGAATGCTGATGTCCATGGCCGTCACGCTAGCGGTGGGTCGGGGGCGGCGCTTCTTGATTCCTGACCGGTGTCGGCGACGCCTTCGTCTCTTTCGCCTGCGCCGCCCCTACCCGTCCCATCCTGAAGGGGCTGCCATCCCTTCGACCCCGCTTTCAGGGGGCTCTGCCCCCTGGACCCCCGCTCCTCGAACGCCGGAGGGGCTGACTTACCGGCGGGGGCGAACATCGCGACCCGCACCTGTCAGCCGGCCCCCCGCGACTCCCGCCCCGCCCGCGCCTCGATCCCCCTGAAGTGCACGGCCATCGCCCGCTGCGCCCCCTCCACGTCCCCGGCCCGCAAGGCCGTCACGATGTCCCGGTGCCAGCGCGCGGTGACGTCGGGAGACGGGTCGTCGGGACGCCCCCGCGCACCGTTGACGCGCCGGAAGACCGTCCAGAACGCGGCGAGCAGCTGCGGCACCAGGTCGTTGCCGAGGGACGCGTAGAGCAGCTCGTGGAACTCGCGGTCGAGGTCGGGGAAGGGCCGCCCCGCCCGCCCCGCCTCCTCCATCCTCGCCACGACGCCCTCCAGCCGGTCCAGCTCCGGCTCGGTGACCGTCGCCGCCACCCGCCGGATCAGCCCCTCCTCCAGCACCTCCCGCACCTGCAGGATCTCGGCGAGGGCACCGGCGTCATGGTCGTGCCGGGTGAGTGTGCGGAAGGTCAGCCCGTCGACCAGCGGGGTCAGCGAGGCCTGGCCGACGTACGTGCCGTAGCCGTGCCGGATCTCCACGATGTCCAGGGCCTGGAGCGCCTTGAGCGCCTCGCGGACGGAGTTGCGGCTGACGCCGAGGTCCTCCATGAGCTCGGCCTCGGTGGGCAGCAGGGCGCCGGCCTGGAGCCTGCGGTCGATGATCAGCTGCATGACCTGGCGCTGGATCCGGCTGTTCCTGGACTCCTCGGACGTACGGCTGTTCCTGGGCTGCCCGGGCATGCGGCGCATGGTACGCGCACCCGGACGTCCCACGTCCCATGTCTGCCGGATACGGCTCTGACGGGGGGTCAACTCTCGCCATTTCACAGCGCCATTGGTCCGACCTGTGGCAGATGCGCCATTCGTGTGAGATCCCTTGACCGCCCCCATCGCCCCACCTATGGTCGCGCTGACCGTCAGGACGTAGGACGTCGTATCTCCTCACCTTCCGAGATCCTCCAAGTTCCTTCCCAAGATCCCTCCCGAGATCATTCCCGAGATCATTCCGAATTCCCTCCCGAGATCATTCCGAGATCGTTCCGAGTTCCCTTCCCGAATCGTTCCGAGCTCTTTTTCTCCGCTGGAGGAACCGTGCCCGACGTGACCCACGACGTGCCGGCGCTGCACCGCCGGTCGTTCCTGAAGTACACCGGCGCGCTGGGCGCGGCCGCCGCCGTCTCCGCGTCGCTGTCGGCCTGTTCGTCGGGGCCGGAGTCCACCAACGAGACCGGCGGGGGCGGCGGCCAGAACCGGACGCTCACCGCGGTGATCGGCTACGGCAACGACGGCAGCTGGGACCCCACCCAGACGGCGTCCGCCTTCTGCATGGCCGCCAACAACCACATCTACGAGGGGCTCCTCGACACCGATCCGATCTCCCGCGAGCCGTACGCCGCCCTCGCCACCCAGGTGCCGGCCGACCCGAACGCGACGTCCTGGAAGTTCACCCTGCGTGCGGGCGCCACGTTCCACGACGGGAAGCCGGTCACGGCCGACGACGTGGTCTTCGTCTTCGACCGGATCCTCGACCCGGACACCCAGACCCTCGCCAAGGGGTTCTTCGCGAGCTGGCTGAAGGAAGTCCGCAAGATCGACGCGCAGAACGTCGAGCTGGTGCTCAAGTTCCCGTTCCCAGACGGGATTTCGCGACTCACCCTCGCCAAGATCATGCCGAAGCACGTCTTCTCCCAGCCGGGCGCCTGGGAGGACGCCATCAAGGGGAAGGCGATCGGCTCGGGGCCGTACCGGCAGACCGCGCACCACCCGAAGTCCAACACGACCTTCGAGGCGTATCCCGACTACAACGGCCCGCGCAAGCCCGCCTTCAAGAAGATGAACTGGCTGACGATCGTGGACGCGGCGCCTCGCGTGGCCAGGATCTCGGGCGCGAGCGCCGGGGCGCAGATCGCGGACAACATCCCGTACGCCAACATCGGGCAGCTGGAGAGCAGCGGCCTGACCGTCGCGGGCGGCGCCGGGATGAACAACCTGTTCCTGATGTTCAACACCAAGCACAAGCCCTTCGACGACGTACGCGTCCGCCAGGCACTGCACTACGCCATCGACACCGGCAAGATGATCGAGGTCGCCCTCAAGGGGCACGGGAAGCCGTCGTCCTCGTTCCTCAACGAGTCCAATCCCAGCTACCGGCGCGCCAAGACCGTCTACGACTACGACCCCGACAAGGCCAAGGCGCTGCTGAAGGAGGCCGGGGTCAGCGGGCTGGAGATCGAGATCCTCGCCGTCAACGTGAGCTGGATCGTGGACTGTCTGCCGACCGTCAAGTCGTCGTGGGACGCGATCGGCGTCAAGACGACCCTCTCCCCGCAGGAGACGACGGCCGTCTTCACCAAGATGGACCAGAAGCAGGACTACCAGGTGGTCGCCGCCGCCTCGAACCCCAACCAGTTCGGCCTCGACGCCGACCTGATCATGCACTACAACTACGGCCCCGAGAACCTGTGGATGCAGTACACGCGGTGGGCCGACAACTCCGTCGCCAAGGCGCTCTTCAAGGACATGGACCGGGCGACCCAGGAGCCGGACCCCGACAAGAAGAAGACGATGATCCAGGACTACATCGACGTCGTCGCCGAACAGGCCGTGCTCTACCCGGTCGTCCACAACGAGCTGATGACGGCCTGGAACGCCAAGCAGCTCAGCGGCATAAGGGCACAGCCGTACCCCGGTATCAACCTCCTCCAGGCCAAGTGGGCCTAGGGGCCCTGGGAGTCCCTGAAGTGGTCACCGTCGTCAGGATCCTGGCCCGTCGCGTCGCACTGCTCGTGCCGCTGATGCTGGGCATCGTGCTGTTCGTGTTCCTGGTCATGCGGTTCTCGGACGTCGACCCGGCGTCCGCGTTCTTCCAGGGCGCGAACCCGACGCCGCAGCAGCTGCACGAGTTCCGCGAGGAGAACGGCCTGCTGGATCCGCTCCCCGTCCGCTACCTCGTCTTCGTCGGCGACCTGCTCCACGGCGACATGGGCATCAGCGCCCTGACCCGGGCGCCGGTCGTCGACCAGGTCATGACCGCGCTGCCGCTGACCATCCAGCTCACCTTCCTGGGCCTCGGCATCGCGGTCGTGCTGTCGCTGCTCGGCGGCGTCACGGCGGCCATCTACCGCGACCGTCTCCCCGACCAGATCATCCGCGTCGTCTCCCTCACCGGGGTCGCCGCCCCCGGCTTCTGGCTGGCGCTGCTGATGATCCAGTACCTCGCCGTCGACCTCGGCTGGTTCCCGACCGGCGGCTACATCAACCCGGCCGACTCCTTCACCGGCTGGCTGAAGACCATGACCCTGCCCGCCTTCGCGCTGTCCCTGCCGGTGGCGGCGCAGCTGACGCGGATCGTGCGGACGTCCGTGGTGGAGGAGCTCGACAAGGACTACGTCCGTACGGCGATCGGCAGCGGGCTGCCGCCGGTCGTCGTGGTCGGGCGGAACGTCCTGCGGAACGCGCTCATCAACCCGCTGACCGTCCTCGGGCTGCGGGTCGGCTATCTGCTCGGCGGCGCCGTCGTCATCGAGACGATCTTCTCCCTGCCCGGCATGGGGAAGCTGATGATCGACGCCGTGAAGAACGGTGACCCGGCGGTCGTCCAGGGCGTGGTCCTGACGACGGCGACCGGGTTCGTGGTCGTCAACCTCGTCATCGACATCCTGTATCTGCTGGTCAACCCGCGACTGCGGGAGGCGACGTGACGTTCAACCGCAAGCGCCTGGCCGAGGCGCTGTCCCGTCCCGGCATCCGGCTGCGCGGCTGGCGCAAGCTGCCGCTGCTGTCGAAGGTCGCCGTCTGCTTCCTGGCCGTCGTGGTCCTGATGGCGCTGCTCGCCCCCGTGCTCTCCCCGCACGACCCCCTCGACCAGCAGCCACCGGTCGACGGCACCGGACACCCGTCCGCCGACCACTGGATGGGCCAGGACAGCCTGGGCCGGGACATCCTCAGCCGGCTGATGTACGGCGCCCGCTGGTCGCTGGCGATCGGGCTCGGCGCGACCGGGCTCGCGCTCGTCGTCGGCGCCCTGATCGGCGCGATCGCGGCGACCTCCCGCAAGGCGGTCGACGAGACGCTGATGCGCTGCCTGGACGTGGTGATGGCGTTCCCGGGCATCGCGCTGGCCGCCGTACTGGTCGCGGTCTTCGGCGGCGGCATCACGGTCCTGATCTGCGCGATCGCGTTCCTGTTCACGCCGCCGGTGGCGAGGGTCGTACGGGCGAACGTCCTCGATCAGTACGGCGAGGACTATGTGACGGCGGAACGGGTGATCGGGGCACGGACGCCCCACATCGTGCTGAGGCACGTGGCGATCAACTGCGCCGCCCCGGTGCTGGTGTTCTGCACGGTCCAGGTGGCGGAGGCGATCGTCTTCGAGGCGTCGCTGTCCTTCATCGGCGCGGGCGTGCGGCCGCCGGACCCGTCGTGGGGCAGTGTCATCGCGGACGGCAAGAACATGGTGCTGACCGGGGGTTGGTGGGCGACCGTCTTCCCCGGCCTGCTGATGCTGGTGACGGTGCTGTCGCTGAACATCCTCTCCGAGGGCGTGTCGGACGCGTGGGCGGCCCCGTCGGCGCGCGAGGTCGACGTACGGGACGACCACGACAAGCTGGAGGCACCGGAGCCGGGCAGCGGCGAGGTGCTGCGGCTGCCGGGACTGGAGGAGGCGGCGGCACGGCTCCGCTCACGGGCACGGCCGTTGCCGCAGGGACGGCAACCGGTGCTCGAGGTGGAGCACCTGGCCATCGGCTTCGAGGGCCGCCACAACGGTGTGGACATCGTCGACGGCATCAGCTTCGAGGTGCAGCCCGGTGAGGTGCTGGGGCTGGTCGGCGAGTCGGGCTGCGGCAAGTCGCTGACCGCCCTCGCGGTGATGGGCCTGGAGCCGAAGGGCGCCCGGGTCCGCGGCCACGTCCGCTTCAACCAACGCCAGTTGGTGGGCGAGCCGATGCGCGTACGCCGCAAGCTGCTCGGCCACGAGATGGCGATGATCTACCAGGACGCCCTCTCCTCCCTGAACCCGGCGATGACGATCCGCGCCCAGCTCAAGCAGGTCGTACGCCGCGGAGGCCGCCGCAGTCCCCACGAACTGCTCACGATGGTCGGCCTGGACCCCGAACGCACCCTGCGCAGCTACCCGCACGAACTCTCCGGCGGCCAGCGCCAGCGCGTCCTGATCGCCATGGCCCTGTCCCGCGATCCGAAGCTGATCGTCGCCGACGAGCCGACGACCGCGCTGGACGTCACCGTGCAGGCGCAGATCATGGAGCTGCTGCTGAGGCTGCGGGAGGAGCTGGGCTTCGCCCTGATCCTGGTCTCGCACGACCTCGCGCTGGTCGCGGACATCACCGACCGGGTTGTCGTGATGTACGGCGGCCAGATCGTGGAGACGGGTGTGACCGCCGACCTGGTGGAGGCGCCGGCGCACCACTACACGCGCGGACTGCTCGGGAGTGTCCTCTCGCTGGAGTCGGCGCAGGAGCGGATGACGCAGATCAAGGGCGTGGTGCCCTCCCCCGCCGACTTCCCCGCGGGCTGCCGCTTCGCGGACCGGTGCCCGCTGGCGAGCGAGGTGTGCCGGACGACGGCACCGGACCTGATCGGCGCACCGACACACACGGCGGCCTGCCATCACCCCGCGGTGGTGCTGGCGCCGACGGACCGCTCGGAGAGCGAGGCGGTGACATGAGCGCGGTCGAGAAGAGCGCGGCCGACGAGGTGAGCGCCGCCGGGGCGAGCCCTCTGGTGGAGCTGTCCGGCGCGCACGTCGTGCACAAGGCGCGCAGCGGCGGGCTGTTCACCCGGGACAAGGTGTACGCCCTGACCGGCGCCGATCTCGTCATCGCCCCCGGCGAGACGGTGGGCGTGGTCGGTGAGTCGGGGTGCGGCAAGTCGACGCTGGCCAAGGTGCTGGTCGGGGTGCAGCGGCCGACGGAGGGAACGGTGGCCTTCCGGGGGCGCGACCTGTGGGCGATGACACCTGCCGAGCGCAGGACGGCGGTCGGCGCCGGCACCGGAATGATCTTCCAGGACCCCTCGACGGCCCTGAACCGACGCCTGCCGGTCCGGCAGATACTGCGGGACCCGCTGGACGTGCACGAGCGGGGCACCAAGCGCGAACGCGAGGACCGGGTACGGGAGTTGATGTCCCTCGTGGGTCTCCCACGCGCGCTCACCGACGCGCTGCCCGGCCAGCTGTCCGGCGGCCAGCGCCAGCGCGTGGCCATCGCACGGGCGCTGGCCCTGGACCCCGACCTGGTCGTGGCCGACGAGCCGACGAGCGCGCTGGACGTGTCGGTCCGCGCCCAGATCCTGAACCTCCTCCTCGACCTGAAGGAGCGGCTGGGCCTCGCCCTGGTCTTCGTCTCGCACGACATCCAGACGGTACGGCGGATGAGCGACCGCGTGATCACGATGTACCTGGGCCGGATCGTCGAGGAGGCCCCGGCCGACCGGGTGACCGACCGGGCCCGGCACCCGTACACCCGCGCCCTCTTCTCCGCCACACCCGGTCTGATCGACCCGATCGACCCGATTCCGCTGGTCGGGCCGGTGCCGTCGGCGACACGGCCGCCGAGCGGGTGCCCGTTTCGGACGCGGTGCTGGAAGGCGAACGAGGTGTGCGCCGAGGTGATGCCCGAAATTTCCGGTGCGTCCATCCCGGGGCACCGGTACCGCTGCCACCATCCTGTGGAGGAGGACCAGTCGACCCGTGACCTGGTGACCCAGGCCGCGTCCACCAGGGAGCCTTCATGACCATCCCCACCCCGCTCACCGGTGTCGTCCCGCCCGTCTGCACGCCCCTGACACCGGACCGCGAGGTGGACGTCCCCTCACTGCTCAGGCTGGTCGACCACCTGGTCGAGGGCGGGGTGCACGGCCTGTTCGTGCTGGGCTCGACCTCGGAGGCGGCGTATCTGACGGACCGGCAGCGCAGGCTGGTGGTGGAGTCGGTGGCCGGGCATGTCGCGGGGCAGCTTCCGGTGCTGGCCGGGGTGATCGACATGACGACGCCGAGGGTGCTGGACCACGTCCGGGAGGTCACCGCGGCCGGTGCGGACGCGGTCGTGGCGACCGCCCCCTTCTACGCCCGCACCCACCGCGCCGAGATCGCCCGCCACTACCGCCTGATCGCGACGGCCTCCCCGGCCCCGGTCATCGCCTACGACCTCCCGGCCTCCGTGCACACCAAGCTTCCCGCCGACGTGATCCTGGACCTCGCGGCCGAGGGCTCCCTCGCGGGCCTGAAGGACTCCAGCGGCGACCTCGCCGCCTTCCGCGAGGTCGTCACCGGCACGCGTACCCGTCCCGACGTCCGGCGCTTCAGCGTGCTGACCGGTTCCGAGCTCGTCGTCGACGCGGCGCTCGCGATCGGGGCGGACGGCGCCGTGCCGGGGCTCGCCAACGTCGATCCGCACGGTTACGTCCACCTCGACCGGCTGTGCCGTGCGGGTGACTGGGAGCGGGCGCGGTCGGAACAGGAGCGGCTGTGTGCCTTGTTCGGCATGGTGACGGTCGGGGATCCGGGGCGGATGGGGGGCAGTTCGTCGGCGCTGGGGGCGTTCAAGGCGGCGCTGTATCTGCGGGGGGTCATCGGGTGTCCGGCGACGGCTGAGCCTCAGGTGCCGTTGTCGCCGGAGGAGGTGGAGCGGGTGGGCAAGTTCTTGGCGGGTGCGGGGTTGCTGTAGCGGTTTTTCGCCCCCGCCTCGGCTCTGCCCCCTGGGCCTCCGCTCCTCAAGCGCCGGAGGGGCTGACCCAGCCCGTCCGGCGCTTGAGGACGAGGCCCTTTAAGGGCCGAAGCGGGGGTCTGGGGGCGGCAGCCCCCAGGGATGGGACGGGTAGGGGCGGCGGGGCGGGAAAACACCGGCCGCGCCCGCTAGCCCAGGTCCGTCACCGGCAACCTCCGGAACTCGATCGTCTCGTACGTCCCCGTCACCCCCGTCTCGTACAGGATCCCGACCGTACGCCGGTCCACCCGCACCAGGTCGGAGTACGCCGCCCGCTGCTGAGACAGCGTCAGCGCCTTCGTGAACGTCGCCCCGCCGTCCGTACTGCGCCACACAGCCATCGACTGACGGGCGGTAGGGACGGACGGGCCCGAGAACAGCAACGGAGCGGCCCGACCCGGAAGTTGGAGCACACTCGCCTGCACCACCGGGACGTCGTTCAACGCGGGCTGGACGGTGTACGGCCGGTCCAGCGTCTCGCCACCGTCGTAGGAGTGACCGTCGAGACGGTTGCCGACGCTCGTCCCGTGCTGGTCGCGGGAGTTGAAGTACAGCCTGCCGTCGGGGAGTTCGGCGGCCGTGGACTCGTTGGCGTTCTCGTAGCCGTCGTAGGAGTCGTCCACGAAGCCCATGTGCCAGGTGAGACCGGCGTCGTCGCTGTAGATGGCGTGCGCGCCGTAGTACTTGGGCTCCTGGCCGGTGTCGGCCGAGCCGGGCGCCGGAGCCGTCGAGTGGTTCGACGGGACGACGAGGCGGCCCGCGTGCGGACCCCGCTCGAGCGCGATCGCGTGGCCCGGACCCGTCGCGTACCAGCGCCAGTTCGCCGGCTTCACCTGCCGCGTGATGTCCCGGGGGGAGGAGAAGTTCCGCCCGTCGTCCAGGCTCCGCTGGACGAACACCCGGCGGCTGTCCTCCGGCGCCGCCTCGCCCCGCATGATCTCGGCCTCCGTGACGTCACCGCTGTTGTAGGAGGTGACCAGCACGACCGTGCCCGTGCGCGGATCCACCACGGGTGCCGGATTGCCGCGCGTGTCCCCCTCCCCGGCGGCGACCACGGTCAACGGGCCCCAGGTGCAGCCGCCGTCGGTGGAGCGTCTGAGGACGACATCGATGTCCCCGGTGTCCCCCGCACCGTCGTGCCGGCCCTCGGCGAAGGCCAGGACCGTGCCGCGTGGGGTCGTGATCGCCGCCGGGATGCGGTACGTGTCGTAGGCGCCCTCGCCCGAGACGTACGGGACGGAGGACGTGCAGCCGGTGCCCGCCGAGGCGGTGCCGGCGGAGGTGAGTGGAGTGGTCAGGAGTACTGCGGTGGCCAGGAGTGTGCGGCTCAGGATGGTCATCGAGCTCCCTTGACGGAGGGTCAGACATTGACCTGTCCGTCACAGGTTCCCCGGTGTCACCATTCCTGACTCGTACGCCACGATGACCAACTGCGCCCGGTCCCGCGCCCCCAGCTTGCCCATGATGCGGCTGACGTGGGTCTTTGCCGTGAGCGGGCTCAGTCCCAATGCCTCCGCGATCTCCGTGTTGTTGAGGCCGCGCGCGACCAGCGTCAGCACTTCGCGTTCACGTTCGGACAGGCATTCGGGCCCGCCGGCGGTGGGCGCGGAGGGGCTGCGGAGGAAACGCTCGATCAGCCGTGCGGTCGGCCCCGGGGACAGCAGGGCCTCGCCCGCCGCCACCGTGCGGATGGCGTCGAGGAGTTCGGCCGGTCGGGTGTCCTTGACGAGGAATCCGGAGGCGCCGGCCCGCAGCGCTTCCACGATGTTCTCGTCGGTGTCGTAGGTGGTGAGGACCAGAACCCGCACCCCGGCCAGGTCCTCGTCGGCCGCGATGAGCCGGGTCGCCTCGATGCCGTCCAGATCGGGCATGCGGATGTCCATCACGACCAGGTCGGCGCGGGCGCCGCGGGCCAGTTCCGCGGCCTCCCGGCCGGTGCCCGCCTGGCCGACGACCTCCATGTCGGGGGCCGACTCGACCAGCATGGCGAACGCCTCGCGTACGAGGGTCTGGTCGTCGGCGAGCAGTACGCGGATCATCGGTTTCCCTCCCGGTCGGCTCCGATCGGGAGGACGGCACTGACCTCGAACCCGCCCCCCGTACGCGGTCCGGCGTCGAGTGTGCCACCCACGCTGCGGGCCCGCTCGCGCATGCCGACGAGGCCGTAGCCGTGGCCGGGACGCTGTGGGTCGAGGCCGGGGCAGGAGCCGTCATCGGAGACCGACACGCGCAGGGCGCCCTGCTCCTCGTACAGCTCGACGCGTACGGCCGGTTCGGCCCCCGCGTGCCGTACGACGTTGGTCAGCGCCTCCTGCACGATCCGGTACGCGGCCGCCCCCACGGCGGGCGGCACCTCCCGCACCCGTACCGCCGATTCCACCCGCGCACCGGCCAGGCGCGCCGTCTCCACCAGGTCCGGCACTCCGTCGAGCCCGGGCAGCGGGCCTCGAGCCTCACCGGCCGCGCCCCGTTCACGCAGGACGTCCAGCGTCGTACGCAACTCACCGCGCGCCGTGCGGCAGGTCTCGGCGATGTCGTCGAGCGACTTGGCGACCGTCTCGCGGTCCAGCCGCTCCGGGTCGGCCGCCAGTACGTGCGCGGCCACCGACGTCTGCACACCGATCAGCGTGATGCTGTGGGCGAGCAGGTCGTGCAGGTCGCGGGCGATGCGCAGGCGTTCCTCGGCGACCCGGCGGCGGGCCTCCTCCTCGCGGGTGCGTTCGGCGCGTTCGGCGCGTTCGACGATGGCGGCGACGTACTGGCGGTAGTAGCGGACGTCGATGCCGCAGAAGAGGACGGCGACGACCCAGCCGGCGATCCGCAGGAGTTCGCGCACCCCGTCGGGGTTGGTGAGGGCGTTGATGATCAGCGTCACGCCGAGGACCGTGGTGCCGGTGAGCAGCGTGCGGCGCACCGTGCCGGTCGCCGCGACCGTGTAGAGCACCACCATGGTGGCGGGGATGGGCGCGACGTGGTTGTTGTCGAGCGCGTGGTACGGGCCGATACAGGTCAGCACGGCGACCAGCACCAGCAGCGGACGGCGGCGCCGCCACACGAGCGGCACATGCGCCGCGAGCAGCAGGGTCCAGCCGAACGCGTCGGGTCGGAGCCCGTGGCTGCCGAGCAGGGCGATGACCGTGGCGAGGGCCGCCAGCGCCACTGCCAGCACAGCGTCGTTGCGCATGGCGTGCGGGGCGGTGTGGGGTTCGCGGTTGATCGCCGCCATCACCCGCTCGCCCACGCGGGGCCTGCCCACCGCTTTCGTCGTCTGCTGCACCGGCTCATCCTCCGCCACGGGGGCGTCCCTCCGGGAGAGGAGGGACGCCCTGACGGTGCGTGAGAGGCTCACACCGGCTCCGGCTGGCGTTCCTGCCGTGCCGCTGGCTGCGGCGCCCGGGACAGCCCGCCCGGCCACCACACCTTCCGCCGCAGCGCCACGCTCGCGCTCGTGACGAGGTAGGTGCGGACCAGGAACGTGTCCAGCAGCACGCCGACCGCGATGACGAAGCCCAGCTCCACGAGCGGCACCATCGGCATGCTGGTGAGCACCGCGAAGGTGGCGGCGAGGACGAGTCCGGCGGAGGCGATGACGCCGCCCGTCGTACGCAGCGCGGTCAGCGCGGCCGACGCCGGTTCGGCGCCGTTCAGGCACTCCTCGCGCATCCGGTGCATCAGGAAGATGCCGTAGTCGACGCCGAGGGCGACCAGGAACACGAAGGACAGCAGACCCAGCCCGGGATCCGTGCCCTCGAAGCCGAACACCGGCCCGAAGACGAGGCCACCGATGCCGAGTGCCGCGCCCCACACCGCGACCACGGCCCCGACCAGGATCAGCGGCGCGACCAGCGAGCGCAGCAGGACGACCAGGATCAGCAGCACGGACAGCAGCACGATCGGCACGACGATCGTCGTGTCCCGGGCGTTGGTGTCCTTCAGGTCGATCTGCTCGGCGCTGGGCCCGCCGACGTAGGAGCCGTCGAGCTTGTCGCGCAGGGCCTCGATGGTGGCCGTCTCCCCCGCGGACTGGGGCGGTGCGGCGGCGAGGACGGAGATCTCGGTCCAGCCGTCTCCCGTACGTCCTTCCTGCGCGCTGTCGACGCCCCGGGTGCCGCGGATCGACGCGAGCGTGTCGTCGGCACGGTCCTCCGGCGTGATGACGCTGATGGGCTGGGTGCCGCGCTCGGGGTAGGCCTCGGCGAGCGTCTCCATGGCGGCGATGGCGTCGGGCTTGCTGGTGAAGGAGTCCGCCTGCTTGAGGCTGCCGGGCAGGTTCAGGGCGCCGAGCGCGAGCGCGCCGAGCAGGACGGCACCGCCCACCAGCACGGTGATCGGCCGGCGTCCGGCGGAGCTGCCCATGGCGGTGAACAGGGACCGGCGGGCCTTGGGCGTGCTGCCGAAGCGGGGCACGAGCGGCCAGAACACGCGCCGGCCCAGGAGGACGAGGATCGCGGGGAGCAGCGTCAGCATCGCGGCGAGCGCGCACAGCACGCCGACGGTGCCGAGGGGGCCCATGCCGCGGCTGGAGTTGAGGTCGGCGGCGAGCAGGCACAGCAGTCCGGCGGCGACGGTGCCGGAGGAGGCGAGCACGGCGGGCCCGCAGCCCCTGAGCGCGGCGGCCATGGCGTCGTACGGCCGCTCGATGCGCCGTAGTTCCTCGCGGTAGCGGGAGATGAGCAGCAGCGCGTAGTCGGTGCCGGCGCCGAACACGAGGATCGTCATGATCCCGGAGCTCTGGCCGGAGATCGAGGTGCCGAATCCCTGATGGAGCCCGTATGCCACGCCCATGGACAGGTAGTCGGCCATGCCCGCGACCGCGAGCGGCACCAGCCACAGGAACGGGCTGCGGTAGATGAGGATCAGCAGCAGCGCGACGACGGCCGCGGTGGTGTAGAGCAGGGGGCCGTCGAGCGAGTTGAAGACCTCGGAGGCGTCCGTGGCGAGCGCCCCCTCGCCACCGACCTCGACGCTCAGTCCGTCGCCGCCCTTCGCCATGTCCCGCACCTCGTGGACGAGTTCGTCGCGGGCCTCCTCGTCCTGGCCCGGCTCGGTGCTGGCCACCGGGTACATCAGGGTGGTGCCGTCCTTCGACGGGATGCCCTGCGGCTGCCCGGTGAGCCGGTGCGCGCCCGCGATCCGGTCGATCTGGTCGGCGGCGGTCGCCTTGTCCTCGGCGGTCAGCCCGCCGTCACGGTGGTAGACGACGACCATTTCCGTGGCCTCACCGCCCGGCAGCCGGTCCTGGATCTTCGCGACCTGGGTGGAGTCGGCGCTGGCCGGCAGGTAGTCGATGGCACGGTCGCGCTGGACGTCCGCCAGCTTCGACGCGAACGGCGAGGCGATCGCGAGCACGGCGATCCACAGCCCGAGCACGAGCCAGGGCACGGCACTCCCCCACTGCTTCAAGGGCGTGGGAGGTACCCCCAGCCGCGCTGCTGTCCTTACGGCCCCCATCTGACGGGCCTCCCTCCGGTCCGGGTGTCTGGGTCGGTTCCAGACTCCCGGCGGGACGGGGGCGGATCGTCGGGCGCAAGGGCGAGTTCGCGGGTACTGCCGGGGGTGGCGGGACGGCCGGATTACTCCCGCGGGAGTACTGCGGGTGAAGAACGCGGCGACCGTTCTACGACGGTGTGCGCGCCGCCGCGGCCAGCAGCCGGGGCACGTCCTCGGAGTGGATGGTGAGGGCCGCGCCGACCGTCGCCAGGACGTCGCGCTCGGCGGGCGTGTACGGGCCGTCGGCCAGGGCGATCCGGGCGCCCTGGAGCAGGATGGACTCGCGTCCGGCGGGGGCGAGGTGCGGGGCGAGCGGGTCGAGGGCCTCATGGAGCTCTATGGCCAGACCGGCACCGCAGGGCTCGGAGAAGACCCGCCCGGTGTCCGCGGCCAGCGCCTCGACCAGGGCGTTGAGCTGTTCCTCCGTGCAGTCCTCGAAGCCGGCCGCCCGTACCGTGGCCGCCGCGGCCTCCAGGGAGGGACGGGCACAGGTGCCGCCCGCCGCCAGCACCGCCAGGGCGACGGTGTGCACGGCGTCGCGGAGCATCGCGGAGAAGCGGGTCGTGGTCGGGTGGTCCAAGACGTCGGTGCCGAAGTGGCGCCGGCAGGCGGCGCACTCCACGACAGGGGCGGTCTCCCCGCGCGGCAGCACGGGCACGCCGAGCAGAGTGAAGCGGCGGTGCCCGGTCAGCCGCTGGTAGTTGCGGTCGCCCCCGCATCCGGGGCAGAAGAACTCGCCGTCACCCACGGCAGACCACGCGGTGCGGGTGCCCAGGATGCGCGCAAGCCTGGCGGCACGGCCGTCTCGTCCCCGTCCTGGCAGCACGTCGCACCTCCGTAACGCCGCGGCAACATCGCCGCGCTTGCGTGATGTTAGCCACATCACGGACGCGGAGTCAGTACCCCGGACGAGACCTTTCCGTGACCTGCACAGGTCAATGGCCGAAAACGGACGGGCTCCGCCCGCCGGTATACGGCGGGCGGAGCCCGTTCAGGGGCGCGGGGCTGCAGTCGATCTGCGGCTACCGCCGCGTGGGCGCGACAAGCCACGACGGACCCGAGTCACCCACTGTCCAGCGGGCCTACGGCGAGAAGACGCGGCCAACCCAACGGAGCGAACCGTCAGCGAGCCGCCCTGTTGACGGCCGAGACAACCGCCTTCAGCGACGCACGCGTCGTGTTCGCGTCGATCCCGATGCCCCACAGCACCTTGCCGTCGATCGCACACTCGATGTACGACGCGGCCTGCGCCGACGCACCCTCACTCATCGTGTGCTCCTGGTAGTCCAGCAGCCGCGCGTCGATACCGATGGACTGCAGCGCGTCGAAGAAGGCCGAGATCGGACCGTTGCCGGTACCGGCCAGCACGGTGTCGACGCCGTCGACGGACGCCTCCACCTTCAGCGTGTCCACACCGTCCGTGTCGGTCGTCGACTGCCCGTTCTTGACCTGGATGCGGCCCCACGGGTTCTCGGGGTTCGGCAGGTACTCGTCCTGGAAGACCGCCCAGATGTCGGACCCGGTGACCTCGCCGCCCTCGGCGTCCGTCTTCGCCTGGATGATCTTCGAGAACTCGATCTGCATCCGGCGCGGCAGGTCCAGCTTGTGGTCGTTCTTCAGGACGTACGCGATACCGCCCTTGCCGGACTGCGAGTTGACACGGATGACGGCCTCGTACGAACGACCCACGTCCTTCGGGTCGATGGGCAGGTACGGCACGGCCCACTCGATGTCGTCCACCGTCACGCCCTTGGCGGCCGCGTCGGCCTCCATCGCGTCGAAGCCCTTCTTGATGGCGTCCTGATGGGAGCCGGAGAAGGACGTGTAGACCAGGTCGCCCACGTACGGGTGGCGCGGGTGGACCTCCATCTGGTTGCAGTACTCCCACGTACGACGGATCTCGTCGATGTCGGAGAAGTCGATCTGCGGGTCGACGCCCTGCGAGAACAGGTTCATGCCCAGGGTGACCAGGTCGACGTTGCCGGTGCGCTCGCCCTGCCCGAACAGACAGCCCTCGACGCGGTCGGCGCCGGCCATCAGCGCCAGCTCGGCCGCGGCGACGGCCGTACCGCGGTCGTTGTGCGGGTGCACGGAGATGCAGACGTACTCGCGGCGCGACAGGTTGCGGCTCATCCACTCGAAGCGGTCCGCGTGCGTGGACGGCGTCGAACGCTCCACCGTGGCGGGCAGGTTGAGGATGATCTCGCGGCCCGGGCCGGGCTGCCAGACGTCCATGACCGCCTCGCAGACCTCCAGCGCGAAGTCCAGCTCGGTGTCGGTGAAGATCTCCGGCGAGTACTGGTAGCCGAACTCGGTCTCCGGGCCCAGCAGCTTCTCGGCGTACTCCATCACCAGACGGGTGCCGTCGACGGCGATCTGCTTGATGTCGTCCTTGGAGCCACGGAAGACCACCCGGCGGAAGACCGGCGCGGTGGCGTTGTACAGGTGGACGGTGGCCCGCTTGGCGCCCTTCAGCGACTCCACAGTGCGCTCGATCAGGTCCTCGCGGGCCTGGGTCAGTACGGAGATCGTCACGTCGTCGGGGATCGCGCCCGGCTCCTCGATGATCGACCGTACGAAATCGAAGTCCGTCTGGCCCGACGCCGGGAAACCAACCTCGATCTCCTTGTAGCCCATCTTGACCAGCTGGTCGAACATCCGGCGCTTGCGCTCGGGCGACATCGGGTCGATCAGGGCCTGGTTTCCGTCGCGCAGGTCGGTGGAGAGCCAGCGGGGGGCGACGGTGACGCGGTTGTCCGGCCAGGTGCGGTCAGGGATGTCGACCTGCTCGTAGCGGCCGTACTTGTGGATCGGCATGGAACTGGGCTGCTGGCGGTTCGCCATGATTGCGGGGCTCCTCAGGGTGTCCGGAAGGACGGCCGACGACGCAACGCGAAGCTCCGCGGGGAGGGAGTCGACCTGGACTACAGGCCCTCGCCGCGGCAGCTAAGAAGAAGCAGCCCGAAACGCATGATGCTCCGCATGCTAGCCGAGCCCCTTCCGGATGCGGGGCGCCGTATCAGTATGCGGGACCCGAAGGACGAATGGGGCAAAAAGTGCGCCATACCACTTCGTCACGGAGCGTGCGGCTCCCTGTCCGCATATTTCACCAATCATGGTTGCCGGTAGTGACAGCGAGCTAACCCAGTGCAATGGTGCCGGGCATGACGACAAACGGGGGCTTCGAGCCCGTCTTCTGCACCGTCGTACCGCCACACGTCCTCGACAAACTGGCCCGCAACGACGACCCCGCGCTCTCCGGTCCCGCCCAGCGCACCCTGATGCGCGACAGCGAGCTGCGTGGCAGGCGCCGCGTGACGACCGAGTTCGCGCTCGCGGCCGCCCCGACGGCGAAGGCACCGTCGGACCAGCCGCTGCGCACGATCCACGACGCCGAGCACAAGACCGCCCTGCCCGGCAAGAAGGTCCGCGGCGAGGGCGACGACCCCGGCCAGGACGCCACGGTCAACCGCGCCTACTCGGGCCTCGGCGCCACCTTCGAGCTCTTCCTCAAGGCGTACCGGCGCCACTCCATCGACGGCGACGGCCTGCCGCTCGACGCCACCGTCCACTACGACAAGGACTACAACAACGCCTTCTGGAACGGCGAGCAGATGGTGTTCGGCGACGGTGACGGCGAGATCTTCCTCGACTTCACCATCCCGATCGACGTCATCGGCCACGAGCTCACCCACGGCGTCACGCAGTACACGGCCAACCTCACCTACTACGGCCAGCCCGGCGCCCTGAACGAGTCCATGTCGGATGTCTTCGGCGCCCTCATCAAGCAGTACACGCTCGGCCAGACCGCCGCCGAGGCCGACTGGCTGATCGGCGCGGGCCTGCTCGCCCCCAGCGTCTCCGGCAAGGCCCTGCGCTCCATGAAGGAGCCGGGCACGGCGTACGACGACGACGTCCTCGGCAAGGACCCGCAGCCCGCGACGATGGACGACTACGTCCGCACCGGCCGCGACAACGGCGGCGTCCACATCAACTCCGGCATCCCCAACCACGCCTTCTACCTGGCCGCCACCGCCCTCGGCGGCCACGCCTGGGAGAAGGCCGGCCAGATCTGGTACGACGTCCTGACCGGCGGCGAGCTGTCGGACCGGGCCATGTTCACCGACTTCGCGGGGCTGACCGTCAAGGCCGCACGGGAGCGCTTCGGCGACGGCGGCGAGGAACTCCAGGCCGTGGAGAAGGCATGGGAGCAGGTCGGGGTGCGGATCCTGTAAGTCCGTACTAGACAAGAACCCATGCGTATTCAGGTACGGCGCACGGGCGGATTCGCGGGTATCGAGCGGCACGCCGAGGTGGACACCTCGGGGCGGCCCGACGCCCAGGAGTGGCACGCCCTGGCCGAGAGCGCGGTCGCGTCCGGCCGGGGCACACCCCCGATCGGGGTTCCGGACGGCTTCAGCTACCAGATCACCGTGGACGGCAAGACGGTGTACTGCTCGGATCCCCGGCTCACCGACGAGCAGCGCAAGCTGATCAGCCGGGTACTGAAGGAAGGGGCGTAACTGGTTGTTCACGCCTGCCCGTTGACTTCCGTTACCGCCGGTACGGATGATCCGGCGCATGGCGACTGATGCGCACGGCGCGACGAACCCGATACCGCAGTTCCCGGCCGGCTTCCTGTGGGGCGTCTCGACCTCGGCCCACCAGATCGAGGGCGCGGCGGACGAGCGCGAGCAGTCCGTGTGGGACGCCTTCACGGCCGAGCCGGGACGGGTGAAGGACGGCTCCACGGCCGCGGTGGCCTGCGACCACTACCACCGCTACCGCGAGGACGTGGCACTCCTGGCCGACCTGGGCGTGGACGCGTACCGCTTCTCGATCTCCTGGCCGCGGGTGAACACACCGAAGGGCCTCGACTTCTACGACCGTCTGGTGGACGAGCTGTGCGCGGCCGGCGTACGTCCGGTCCCGACCCTCTTCCACTGGGACCTCCCGGTCGCGCTCGACTGGCTCGACCGGGACACGGCCGCCCGTTTCGCCGAGTACGTGTCCGTGGTCGCCGAGCGTCTGGGCGACCGCGTCAAGAAGTGGATCACCATCAACGAGCCTGCCGAGCACACCCTGCTGGGACACGCCCTCGGCACCCACGCGCCGGGCAGGCAGCTGTTGTTCGACGCCCTGCCGGTCGCCCACCACCAGCTGCTGGCCCACGGTCTCGCCGTACGGGCCCTGCGCGCGGCCGGTGCCACGGACATCGGGATCGCCAACTCGCACGGGCCGACGTGGCCGGCGTCGCGGGAGCAGGCGGACGTGGAGGCGGCGGACTTCTACGACGTACTGCTCAACCGGCTGTTCGCGGACCCGCTGCTGCTGGGTGAATACCCGGAAGGGCTCGGCGAGTTGATGCCCGGGGACGTCGAGTCCGATCTGAAGGTCATCGCCGAGCCACTCGACTTCTACGGCGTCAACTACTACGCGCCGACCCGGGTGGGCGCCCCGCAGGGAACCGAGATCGAGTTCGGCGGGGTGACCATGCCCGCCGAACTGCCCTTCTCGGTGCGGGAGATCGAGGGTGTCCCGACGACGGACTTCGGCTGGCCGGTGGTCCCCGAGGGCCTGACGGAGCTCCTCACCGGCTTCCGGGAACGCTACGGCGACCGGCTCCCGCCCGTTGTCATCACCGAGAACGGCTGCTCGTACGAGGGCGTCGACGACCAGGAGCGGATCGCCTACCTGGACGGCCACATCCGGGCGCTGCACAAGGCGGTGGAGGCGGGGGTGGACGTGCGTGGGTACTTCGTGTGGTCGCTGATGGACAACTTCGAGTGGGCCGAGGGGTACGTGCGGCGATTCGGGCTCGTGCACGTGGACTTCGGAACGCAGCGCAGGACGCGCAAGGCGTCGTACGGCTGGTTCCAGGAGTTGCTCCGGGCGCAGAGGTGACCGCGGCCCCACCCCATGCCCTCGCCGAACCCGTCGACCGGGTCGGCGGGGGCTGGACGGCGGCGCTGTCGCTGGCCAACGTCGCGATCTGGGTGGGCTGGTACGGCCCCCTGCAGATCCTGCTGGCCCAGCAGGCCGAGGACTTCGCGCCCGGCACGGGCATGTCGAAGGAGACGCTGCTGGCGTGGGTGACCGGCGTGGGCGCGGTCGTGTCCCTGGCGGCGAACCCGTTCTTCGGCGCGCTGTCGGACCGCACCACGGCCCGCTGGGGCCGCCGTACGCCATGGATCGTGGCCGGTGCGGCGGGCGGCGCGCTGTCGCTGCTGCTGCTCGCCGGGGCGGGCGGGCTGTGGACGATGGCGGTCGGCTGGTGCCTGGTCCAGCTGACGCTGAACGCGGCCTTCGCGGCGGTGACGGCGGCCGTGCCGGACCGGGTGCCGAGGCTCCAACGGGGCACGGTGGGCGGGTGGTTGGGGGCGGCGCAGATCCTGGGGGCGGTCGCCGGTACGGGCCTGGCGACGGCGGCCGGCGGGATCGCGGCCGGGTATGCGGCGTGCGCGGTGTTCGCGGTGGTGGGGGTGCTGCCGTATGTGCTGCGGTACCGGGATCGGAGGATCGGGGTGGCGGACCGGCCGGCGTGGTCGTCGGGTTCGTTCGTGCGGGGCTTCTGGCTGAGCCCGCGCCGCTACCCGGACTTCGGCTGGGCGTGGCTGACCCGCTTCCTGATCAACCTCAGCAACGCGCTGGTGATCCTGTACCTGCTCTACTACCTGCGGGACCGGCTTCGCTACGACGACCCCGAGCAGGGCGTGCTGATCCTCACCGCGGTGAACAGCGTGACCCTGCTGGCCACGGTCGTGGTGGGCGGCGTCTGGTCGGACCGGGTGGGGCGTCGCAAGCCGTTCGTGCACTGGTCCGGGGTGCTGATGGCGGCGGCCACCGCCCTGCTGGCCGTCTGGCAGACCTGGCCGGGCGCGATCGTCGTGGCGGCGCTGCTGGGCGTGGCGCTGGGGGTGTTCATGTCGGTCGACTTCGCGTTGATGACGGACGTCCTGCCCGAGGCACGGGACCGCGGGAAGGACCTCGGCGTCATCAACGTGGCCAACGCCCTGCCCCAGGTCGCGGCGCCCGCCCTCGCCGCGCCGATCGTCACCCACCTGGGCGGCTACCGGATGCTGTACCTGGTGGCGGCGGCGGTGGGGCTGGCCGGGGCGGTGCTGGTGGGGCGGATCAGGGACACGGCCTAGGACCTGTCAGACAGGCTCCAGGGGCTGGGGCGGGCCGGGAGGCGATCAGGTCAGCATTCGCCGCCCCACCGTGCGCTGTGCAGGGTGACGGGGCCCTCGAAGGTCACCATGTTGGTGTCGTTCGGGTAGTGCAGGCACCCCTTGAAGTTGCCGCCGTTCTCCGGCGTGGCGGTGAGGTTGTACCAGATGTGGTCGGCACCCGGGTGGCGCACACCGTTGTTGACGATGGTCACGCCCTTTTCCGAGTGCAGGTCGTACAGATTCCCCTTCGACTTCCACTTCGGCTTGCCCGACGCCGTGTCGTTGTTCCACACGCAGACGTATTCCCTCGGGCAGTCCGCCGGGGCGGCCGCCGCCGGCGGCGCCGCAGCCACACCCATGGCGGCCATCATCAGCACTGCCGCCACACCCATGCCGGCCTTCGCGCGCAACCGTGTCTTCATCATGTCGGCCCCTCCGTTTTCGCTCACTCGGGGCAGCCGTGGTCAATTCGGCCGCCCCCGAGTGACCCAGCATCGCGCGTGGTTCGGGGCGCCGGTCCCTGACATCTGTCAGGCAACCGGAGGCCGGTCACAGCGCTCCGGCCTCCCGGGCCGCGTAGACCGACGGGTACAGCGGGCGGTAGCCCAGCTCCCGGCGGATACGGACGGTGGAGGTGATCACGTGCCACGGGTCGGGGTCCGTGCGGTCGTACAGGTCGGCCGGGACGTCGACGCCGTTGAGCTGGTGCAACTCGACCGCCGTGACGGGGGCGTCGTCGGCGATGTTGTAGACGCGGCCCGCGATGCCCGGCGCGTGCAGGATGCGCAGCAGCGCCTGGGCGGCGTCCGCGTGATGGCCCATCTGGAGCCGTTGGGTGGCCGCCCAGTTCCGGGCCCACATCAGGGACTGGGAGAGGTGCGGATCGCCCTCGCCGTAGACGAAGGGGAGCCGGCCGACACGTACGTCCAGGCCCTCCAGCGCGAGCAGCTCCCGCTCGGCCGCCGCCTTGGACTCCGGATACGCACCCCACATCGCCCCACCCGGCCGGGTCTCGTCGTCCTCGGTCAGCGGGCGGCCACGGCCGGTGCCGTACACCAGGCCCGTGCTGACCTGCACGAACCTCCGCACGCCGGCGGTCTGCGCGGCACGGCCCAGCTCCACGGCCGCGTCCCGGTTGACGGCCCACGCCTCCTCGTCCGGGACCCCGCGGAAGGACGCCGCGACGTTCACGACGGCGTCGGCCCCGGCGACGGCCTTGCCGAGTACGTCGGCGTCCCGCAGGTCGCCGACCACGACTTCGGCGCCCAGCTCGGCAAAGGGCTCGCCGCGCGCAGCGTCCCGCACCAGCACCCGCGCGCGCTCTCCAGGCCGGGCCTGCGCCAGCAGCCTCGGCACGAATCGGCGGCCGACCTGCCCCGTCGTGCCTGTCACCAAAGTCAGCATGTCCTGCTCCTCTCGTCACCGACCACCCTCGGACGGCACCGGGAGGAGCGGGAGAGACCCGTTGATCAGGGGATCGGCAGTCCCTGGATAAGCCGGGCGGCATGCCCCAGGCTGGAGGAGTGAACCGAGCCGAACTCGCCGACTTCCTGCGCCGCGGCCGTGCCCGCCTCGGCCCCTCCGACGTGGGTCTCACGGCCGGCAGCCGCCGCCGTACGCCGGGGCTGCGGCGGGAGGAGGTGGCCCAGCTGGCGGGCATGTCGGTGGACTACTACACCCGGCTGGAACAGTCCCGGGGGCCGCGCCCGTCCCGCCAGATGCTGACGGCGCTGGCCCGGGCGCTGCGCCTGACCGCCGTGGAGCAGGATCACCTGTTCCACCTGGCCGGCGAGGAGCCCCCGCGGCGCGAGACGGCGTCGGCGCACGTCCGTCCCGGGCTGTTGCTGATCCTGGACCGCCTGCACGACACACCGGCGCAGGTGGTCAACGACTGCGGCGAGGTGCTGGCCCAGAACGCCATGGCCAGGGCGCTGGTCGGCGACGTGATGTCCCGCCCGCGCCGCGAACGCAACCTGACCCGCCTGTTCTTCCTGGACCCGGCCGCGCGCACGCTCTTCCCGGAGGAGGACCTCGCGGGCCACGCGCGCGCCCATGTGGCCACCCTGCGCGCGGTGGCCGCCGCCCGTCCCGACGACCCGGAACCGGCCGCGCTGGTCGCCGAACTCCGGGCGGCCAGCGAGGAGTTCGCGCGGCTGTGGGACGAGCACGAGGTGTCCCAGCGCAACAGGGCGACGAAGCGTTTCGTGCATCCCGTGGTCGGCCTGCTGGAGCTGGACTGCGAGGTCATGGTCAGCCACGAACACCACCACCTCCTGGTCGTCCACTCCGCCCGCCCGGGCACGGAGTCCCACGAACGCCTGCAGCTCCTGCGGGTGGTGGGCCTCCAGGACATGTCGCCCAGCGTTCCGTAGGTGCCGCGACGCTGACCAACTGGCGGTTGGTCCCTGGTAGTTGACTCGTCGGTAGTTGAGGCCGGAAATCACCCTTGCCGACCCTCGCCCCACGCGTATCAATGGAAACGGCGGTTCCGACGGACCGTCAGATTCGGCTCTCCACGCAGTGTGTCCGTACCCACCTGCCGAGCAGTTGCCCCACCCCCCACACGCAAGGCAGACGGAACTCCCCCACCCCCGAAAGGGAGCGAATCCCCATGAGACGAACGCGAATCGGAGCAGGTGCGGCGCTGGCGGCCGGGGCCCTCGCGGTCACCGGACTGGCCTTCGCGCCCGCCGCCCTCGCCGTCGCCCCCGGCACCGCGACGATCACCGCCGACTGCGGCAGCTTCGGCGGCGGCGAGGCCACCCTCACCGCGACCCAGAACGGCACGGCGGCCACCGTCACCGTCAACTCCTCCGCGATCACCGCGCCGATCGCGCTGGGCGAGGACTCGATCGCCTCGACGCTCACCCTGGTGAAGGCGGGCGGCGGCACCGTCGCCTTCACCGGCACGGAGAACCCGGCGATGGCCGCCGGCGACCCCGTACAGGTCGGCCCGCTCAGCGGCACCGTCGCCTCCGGGGACAGCCTGGAGGCCTTCGGCGGCTCGCTGCAGATGACCGTCTTCGGCATCACCATCACGTGCACGGCGACCGGGCCGCAGTCGCCGGGCCCGTTCGTGTTCGACTGAGGCGCCCGACGCGCTGACCAAGGGCGCGGTCCCGGCGCCGCTGCGCGTTACAGCGCGTCGGGGCCGCGCTCGCCCGTCCGCACCCGTACGACCGTGTCGACCGGCAGCGCCCAGACCTTGCCGTCGCCGATCTTGCCGGTCTGCGCGGCCTTCACGATCGCGTCGATGACGTCGTCGCACTGCGCGTCGTCCACGACGACCTCGATGCGGACCTTCGGCACCAGGTCGACCTGGTACTCCGCGCCCCGGTACACCTCGGTGTGGCCGCGCTGACGGCCGTAGCCGCTCGCCTCGGTCACGGTCAGACCGTGCACACCGATCTCCTGGAGGGCGGTCTTGACCTCGTCGAGCCGGTACGGCTTGACGATCGCGGTGATGAGCTTCATGCCTGCTTCTTGACCTTCTGGGCGGCGGGGACGGAGGCGGAGAGGGACGAGGTGACCGGGGCACCGTGCCCCAGGACCCCGTGATCGTAAGCGGTCTCGGCGTGCACCGTAAGGTCCAGGCCGGTGTGCTCCTGGTCCTCGCTCGCCCGGAAGCCCATGGCCTTGTCGATGACCTTGCCGATGCCGTAGGTGACGAGGAAGGCGTACGCCGCCACGGCCACGATCGCCACCAGCTGCTTGCCGAGCTGCCCGAGCCCGCCGCCGTACAGCAGGCCCTCGGCCCCGCCCGTCATGGCGGACGTCGCGAAGACGCCGATCAGCAGGGTGCCGATGACACCGCCGACGAGGTGGACGCCGACGACGTCCAGGGAGTCGTCGTAGTCGAGCTTGAACTTCCAGCCGACGGCGTAGGAACAGACGACACCGGCGGCGAGACCGATGACGAGCGCGCCGAGCAGGGAGACCGAGCCGCAGGAGGGTGTGATGGCGACCAGGCCGGCGACCGCGCCGGACGCGGCGCCCAGGGTGGTGGGGTGACCGTCGCGCTTCTGCTCGACGAAGAGCCAGCCGAGCAGGCCGGTGCAGCCGGCGGCGAGGGTGTTGAGGAAGGCGGCGGCCGCGAGGCCGTTGGCGCCGAGGGCCGAGCCCGCGTTGAACCCGAACCAGCCGAACCAGAGAAGACCGGCACCGAGCATGACCATCGGCAGGTTGTGCGGCCGCATGGCGTCCTTCTTGAACCCGAGCCGCGGGCCCAGGACCAGGCAGAGGGCGAGGCCGGAGGCGCCGGAGGTGATCTCGACCGGGAGACCGCCGGCGAAGTCGAGGGCGCCGAGCCGTTCGAGGATCCAGCCGCCGGGGCCCCAGGTCCAGTGGGCGACGGGAACGTATACGAGCAGCGCCCACACCGGCACGAAGACCAGCCATGCGCCGAACTTCGCACGGTCGGCGACCGCACCGCTGATGAGCGCCGCCGTGATGATCGCGAAGGTGAGCTGGAAGGTGGCGAACAGGACGGTGGGGACGGTGCCCTGGACGCTGTCGGGTCCGAGGCCGGACATGCCGGCGTGCTCGAGTCCGCCGATGAGACCGCCGAGGGCGTCGTCCCCGAAGGCGAGCGAGTACCCGCAGGCCAGCCAGACGATCGTCACCAGGGCGATGGACACGAAGCTCATCATCAGCATGTTGAGGACGCTCTTCGTGCGGACCATGCCGCCGTAGAACAGGGCCAGGCCCGGGGTCATCAGCAGCACGAGGGCGGTGGCGGCGAGCAGCCAGGCGGTGTCGCCGGTGTCGACGCTTGCGGCGGCGAGGGGCACGGTGGTCTCCAACGGTGCGGGGGCTCGTCAGAGGTTCACCGGGAAGAGTTTCCGGCTGTGTACGGGTGTGTTTCCGGGGTGTTTCATTGCACGGGGATTTCCGGAAGCTCACACGGCGGGGGTGGTCGATCCCTTGTGCGCGGGATGGCCATTCCCCGGCGCCCGGGGGTCTCGCCCCCTTGTGCGCGAGATGGCCACTTCCCGGCGCCCGGGGTTCTCGCCCCCTTGTGCGCGAGATGGCCGCTCCCCAAGAGCTCGGGGTTCTCGCCCCCCGTGCACGGGCTGGCCGCTCCCCGAGAGCCCGCGGTTGCCGCCCCCTCGCGCGAGATGGCCACTCCCCCGTACCCGGGGTTCTCGCCCCCCCCGTGCACGGGCTGGCCGCTCCCCGAGAGCCCGCGGTTGCCGCCCCATCGCGCGAGATGGCCACTCCCCAGCGCCCGCGGTTGTCGCCCCCTCGCGCGCGAGATGGCCACTCCCCGAGAGCCCGGGGTTCTCGCTCCCTTGTGCGGCGGGGGCTTGTGGATCAGGGAGAATGGGCGCCATGAGCGTTCGCAGCAAGTCATCCGAGCCGTCGGCATCGTCGGAGGCACCCCACCGCGCCGGCTTCGCCTGCTTCGTGGGCCGCCCCAACGCGGGCAAGTCCACGCTTACGAACGCTCTGGTCGGGCAGAAGGTGGCGATCACCGCCAACCAGCCGCAGACGACGCGGCACACGGTACGAGGGATCGTGCACCGGCCCGACGCGCAGCTGATCCTGGTGGACACCCCCGGGCTGCACAAGCCGCGCACGCTGCTGGGCGAGCGCCTGAACGACGTCGTGCGCACCACCTGGGCCGAGGTCGACGTGATCGGCTTCTGCCTGCCCGCCAACGAGAAGATCGGTCCCGGCGACCGCTTCATCGCGAAGGAACTGGCGTCGATCAAGAAGACGCCGAAGATCGCGGTCGTCACGAAGACCGACCTGGTGGACTCCAAGACCCTGGCCGAGCAGCTGATCGCGATCGACCAGTTGGGCAAGGAGCTCGGATTCGAGTGGGCCGAGATCGTGCCCGTCTCGGCGGTCGGCGACAAGCAGGTGGGCCTGCTGGCCGATCTGCTCGTTCCGCTGCTGCCGGAGGGGCCGGCCCTCTATCCCGACGGTGAGCTCACCGACGAGCCCGAGCAGATCATGATCGCGGAGCTGATCCGCGAGGCCGCGCTCGAGGGCGTGCGCGACGAGCTCCCCCACTCCATCGCCGTCGTGGTGGAGGAGATGCTCCCCCGCGAGGACCGCCCCGCCGACAAGCCGCTCCTCGACATCCACGCCTTCGTCTACATCGAGCGGCCCAGCCAGAAGGGCATCATCATCGGGCCCAAGGGCCAGCGCCTGAAGCAGGTCGGGATCAAGTCCCGCAAGCAGATCGAGGCGTTGCTGGGCACGCCCGTGTTCCTGGACCTGCACGTCAAGGTGGCGAAGGACTGGCAGCGCGACCCGAGGCAGCTGCGCAAGCTGGGGTTCTGAGGGGCACGAAACGACTGCGGCGGCCGGGCTTCGCAAGGGCGCTCCCCGCCGCCGCGTGACGGGGGATCCACCGACCGTGAACATCCCCACACACCCGTGACACCTCCCCGTCGAAAAGCCCTACGGCGTTGTCAGTCCCCCGGCGTACTCTTGAAATCGCCAGGCCGCCCATGTGGCAGGCGCGTCGTATCGAGGAGGATGAGCAGGCCTACAGAGCCGGCCCATGACTCAGACACCCACAGCTCACACCCCCGCGCAGGGGCAGGCACGAGCGCAGTTCACCGTCCCCGCCCAGCACCCCATGGTGACCGTCCTGGGGTCCGGCGACTCCCTCCTGCGCGTGATCGAGAAGGCCTTCCCGGCGACCGACATCCATGTCCGGGGCAATGAGATCAGCGCGGTGGGCGACAGCCATGAAGTCGCCCTTGTCCAGCGTCTGTTCGACGAGATGATGCTGGTGCTCCGCACCGGACAACCGATGACGGAGGACGCGGTGGAACGCTCGATCGCCATGCTCAGGGCAAGCGAGAACGGGGAAGGCCCAGAGGAGACCCCCGCCGAGGTCCTCACCCAGAACATCCTGTCCTCGCGCGGTCGCACGATTCGCCCGAAGACCCTCAACCAGAAGCGGTACGTCGACGCGATCGACAAGCACACGATCGTCTTCGGCATCGGCCCCGCCGGTACCGGCAAGACGTACCTCGCCATGGCGAAGGCGGTGCAGGCCCTGCAGTCCAAGCAGGTCAACCGCATCATCCTGACCCGGCCGGCGGTGGAGGCGGGCGAGCGGCTCGGGTTCCTCCCGGGCACGCTGTACGAGAAGATCGACCCCTACCTGCGCCCGCTGTACGACGCGCTGCACGACATGCTCGACCCCGACTCCATCCCGAGGCTCATGGCCGCCGGGACGATCGAGGTCGCGCCGCTCGCGTACATGCGTGGCCGCACGCTCAACGACGCCTTCATCATCCTGGACGAGGCCCAGAACACCAGCCCCGAGCAGATGAAGATGTTCCTCACCCGTCTCGGCTTCGACTCGAAGATAGTCATCACCGGTGACGTCACCCAGGTCGACCTCCCGGACGGCACCAAGTCCGGTCTGCGGCAGGTGCAGGACATCCTGGAGGGCCTGGACGACGTCCACTTCTCCCGGCTCTCGTCCCACGATGTCGTCCGGCACAAGCTGGTCGGCCGTATCGTCGACGCGTACGAGAAGTACGACAGCAAGCACGGCACCCAGAACGGCACGCACAAGGGCCGGGGCAAGTCCGGGCACAAGGGGAAGTAGAGACCGAGCAGCACCATGTCGATCGACGTCAACAACGAGTCCGGAACCGAGGTCGACGAGCAGGCGATCCTCGACATCGCCCGCTACGCGCTCGCGCGGATGCGCATCCACCCGCTCTCCGAGCTCTCGGTGATCGTCGTGGACGCCGACGCCATGGAACAGCTCCACATCCAGTGGATGGACCTGCCGGGGCCCACCGATGTCATGTCCTTTCCCATGGACGAGCTGCGGCCGCCCTCCAAGGACGACGAGGAGCCGCCCCAGGGGCTGCTCGGTGACATCGTGCTGTGCCCCGAAGTGGCCGCCAAGCAGGGGGCGGAGGCGCCCACGCAGCACTCCATGGACGAGGAGCTCCAACTGCTCACCGTCCATGGTGTGCTGCACCTGCTCGGGTACGACCACGAGGAGCCCGACGAGAAGGCCGAGATGTTCGGTCTGCAGGCCGCCATCGTGGACGGCTGGCGTTCGGAGAAGGGCCTGACCGGGCCCTCCCCGGCCCCGACCGTGTCATGAGCATCGCCCTCATCTCCGGTGCGATCGCCCTGGTGGTCGTGGCCTGGCTCGCCGCCTGCGCGGAGGCGGGCCTGGCCCGCGTCTCCAGCTTCCGCGCCGAGGAGGCCGTACGCGTCGGCCGGCGCGGCAGCGAGAAGCTCGCGCTGGTCGCCGCCGATCCGACGCGCTATCTGAACGTCGCGCTGCTGGTCCGCGTGGCCTGCGAGATGGCCGCCGCCGCGCTCGTCACCTACGCCTGCCTCCAGGAGTTCGACAGCACCACCGAGGCGCTGCTGGTCGCGATAGCGGTCATGGTCCTGGTGTCGTACGTCGCCGTCGGGGTCTCCCCGCGCACCATCGGCCGCCAGCACCCGCTGAACACGGCGACGGCGGCGGCGTACATCCTGCTGCCGCTCGCGCGGGTCATGGGGCCGATCCCCTATCTGCTGATCCTCATCGGCAACGCGCTCACCCCGGGCAAGGGCTTCCGCCGCGGCCCGTTCGCCTCCGAGGCGGAGCTGCGCGCGCTGGTCGACCTCGCCGAGAAGGAGCAGCTGATCGAGGACGAGGAGCGCCGGATGGTGCACTCGATCTTCGAGCTGGGCGACACGCTGGTGCGCGAGGTGATGGTGCCGCGCACCGACCTGATCGTCATCGAGCGCTACAAGACGATCCGCCAGGCCCTCACCCTCGCCCTGCGCTCCGGTTTCTCGCGCATCCCGGTCGTCGGGGAGAGCGAGGACGACGTGGTCGGGATCGTGTATCTGAAGGACCTGGTCCGCAAGACGCACATCTCCCGGGACGCGGAGAGCGAGCTGGTGTCGACGGCGATGCGGCCCGCGTTCTTCGTGCCCGACACCAAGAACGCCGGTGACCTGCTGCGCGAGATGCAGAAGGAACGCAATCACGTGGCCGTCGTGATCGACGAGTACGGCGGCACCGCGGGCATCGTCACCATCGAGGACATCCTCGAGGAGATCGTCGGCGAGATCACCGACGAGTACGACCGTGAGCTGCCGCCGGTGGAGGAGCTCGGCGAGGACCGCCACCGGGTGACCGCCCGGCTGGACATCACGGACCTGGGCGAGCTGTACGGCCTCGACGAGTACGACGACGAGGACGTGGAGACCGTCGGCGGGCTGCTCGCGAAGGCGCTCGGCCGGGTGCCGATCGCCGGGGCGTCGTCCGTGGTGGATCTGCCCGACGGCCGTGCGCTGCGGCTGACGGCGGAGGCGGCGGCGGGCCGCCGGAACAAGATCGTGACGGTGCTCGTGGAGCCGGTGGATCCCGTGGAGTCCCCGGAGGAGAAGGAGTCCGAGTGACGCCTCAGGAGCTGCGCGCCTTCTGCCTGTCCTTCAACGCGGCGGTGGAGGACTTCCCGTTCGCTCCGGAGATCTCGGTCTTCAAGGTGCTGGGCAAGATGTTCGCCCTGAGCTGGATGGACGCCCGCCCCCTCAAGGTCAACCTCAAGTGCGACCCGGAGGACGCGGCGCGGCTCCGCGGTGAGCACGAGGGCCTGATCACCCCCGGCTATCACATGAACAAGCGGCACTGGAACACCGTCACGGTGGACGGCGAACTCCCGGACCGTCTGGTCCGGGAGCTCATCGAGGACTCGTACGACCTCGTCGTGGCGGGTCTACCGCGAGCCGACCGGCTCCGCCTCGACCGCCCCTGAGCCGGCCGTCGCCCGCAGGGGCCGCAGGCCGAGTGCGATCAGGGCCGCGGCGGCCAGGACGATCGCCGCGTTCAGCGCGATGACCGTGCGGGTACCGGACAGCAGATCGCCGGCGGTCGTCGCGAGCACGCCCAGCAGCGGGATGCCGACCGTGAGGCCGACCTGCTGGGTCGAGGTGACCAGACCGGTGGCCAGGCCCTGCTCCTCGTCGGGGACGCCGGAGGTGACCGTCAGACCGTAGGAGATGATCGCGCCCAGATGGAACATGCTCGCCACCGAGACGGCGGCCGTGGCGAGCCAGACGGACCAGGTGTGGGCGTTCAGGAACAGCAGGCCCGCGGTGAAGGCGCCCTGGCCGGCCAGCGAGACGACCAGGGTGCGGCGCGCGCCGAGACGGCTGACGACCCTCGGGGTGAGCGAGCCCGCGATCACCGACACGACACCCTGGACACCGAAGACCAGGCCGGTCTCCCACGCCGACAGGTCCAGGATCTCCTGCAGATACAGGGTGAGCACGAAGATCACCGTCGACATCATCGAGAAGGTGACCAGACCGCCCAGGTTGCCCCACGCCACCGTGCGGCGGCGCAGCATGGGCAGGGAGACCAGCGGCTGCCGGGTGCGGGACTCGACGACCGCGAAGGCGGTGAGGAGGGCGATGCCCGCGACCAGGGTCGTGACGACGTCGGCGTGGGCGAAGCCGTGGTCGGCGGCGGTCGTGAGGGCGTAGATCAGGGACAGCAGACCGGCGGTGACGGTGATCGCGCCGGGGACGTCGAGGTGCGGGCGCTCGGGGGTGCGGGACTCGGGCAGCAGGCCGGGCGCGAGCGGCAGCACGACCAGCGCGAAGATCGCGAGCAGGCCCATCGTGGAGCGCCAGCCGAGCGCGTCGGTCAGGACGCCGCCCGCGACCATGCCGATGGTGAAGCCGAGGGACATCAGCGTCCCCGAGATCCCGAGGGCGCGGTCCCGGGCGGGGCCCTCGGCGAAGGTCGTCGTGAGCAGGGACATCCCGGTCGGGACGATCACCGCCGCGCCCAGCCCCTGCAGTGCGCGTCCGGCGAGGAACGACGCCGGGTCCCAGGCGAACGTCGCGAGCACCGAGGCCGCGGCGAACAGGGCGAGGCCGGTGAGGAACAGCTTGCGGCGGCCGTAGAGGTCGCCGATGCGGCCGAACAGGAGCAGGAACCCGCCGGACGGCAGCGCGAACGCCGTGACCGCCCACTGCAGCGCCGACTGGCTCATGCCGAGGTCGGCGCCGAGGACGGGCAGGGCGACGTTCAGGACGGAGAAGTCGAGCGCGACCATGAACTGGGCCGCGCACAGGACGAACAGGACGAGTTTGTCGCGCGTCGACATCCGGGGGGTGTCGAGCGGTGGGGACGAAGGGTGGGTGAGGTCGGTGTCGATCGCCATGGACAAGAGACTGCTGGCGTCGGAATAGCCGTGGGGAGCGGGGAGTTGTGCTGGTGGTGGCACCACCAGGCAACGGGATGAGGGGGATCCGTACGTGTCTCAGGGCACGCTGAAGAGCCAACGGCGGCAGGAACTGCGCGAGTTCCTGATGACAAGGCGGGCCAGGGTGACCCCGGCCGAGGCGGGCCTGCCGGACGGCGGGGCTCGGCGCCGTACGCCGGGGCTGCGGCGCGAGGAGGTCGCCGTGCTCGCCGGGGTGGGTGCCTCCTGGTACCAGTGGCTGGAGCAGGGGCGAGAGATCTCCGTGTCGCCGCAGGTCCTGGACTCGGTGGCGCGGGTGCTGCGGCTGAGCAACGCCGAGCGGCGGCATCTGTATCTGCTGGCCGGGCTGAATCCGCCCGAGCGTGAAGTGGCGCCCGAGAAGCGGGACATGTGCGACGGGCTACGGCGGCTGATCGACGCGTGGATGCCGTATCCGGCGCACATCATGGACCGGTACTACAACGGCGTCCTGTACAACGACGCGGCGGCGACGGTGCTCGGCATGCGTCCCGGCAAGCGGTGGAACTGCCTGATCGACTTCTTCACCGATCCCATGTACCGGGCCCGGGCGAAGAACTGGGAGGAGAACGCCCGGACGGTCGTGGCGCAGTTCCGTGCGGTGTGCTCGGCCTCCCCCGACGACGAGGGGTTCCAGGATGTGCTCGCCGAGGCGAAGGCGTCCAGCCCGGAGTTCTGCGAGCTGTGGGAACGGCGGGACATCGAGGACGCCGGGCAGATCCGCAAAGAGCTGGACCATCCGCTGGTCGGGGTGCTGTGCCTGGAGTCGAGCGTGATGCAGATGCCGGTACGGCCCGATCTGTCGATCGTGCTGCACGCGCCGCTGGACGAGGCGAACACGGCGGCGAAGCTTCAGTGGCTGGCGTCGCCGGAGGGGCGGCGCGGGGCGATGTACCCCGTGGCCGGGTAGGGCGGCTGCCGCTCCGTATGCTCAGGTCATGACCGACAACAGCGCGCTTGACCCCGAGGACCGCAAGATCGTCACCCTGGCCCGTTCCGCGCGGGCCCGCACCGGTGTGCCCGAGGGGGCGGCCGTACGGGACGAGACCGGCCGTACCTATGTCGCCGGGACCGTCGCCCTGGACTCGCTGAAGCTGAGCGCGCTGCGGACCGCGGTGGCGATGGCGGTGGCGTCGGGGGCGAAGTCGCTGGAGGCGGCGGCGGTCGTGACGGAGGCGGAGTCGCCCTCGGACGAGGACCGGGCGGCGGTACGGGACCTTGGCGGGCCGGGGACGCCGGTGCTGGTGGCCGGGCCTGACGGAGTGGTCCGTACGACGGTGACGGCCGGCTGAGGCCCGCGTTCCGGCCTGAGTTCAGGTCCGGGCCGCCCCCGTGATGTGGCTGAGCACGCAGAGCCAGCGGTCGTCGCGCCGTACGAACACGTCGGTCGTCCATTCGTCGGCGTCGAAGCGTTCGCCCCGGTAGTGAGCGGTGTTCGTGACCCGGGCCGTCAGGACCGCCGAGTCGCCGTACACCCGGATCCTGGGCTCCCCGACGAGCCGGAACGCCGAGTGGGTCAGCTCCCCGGACTCGACGTACGCCAGGAACTGCTCTCTGGTGGAGATGCCCGACTCGGAGACGATGACCCAGTCCTCGGCCATGAAGCCGGCGATCCGCGCGGGGTCGTTGGAGACCATCGCCGCCGCCCAGTCGTGTGCGAGGGCGGCGAGCCGGTCGTGCGGCGCACCGTCCGGTCCCCGCGGGGCCGCACTCGCGTCGTCGCTCATGGCCGGATGGTAACCGGAGCCGCCCGGCGGGGCGTCCGCAGCGGAGCCGACGGGCGAGTGTCAGTGCCGGGTGCCACGCTGAAGTCATAGCGGACTGCGGAAGGGCATCGTCATGATCACCACTGACCTCTCCCCCGGCTCCCCCTGTTGGCTCGACCTCGGCTCCCCCGACGTCCGGGCCGCCGCGGCCTTCTACGGCTCGGTGCTCGGCTGGGAGTTCGAGTCCATGGGGGGTGAGGCGGAGGACTTCGAAGGCGGGATGTTCAAGAAGGACGGCAAAACCGTCGCCGGGCTCGGCAGGCTCACCGAGGAGGGGGCGCGCTCGGCCTGGATGATCTACTTCACCGTCACCGACGCGGACGCCACGACGGAGGCGGTTCGCGGTGCGGGCGGCACCGTGCGGGTGGAGCCGCGGGACCTCGGCGACTGGGGTCGGATGGCGCAGTACAGCGACCCGCTGGGCGGGCAGTTCGCCGTCTGGCAGCCGGGGAAGAACGCGGGCTTCGAGCTGGCGGACGAGACGGGGTCGCTGTCGTGGACCGAGCTGTACACGAGCGACGCGGGGGCGGCGCGGGAGTTCTACGGCACCGTCTTCGGCTGGCAGTACAGCGACATGGAGCTGCCGGGCGGCGGGGGCACGTACACCCTCATCACCCCTGCCGATCTGCCCGAGGAGCGTATGCAGGGCGGGCTCATGGAGCTGCCCAAGGAGAACCTCGCGCTGGCGGGCGGGCAGCCTTACTGGCATCCGGTCTTCAATGTCGACGACTGCGACGCCGCGGTCGCCAAGGTCACCGAGAACGGCGGCAGCGTGCAGATGGGGCCGGAGGACGCGGAAGGCGTGGGCCGGCTGGCGGTGTGCCTGGACCCGGCCGACGCGGACTTCGTGGTGCTGAAGCCGGCGCCGGCGAGCTGAGCCCTGCGGGGCATCGCCGCCGGGTCTCGGCCGGGCGCGTCACATGGGCCGGGCGCTGTCACATGGGCCGGGCGCTGTCACATGGGCCGGGCGCTGTCACATGGACGGGCGCTGTCACATGGACCGTCTGAACCCGATCGTCGGCACCGCCCGCCGCAACGGCCAGGGTCTCGCGGCCTCCTCCGGCACCAGGTCCGCCAGGAACGCGTACCGGCGCAGGGCCTCGGGGTCCTGCCGGTCGAGGGACTGCACCTGGCGCCACCAGGCGCCGATCTCCGCCCAGCCGGGGGCCGAGAGGGAGCCGCCGAACTCCTGCACCGAGAGGGCCGCGGTCAGCCCCGCGAAGGCGAGCCGGTCGGCGAGCGGCCAGTCGGCCAGGGTGCCGGTGACGAAGCCGGCGACGAAGACGTCGCCGGCGCCGGTCGGATCGAGGGCCTCGACCGCGATGGCCGGGACCACGGCGGTCTCGCCGGTCCGGCCGTCCACCGCGTACGCACCCTCCGCGCCGAGGGTGACCACGGCCACCGGCACGTACGCCGTGAGGGCATGGGCCGCCTCGCGGGGGCACTCGGCGCCCGTGTAGCGCATGGCCTCCGCCGCGTTCGGCAGGAACGCCTCGCAGTGCTCCAGGTCGGCGAGCCCCGCCAGGTCCCACGCCCCCGTGTCGTCCCAGCCGACGTCGGCGAAGATGCGGGCGCCCTTGCTCGCGGCCTGCGCGATCCACGGGGCCCGCTGTCCCGGCACCAGGGAGGCCACGGCGGCACGCGCGCGGGGCGGGCAGTCCGGTGCCGGCTCCTCGGGGGGCGGCTCGTGGCCGTGGGAGACCATCGTGCGCTCCCCCTCGTACGCCATCGAGACCGTGACCGGCGAGTGCCAGCCCGGCACCGTGCGCGACGGCGAGAGGTCGATGCCCTCGCCGTGCTCCAGCGCGTCCCAGCAGTACTCGCCGTAGTGGTCGTCGCCGAAGGCCGCCGCGAGCGACGTCCGCAGGCCGAGGCGGGCCAGGGCCGTCGCCATGTTCGCCACCCCGCCGGGGCTCGAGCCCATCCCGCGCGCCCAGGACTCGGTCCCGCGCACGGGGGCCGAGTCCAGGCCGGTGAAGATGATGTCGAGGAAGACCGTGCCCGTGAGATACACGTCCCAGGGCGGGTCGGCGGGCGTGCGCAGACCGGTGAGGGGGTCGACATGGGTCCCCTGGGCACGGCGGTACTGGCCCCCGGCCGTGGCCGTCCTGCTCATGGGTGTCTTCCCCATGGCCGCCTTCCCCTGCGGCGAGGGTCCCTTTCCGTTGGGCGCGGTGGGCGTGGTCACGGTGCGCTCCCTGACGTGGTGCTGATCTGGCCAGTGTGCACCACGCCACTGACAACGCCACAGGGATCTCGCCCGGCCCCCCTTACGGGCAGGCCAGGGAGCTCCTACCAGCGAGGCACCGACGGTGTGACCCACCCGGGGTCGGCGACCCGCATCGCGGCCGCGTCGTCGCGGTCCCGCAGCGAGCCGTCGTCATCCAGCCACCGCCGGTGCAGCTCCGCCAGCCGCTCGCGGTCCAGCTCGACACCGAGACCGGGCGCGTCGGGTACGGCGACCTTGCCGTCCGCGAAGCGGAGCCGCTCGGTGAGGACGTCCTCCGACTGCCAGGGGTAGTGGGAGTCGCAGGCGTGGTGGAGGTCCGGCACGGTCGACGCCACGTGGGTCATCGCGGCCAGGGAGATGCCGAGGTGTGTGTTGGAGTGCATGGACACGCCGACGCCGAAGGTGCGGCAGATCGCGGCCAGCTGCTGGGTGTTGCGCAGCCCGCCCCAGTAGTGGTGGTCGGAGAGGACGACCTGCACGGCGTCCTTGGTGAACGCCTCCTTGATCTCGGCGAACGTCGTCACGCACATGTTGGTCGCCAGCGGCACCCCGGCCCGCGCGGCGACCTCGGCCATCGCGGCCGTACCGAGGGTCGGGTCCTCCAGGTACTCCAGGACGTCCCCCAGTTCCCGCGCCACCTTCAGCGAGGTCTCCACGGACCAGGCACCGTTGGGGTCGAGACGCAGAGGGTGCCCGGGAAAGGCCTCCGCGAGCGCCCGTACGGCGGCGATCTCCTCCTCCGGCGCGAAGACCCCGCCCTTGAGCTTGAAGGAGGTGAACCCGTACCGCTCCGTGAACCGCCGCGCCTGCTCGACGACTCCGGCCGGATCGACGGCGGCACCCCAGTCGTCCTTCTCCGCGCGCACGCCCTCCGGATGGTCGGCCCACTTGTAGAACAGGTAGGCGCTGTACTCGACCGCGTCCCGCACCTTGCCGCCGAGCAGCGCGTGCACGGGCAGCCCGAGCGTCTTGCCGAGGGCGTCGAGGCAGGCGACCTCGAAGCCGGAGACGACGGACAGCCGCAGCTTGTCGGCGGTCTGGACACCGCGCAGCCCGCCGACGTCGACCTGGCCGGAGACCCGGGACCGGTCGACGGCCACCTCGTCCGCGATGACGAACAGCCCGTTGAGATCACCGACTTGACGGCCGACCAGCTTCTCCGCGAACGGCCGGGCGAGCTCCAGGTACTTGGTGTCGCCGTACGTCTCACCGACCCCGACGACCCCGCCGGCCGTCTCGAGCTCCACGATCAGGCGGGGCGTGTACGGCTGGTGCACGCCCTGGGTGTTCAGCAGCGGCGGGTCGGCGACCAGGATCGGCGTCAGGCGTATGTCCGTGATGGTGAGGTCCCGGGACACCGTGCGACTCACGCGATCATCTCCCTACGTAGATGTCATCCACGTATGAGAATAGAGATTAGGCAGGCGAAACAGGCCCGTCAATGGCGCAGCCGGACGCCCATCTCTCCACGATTGGTCCGATTACGATCGGCCCATGTCGGAGACAGGCGGCGTCCGCGAGGTGAAGTCCGCGGCGCGGACGGTCGAGTTGCTGGAACTCCTCGCCGCGCGCGGCGACCGTCCGGCACGCCTGCAGGAGCTGGCGGACGAGCTGGACGTGCCGCGCAGCTCCATGTACGCGCTGCTGCAGACCCTGATCTCCCGGGGCTGGGTCCGCACCGACGTCACCGGCTCGCTCTACGGCATCGGCATCCACGCCCTGCTCACCGGCACGACCTATCTGGACTCCGACCCGCGCGTCCGCGTCGTACGCCCGTATCTCGACGAGGCCTCCGACGCGCTGGGCGAGACGATCCACATGGGGCGGCTGGACGGCCCCCACGTGGCGTACCTGGCGACGCGCGAGTCGCACGAATACCTGCGGACCATCAGCCGGGTCGGGCGACGGCTGCCGGCGCACGCGGGAGCCCTGGGGAAGGCGCTGCTGGCGGAACGCCCGGCAGCGGAACTCGCCGACGGCCCGTACGAGGCGCTCACCGCCAACACGCACACCACCCGCGACTCCCTCGCCGCCGACCTCGCCGAGGTGCGGGCGCGCGGCTACTCCGTCGACCGCGAGGAGGGCGTCCTCGGCATCGTCGGCTTCGGCTTCGCCCTGCGCTACGACACCCCGGCCCAGGACGCGATCAGCTGCTCGGTGCCGGTGGCGCGGCTGTCGGCCGGGCACGAGGAGCGGATCGTCGCGGTGATGCGGGGCATCAGGGCGAAGATCGAGGCGACGGTTCCCGGTGCGGGCGGGTCGGTGCACTGGCGCAGGTGAGGGCCGGGCAACGAGCCTGACGGGACGGGATGAAGGCTGCTGGAAGGCCCTCGTCTACCCCTCGTTCCCCATCCCAAACAGAACGTGCCCCACATCACACCCCCCGCGCTTCTTCACCCCTCCCCCTCCTTGATACAAATTCTGCGCGCGTTCCTGTCCGTCGACGGCCTGCGCCCCTCCCCCTCTTGAGCCGCTCCTTTCGCATGCCCTGGGAACGCCCGTGTTCGCCCCCCGCACCACCCCCTGGCCCCTCGTCGCCCTTTTCACGGCCGGGTACCTCGCCCCGTATCTGCTGCCGACGGTCGTCGGCAGGATCGACTCCGGGCTTCCGCTCTCCCCGACCCAGGCGGGCGCCGTCGGCAGCGCGCTGCTGCTGAGCTCGGCGTCGGCGGGCTTCCTCCTGGCGTCCCGCGTGGACCGGATCGGGGCACGGCGGCTGGCCCGCGCCGGCCTCACCCTCGCCCTCCTCGGCTACGGCGGGGCGGCCCTCGCGCACCCGGTACCGGCCGTCGTCCTCGGCATGCTCGTCGGCGGCTTCGGATCCGGTACGGCCACCGCGGTCGCCGCCACCCGCATCGCCGCCCAGCCCGACCCGCACCGGGCCACCACGCTCGGCCTCCTCGGCGTCTCCGCCCTCGCGGGCGCCGTCTATCTGACGGTTCCCCACCTCGGGCCGGGCCACGGTCTCCCGCTCGCCGCGATCGCCCTCACCGCGCTGGCCGTATGGCCGCTGACGGGCCGCCTCCCGGCCGCCACGGCCGGCTCGCGGCAAGGCGGTTGGGACGCATCCCGCCTCCCCCACCGCCGCCAGGGCCTGACCCTCGCCGCCTGCATGCTGTGCTGGTCCCTCGCCCAGAACTCCCTCTGGGGCGTGAGCGGCCGGATCGGACTGACCCAGGCGCACCTGACGGAGGCCACGGTCGGCGTGGTGTTCGCCGTGGCGCTCGGCGCCGGGCTGCTCGGCGTCACCGGGGCGGGCGCGCTCGGCCCGCGCCTCGGCCGCGCACTGCCCATCGGCGCGGGTACGGTCCTCATAGCGGCCTGCATCGCGCTCAGCGCGTCCGCCACCGACCTGGCGACTTTCGCGACCGGCGAGATCGCCTGGAACACGCTCTACCCGATCGTCCTGTCGTACGTCATCGGCCTCGCCGCCTCCCTCGACGGACGCGGCCGCTGGGCGGTGCTCGTCGGCTCGGCGTCGTCGCTGGGCACGGCGGCGGGCCCGCTGACCGGGAGCGTGCTGTCGGCGCAGGCCGGGTTCCCCGTCATGGGGGCGGTGCTGGCGGCCGGGCTGCTGGTGATCGCCGTACCGATGACGGCGGTGGCGCTGGGCAGCCGGCCGCGGAAGACCGTCGGGGCCGCCGAGGTCTTCGAACCCGTGGAGGTCGTCGAGATCCCCCTGGACACCGTCGAGGCCACCCCGGCCGCTCCCGAGCGCCTCACCCCGGCTACCTGAACTCGTAGGCCTCCACCTCGGCCAGGTACCGCGCCCGCAGCTCCTCGTCGTCCTCCAGGAAGGAGGCGAGGAACGAGTTGCGGGCGAGCTCGCGGAGCCGCTCCTCGGTGAGGCCGAGGGTCCGGCGTACGGCGTCGAAGTTGTCGCCCGCGTACCCGCCGAAGTAGGCCGGGTCGTCGGAGTTGACCGTGCACATCAGCCCGGCGTCGAGCATGGCGGGCAGCGGGTGCTCGGCGAGGGTGTCGACGGTGCGCAGCCGTACGTTCGACAGCGGACACAGCGTCAACGGCACCCGCTCCCGCACCAGCCGCTCGACCAGCGCCGGGTCCTCCACGCACCGCAGCCCGTGGTCGACGCGCTCGACGCCGAGGACGTCGAGGGCCTCGGTGATGTAGGCGGGCGGCCCCTCCTCGCCCGCGTGCGCGACGCGCCGCAGCCCGAGCGCGGCGGCGGCCTCGTACACCTCGCGGAACTTCACCGGCGGATGCCCGACCTCGGCCGAGTCCAGTCCGACGCCGGTGATCCGGTCGAGATACGGCTCGGCGGCCCGCAGCGTCTCCATGGCCGACTCGGCGGAGTCGTCGCGCAGGAAGCACATGATGAGCCGGGTGGAGACACCGTGGTCGGCCTCGCTCCGCTCCAGCGCCCGCCACAGCCCGTCCACGACCGTGCCCAGCTCGACGCCCCGCTTGGTGTGCGCCTGCGGGTCGAAGAAGATCTCCGCGTGCCGCACACCCTGGGCGGCGGCGCGGGCGAGGTAGGCGTTCGCGAGGTCCGCGAAGTCCTGCTCGGTGCGCAGGACGGCCATGAGCTCGTAGTACAGGTTCAGAAAGGACTGGAGGTCCTCGAACTGGTAGGCCTTGCGGAGCTCTTCGGTGTCGCCGTACGGCAGCTCGACGCCGTTGCGGGCGGCCAGTTCGAAGGCGAGCTCGGGTTCCAGGGTGCCTTCGACGTGGAGGTGCAGTTCTGCTTTGGGGAGGGGCATCGAAGCATCGTACGGCGAGGTCAGCGCCGCTTCGGCAACGGCACCCGCAGCAGGTCGTGCGCGACCGTCAGCTCCCCGTCGAACCCGGCGTCCCGCGCCTGCCGCTCGAACTCGTCGGGCTCGGTGTAGCGCTGGCTGAAGTGGGTGAGCACGAGATGCCGTACGCCGCACTCGAGCGCGACGCGAGCGGCCTGACCGGCGGTCAGATGGCCGTGCTCGGCGGCGAGTTCGATGTCCTCGTCGAGGAAGGTGGACTCGATGACGAGCATGTCGCAGCCCTCGGCGAGGGCGTACACGCCGTCGCACAGCCGGGTGTCCATGACGAACGCGAACCGCTGCCCGCGCCGGACCTCGCTGACGTCCTGGAGCGAGACTCCGCCGAGCACCCCTTCCCGCTGGAGCCGCCCCACGTCCGGCCCCTTGATGCCGTGCGCGGCGAGGCGCTCGGGCAGCATGCGGCGGCCGTCGGGTTCGACGAGGCGATAGCCGTACGACTCGACGGGGTGCGAGAGGCGGGCGGTGTGCAGCGTGTAACCGCCGGTGTCGGCGATGACGCCGTCGGCGCTGACCGGGACCTGCGTGATGTCGACGGTCTCGCGGTAGGCGGTGGCGTACCGCAGCCGGTCGAAGAAGCGCTTCCCGGAGCGCGGGTAGTGGGCGGTGACCGGGTGCGGGACCTTGTCGAGGTTGATCCGCTGGATGACCCCGGCGAGTCCTAGGGAGTGGTCCCCGTGGAAGTGGGTGATGCAGATCCGGTTCAGGTCGTGGGCGGCGACACCGGCGCGCAGCATCTGCCGCTGGGTGCCCTCGCCGGGGTCGAAGAGGATGCCCTCGCCGTCCCAGCGCAGGAGATATCCGTTGTGGTTCCGGTGCCGGGTCGGGACCTGGCTCGCGGTCCCGAGGACGACCAATTCACGTACGGACACGGTGACTTCGGCTTACTTCCGGTTGCGCGGGTTATCCGGGGGGCCACTGCATGCCACGGCCGCCGAGGACGTGCGCGTGGGCGTGCCAGACGGTCTGCCCGGCTCCGGCGCCGGTGTTGAAGACGATGCGGTAGCTCTCCAGCTTGTCCTCGTCGGCGACGGCCTGGGCCTCCCGCAGGACGTCCGCGGCGAGCGTCGGGGCGCCGGTGGCGAGGGAGGCGGCGTCCGGGTAGTGCGCCTTGGGGATGACCAGGACGTGGGTGGGCGCCTGGGGGTTGATGTCCCGGAACGCGACGGTCGTGTCCGTCTCCCGCACGATCGTCGCCGGGACGTGCCCTTCGACGATCTTGCAGAACAGGCAGTCGTCCTGCGGCTCCCCTGCCATGGTCCCTCCGGGGGTTGGGCCGGTTTGGTTTACGGGGGGCATCGTATCGTCGTCGGCTGCGGCTGCGTTGGGGTTGATCGCGCCCCGCGGCGGAGCCGCATATCGATACAGCCCCGCGCCCCTTACGTCGGCAAACTGGGCGGCGTTTTGGCCGGCCGCTCCTCCAGCCTCTCCAGAGCGATGCGGATCGCCTCGTCCAGTTGTGTGTCTCTCCCCGCCACATAGTCCTGCGGGCGCTGTACCACCTCCACGTCCGGGTCCACCCCGTGGTTCTCCACGTCCCAGCCGTAGCCCTCCAGCCAGATGGCGTACTTCGGCTGGGTGATCAGCGTGCCGTCGACCAGGCGGTAGCGGCTGTCGATGCCGATCACGCCGCCCCATGTGCGCGTGCCGACCACCGGGCCGAGCCCCAGTGCCTTGATCGCCGCGTTGACGATGTCGCCGTCGGAGCCGGAGAACTCGTTCGCCACCGCCACCACGGGTCCCCGGGGAGCGTCCTCCGGGTAGCTGTACGGGCGCATTCCGCGGGGCAGTCCCCAGCCGACGATCCGGCGGGCCAGCTTCTCCACGACCAGCTGCGAGGTGTGGCCGCCGCCGTTTTCGCGCACGTCCACGACGAGGCCTTCCCGGGCCACCTCGACGCGCAGGTCGCGGTGGATCTGGGCCCAGCCGGGTGCCTGCATGTCGGGTACGTGGAGGTAGCCGAGCCGTCCGCCGGACTTCTCGTGGACGTAGGCGCGGCGGTCGGCGACCCACGCGTGGTACCTGAGCGGCTGCTCGTCGGCGATCGGGATCACGACCGCATGCCGTACGTCTCCGCCGCCCGCCGGCGAGATCGTCAGCTCCACCGCCTTGCCGGCCGTGCCGACGAGCAGCGGCCCGGGCCCGGTCACCGGGTCCACCGGGACACCGGCGACGGCCACGATCGCGTCGCCGGCCCGCACCGCGACGCCCGGCGCGGCCAGCGGCGCCCGGGCCTCGGGGTCGGAGGTCTCCGAGGGCAGGATCCGGTCGATGCGCCAACTCCCGTCGGGGTGGCGGGAGATGTCGGCGCCGAGGAGGCCCTGCCGGGCTCCGCCGCCGTAGCCGCCGCGCGGCGAGACGTAGGCGTGCGAGGTGCCCAGCTCGCCCTGGACCTCCCACAGCAGGTCCATCAGGTCGTCATGGGTGGCCACCCGGTCCACCAGCGGGCGGTAGCGGTCCAGGACGCCCGTCCAGTCCACGCCGCTCATGTCCGGCCGCCAGAAGTGGTCGCGCATGATGCGGCCGGTCTCCTCGAACATCTGCCGCCACTCGGCCGACGGGTCGACCGTCTGGCGTACGCGGGAGAGGTCCACGGTGATGTTCGTGTCGCTGTCCTCGTCGCCGGAGGCCCGCCGGTCGCTGGGCACGACCTTGAGCCTGCCGTCGGTCCACAGCAGCACCCGCTTGCCGTCGCCGCTGACCTCGAAGTGGTCGGCGTCGTCGGCGAGATGCTCCACGCGCCGCTGGACGAGGTCGTAGCGCTCCAGCTCGGTCTTGGGCTCGGGGTCGTCGGGCGTGGCCCGGGAGGCGCCGAGGGCACCGCGCACGGGGTGGCGCAGCCACAGCACGCCGTCCTTCGCGGCCCGCAGATTGGTGTAGCGGGCGGCCTCGACCGGGAACGGCACGATCCGGTCGGCGAGCCCTTCGAGGTCGATACGGGTGGTGGGGGCGCCCTCGCTGTCGGGCGTCTCGTCCTTGTCGGGCGCGTCGAAGGGGCGGCCGTGCCGCTGCGGGCCGAAGGGGGACGGCGTGGTCGCCGCCAGGGTGATCAGGTGGGGGCGGGAGCCGACCACGAAGGCGAGGTCGAAGACGTGCTCGTCGTAGACCGGGTCGAAGGCCCGCGTCGACAGGAACACCAGGTGCTTGCCGTCCTGGGTGAACGCGGGCGCGTAGTCCTGGAAGCGGAGCGGGGTCGCCTCGGAGACCGACAGGTCGGTGGTGTTGGCGAGCTTCAGCTGGCACAGCGGGCGCGGGCCGGGGTGCGACCAGGCGAGCCAGGCCGAGTCGGGCGAGAAGACAAGGCCGGACACGTCGCCGTCCGCGCTGCGGTCGACCTCGCGGACCTCGCCGGTCTCCCGCTCGACGAGCAGTACCCGACCGTCGTGCGCGGCGACCGCGGCCCGGCTGCCGTCGGGCGCCATCGCGAGCCCCAGCACCCGCCCGAGCTGCCCGGCGGCGAGCCTGCGCGGCGTGGCCCCGGGCGCCAGTCCGGTCGCCGGCGCGAACTCCAGCGCGTCGTCGCCCTCGGCGTCCGTCACCCAGACGACCCACTCCTCGCCCTCCGCCCGGAAGGTGCGGGGCCGCCGGGCCCGTACGCCCGGCTCGGCGGCGAGCGTACGGGCGGGACCGGACCGGTGGGTGACCCAGTGCACGGCGCCCCGGACGGCGACGGCGCTGCCGCGCGCGGTGTGGTCCGGAGCCGCCGACCCGAACCAGCGGGCGGCGTCCACCGGGAACGGCTGCCGGTCGGTGCGCTGCCCGCCGAGCCGGATGTCGAGCCTGCGCGGCTCGGCCCCGTCGAGGTCGTCGAGCAGCCACAGGTCACCTGCCGAGGCGTACACGACGCGGGTGCCGTCGCTCGCGGCGTGCCGGGCGTAGAAACCTCCCCCACTCTCGAATTCGCTCGAGCGGGAGGTGCCCCCACCAGGCGTGTGCCGTCGTAGGTCCGACCCGTCCGCGAGGGAGGAGTACACCGCCCCGACGCCCTCGTGGTCGGAGAGGAAGGCGATGCGCTCGCCCGCCCACACGGGGTACTCGATGTTCCCGTCCAGCTCCGCGTGCAGCCGTACGAAGTCCCCGGTGCCCTCCGGGTCGATCCACAACTTGCCCGCCGTACCGCCCCGGTAGCGCTTCCACCGGGCCGCCTCCAGCCCCATGGGCGCGGACGCGAGCACCAGCTTCGGCCCGTACACGACGTCGGCGACGGGGCCGTAAGGCAGCGGCGTGGCCGGTCCGCCGTCGAGCGGGACGGTGTGGGCCCAGGTGCGGCGGCTGCCCGCCTGGCCGTGGCTGCTGATCGCGAGGACGTGGCCGTCGGGGGTCCAGCCGCGCACCCGGGTCTGCCAGCTGCCCCAGTGGGTGAGCCGCCGCGACGGGCCGCCGTCGACCGGCGCGATGTGTACCTCGGGGGCGCCGTCGCGGGTGGAGGTCCAGGCGACGGTCGTGCCGTCGGGCGAGATGCGCGGCAGACTCACCGGCACGTTGTCGGCGCTGACCCGCCAGGCCCGGCCGCCGTCGAGCGGGGCGAGCCAGACGTCGTCCTCCGCGGTGAAGGCGACCAGGTCGCCGTGCGGATGCGGATAGCGGAGGTAGGCGGGCGCGGGGGGTGCGGCCGAGGGCGAGACGGACGTCGCGGTCTGTGTCACCCGATCACCCTAAGCAAGGGCGGCGGCCGGGGACAGGCCTTTGGATCACTTGGATCGCCTGTCCGAACTCCCCCTCCAGAGCGGTCACTTGCCCTCCGGCCAGCAGTTCGGGTGCTGCTTGCAGTAGACGGTCTTGGTGACGGTCACCGTGACGGTGGGCCCGGGCTGCTGTCCGCCTCCCGGATTGACGGGCGAGGGCGTGGCGTCGCAGTTGCCCAGCCCGTTCACGTTGAACCATTCCTTGCCGTCGATCTTGGCGACGAGGTGCCCGCGGACACAGGACCCGCTGACGGCCCGGGTGATCCGGCCGGTGACGGTGATGTCCTTGCCGTCCTTGGTCTCGCCCTCGCAGTCGACCTTGACGACGGTGTTCTCGGTCGCGGTCGGCGCGGCGGAGCCGCCCTTGCCGCCCTCGTACGATCCCGTGCAGTTGAGCCACTGCACGTCGGCCTTCTGCCGCTCCAGCTCCTCGGTCACCGTCTGGTCGGTCGTGAACGCCACGGTCGCGCTGCTCAGCCCGCCCGGATCACAGGCCACCACACCGCCGACGACGACCACGACGACCCCCGCCGCACCCGCCACCCGCACCCCGTGAGCGCGACGACCGGCGACACGGCTGCGCCCCGTGTGACCTGTGCGACCCCAAACCCTCCTGAATGCCCCCATGGACGGCAGCCTGCCACTGTCCCGGCCGACGCGGTAGGGCGCATACGGCCACTCCCAGCTCGCGCACGTCACGGAAAACCCCGGGATCCGGCGGTGCCCGGCACCGTAACGTGACGGGATGCGATCCGACCGCCGACTGCGCAGGCTCGTCGTGGACGAGCGGACGACGTACCTCTGGAGTGTCCGGCACAAGCACCGGGACGGTGACGTCTGCCGGGAGGTCCTCAACCTCTACCGGGACGGCACCCGCACCCGGATCGTGTTCCGGGAGGGCGGGGCGGGCTCGGGCCGCGTCGTCGCCGAGGGCTACTTCTTCTCGGGCTGTGTCGCCGACGGCCCCGGCAACGCCCTCAACCTGCGCGAGCCCGGCGTCGTACGGGCCCTCGTCGACGAGGCGGAGGCACGCGGACTGCTGCCGGGCGGCGGGGAGCTCGACGGCTGGGAGCTGTTCCCGGCGGCCGCCGAGGCGGTCGGCCTCAGGCGCGCAGCAGCAGCCACTCCTGCAGCTCCACCAGGTTGCCCTCCGGGTCCTTGAGGTGGGCGACCCGCATGCGGTCGGTCATCGGGGCGGGGCCGTGCAGGAGGGTCGCGCCGTGGGAGGTGATCCGGGCGCAGTAGGCGTCCAGGTCGTCCACGCGCAGCACCACCAGGGAGCGGTGACCGTCGGGGGCTTCGCCGAGTTCGCCGAGGATCTCGGCCATCATGGCCCGGTCCTGCAGCGCGATGCCGGCCGAGCCGACGGTGGGGCTGAACTTCTCGTACGGCCCGTTCACCGCCCCGGACTGCGGCTTGAGGCCGAGGACGTCGGCGTAGAAGCGGTAGCAGGTGGCGAAGTCGGTGACGAGGAGCCGGACTTGGGCGAGTTCCACGACGTTCCCCCCGGTGTCGGGTTCAGGACCAGCGGCCGGTGCGGCCGAGGAGCAGGGCCGCGGCGGCGGTCCCCGCGGTCGAGGTACGCAAGACGGTGGGCCCCAGCACACAGGTCCTGGCGCCGGCCTCCTCGAAGAGCGCCAGCTCGTCCTTCGACACGCCCCCTTCGGGGCCGACGACCAGCACGATCTCGCCTTCCGAGGGAAGTTCGGCGGTGGCGAGCGGTTCGCTGTCGTGCTCGAAGTCGGAGTGGAGTACGGCGGCGAAGTCGGCATTGGCGAGAAGTGCAGCAACCTGCTTGGTCGTCGCCGCGTCCGCGACCTGCGGGAAGCGCACCCGGCGTGACTGCTTGCCGGCCTCGCGGGCGGTGGCCCGCCACTTGCCGAGCGCCTTCAGGCCCCGGTCGCCTTTCCACTGGGTGATGCAGCGGGCCGCCTGCCAGGGCACGATGGCGTCGACGCCGACCTCGGTCATGGTCTCCACGGCCAACTCGCCCCGGTCGCCCTTGGGGAGGGCCTGGACGACGGTGATGCGGGGCTGCGGCGGGGGCTCCTCGGAGACCGACGTCATGTGGACGATCAGCCGGTCCTTGCCCTCGGTGTCGATCACGTCGCACACCGCGTAGCGTCCGGAGCCGTCGGTGAGAACGACCTCCTCGCCGGGCTGGAGCCGCTTCACGGAGACGGCGTGGCGGCCCTCGGGCCCGTCGAGCACATACCGGCCTCCACGGCCCGCGTCGAAGTGCTCGACCACGAACACCGGCGCCGTCATCGCCGCCCCCCGATGCCCGACAACGCTGTCGCCGCGGCGTCCAGTTCGGCGGCCAGTACCTCCACCAGCTGCCCGGCGGGCAGTTCACGGGCCATCCGGTGCCCCTGACCCGCCCACAGCGCCATGCCCTGCGGGTCGCCGGACGCGGCGGCCTTCTTGCGCAGCGGGGAGGTGAGGTGGTGGACCTCGGGGTAGGCGGCGGGGGCGTACGGACCGTGTTCGCGCAGGAAGCGGTTGACGAGGCCGCGGGCCGGCCGTCCGGAGAACGCGCGCGTCAGCTCGGTGCGGGCGAACAGGGGGTTGGTCAGCGCCTGCTTGTGCAGGGTGTTGGCGCCGGACTCCGGGGTGGCGAGGAACGCGGTCCCCAGCTGGGCGGCACTGGCGCCGGCCGCGAGCGCGGCGGCGATCTGGCTGCCGCGCATGATGCCGCCGGCGGCGACGATGGGCAGACTCACGGTCTCGCGGACCTGGGCGATGAGCGAGAGCAGCCCGATGCCGGTGCCGTCGGTCTCGGGATTGTCGCGGTGAGTGCCCTGATGGCCGCCCGCCTCGACACCCTGCGCGATCACGGCGTCGGCACCGGCCCGCTCCACGGCGAGCGCCTCGTCAGGTGTGGTGGCGGTGACCAGCGTGAAGGTTCCGGCACGCCGCAGGGACTCCAGCACATCGCCGCTGGGCACGCCGAAGTGGAAGGAGACGACCGGCACCGGATTGTCGAGCAGCACGGCCAGCTTGGCCTCGTACCCGTCGTCCCGCCCGCTGTCCGGGTCCCCGAGCTCGGTCTCGTACCAGGCGGCCTCGCCGGCCAGCTGATGCGCGTAGACGTCGACGGCCGCGGCGTCGGCATGGTCGGGCTGCGGCATGAACAGGTTGACCCCGAAGGGCCGCGTGGTCAGCCCCCGCAGCTGCTTGATCTCCTGGTACATCCCGTCGGCGGTCTTGTACCCGGCGGCGAGGAACCCCAGCCCACCGGCCTCGGCCACGGCAGCGGCGAGCGGCGGCACGGAGACGCCGCCCGCCATGGGGGCCTGCACGATCGGATGGGGGAAGAGATCGGTCAGTGCGGAGGACATGACGGCATGTTGTCACGTCCCCCGAACAAGTCCGAATCGGCCCTTCCCCTTGGCGTAGGCCGGGGGCGCCCCGCTGGCTCAGCGCCCGTTGAAGGCGTCCTTCAGTCGCGAGAACAGCCCCTGCTGCCCCGGCTGGAACTGCCCCTGCGGCCGCTCCTCACCCCGCAGCTTGGCCAGCTCCCGCAGCAACCGCTCCTGCTCCGGATCCAGCTTGGTCGGCGTCGTCACCTCGACATGGACGATCAGGTCGCCGCGCCCGCCGCCGCGCAGATGCGTCACACCCCGCCCGTGCAGCGGAATCGACTGCCCGGACTGGGTACCGGGCCGGATGTCGACCTCCTCCAGCCCGTCCAGCGTCTCCAGCGGCACCTTGGTGCCGAGGGCCGCCGCGGTCATCGGGATCGTCACGGTGCAGTGCAGGTCGTCGCCGCGCCGCTGGAAGGTCGGGTGCGGCAGCTCATGGATCTCGACGTACAGGTCACCGGCGGGACCGCCGCCGGGCCCGACCTCGCCCTCACCGGCGAGCTGGATCCGCGTGCCGTTGTCGACACCGGCCGGGATCTTGACCGTCAGGGTCCGGCGGGACCGTACGCGGCCGTCGCCCGCGCACTCGGGACACGGCGTCGGCACCACGGTCCCGAAGCCCTGGCACTGCGGGCAGGGACGGGACGTCATGACCTGGCCCAGGAAGGACCGCGTCACCTGGGACACCTCGCCGCGCCCGCGGCACATGTCACACGTCTGCGCGGAGGTCCCCGGCGCCGCGCCCTCACCGTTGCAGGTGTTGCAGACGACGGCCGTGTCGACCTGGATGTCCTTCGTCGTGCCGAAGGCCGCCTCGTCGAGCTCGACCTCCAGCCGGATCATCGCGTCCTGGCCGCGCCGGGTGCGCGAGCGCGGGCCGCGCTGGGACGCCGTACCGAAGAACGCGTCCATGATGTCCGAGAAGTTCCCGAAGCCACCGGCGCCGAAGCCGCCGGCTCCCGCGCCGCCCGCCTGGGACAGCGGGTCGCCGCCGAGGTCGTAGACCTGCTTCTTCTGCGGGTCCGACAGCACCTCGTAAGCGGCGTTGATCTCCTTGAACCGCTCCTGGGTCTTCGGATCCGGGTTGACGTCCGGGTGCAGCTCGCGGGCGAGCCGCCGGAAGGCCTTCTTGATCTCTTCCTGCGACGCGTCGCGACGCACGCCGAGCACGGCGTAGTAGTCGGTGGCCACTTACGACTCCGCCAGGATCTGTCCGACGTAACGTGCCACTGCGCGTACCGCTCCCATCGTTCCCGGGTAATCCATGCGGGTCGGTCCGACCACGCCGAGCTTGGCGACTGCCTCGCCGCCCGAACCGTAGCCGACCGACACCACCGAAGTGGAGTTGAGTCCCTCGTAGGCGTTCTCGTGACCGATGCGTACGGTCATGCCCGAATCCCCGGCCTCGCCAAGCAACTTGAGGAGCACGACCTGCTCCTCCAGCGCCTCCAGGACGGGCCGGATGGTGAGGGGGAAGTCATGTCCGAAGCGGGTGAGATTGGCGGTGCCGCCGATCATCAGCCGCTCCTCGTTCTCCTCGACGAGCGTCTCCAGGAGGGTGGAGAGCACGGTCGAGACGGTGCCGCGGTCCTCCAGGTCGAAGGCCTCGGGGAGGTCCTCGACGAGTCGCGGCACATCGGTGAAGCGCCGCCCCGCGACCTTGCTGTTCAGCCGCGCGCGCAGATCCGCGAGCGAGGCCTCGCCGAAGGGCGCCGGGCAGTCGACCATCCGCTGCTCGACCCGCCCGGTGTCCGTGATCAGCACGAGCATCACGCGCGCGGGCGCGAGTGACAGCAGCTCGACGTGCCGGACGGTGGACCGGGTCAGCGAGGGGTACTGCACGACGGCGACCTGCCGCGTGAGCTGCGCGAGCAGCCGCACGGTGCGCGCCACCACGTCGTCGAGATCGACGGCGCCGTCGAGGAAGTTCTGGATGGCGCGCCGCTCCGGCGGGCTCATCGGCTTGACGCCGGCGAGCTTGTCGACGAACAGCCGGTAGCCCTTGTCGGTGGGGATGCGCCCGGCGCTGGTGTGCGGCTGGGCGATGTACCCCTCGTCCTCCAGGGCCGCCATGTCGTTGCGGACGGTCGCCGGGGAGACACCGAGGTTGTGCCGCTCGGTCAGGGCCTTCGAGCCCACCGGCTCCTCGGTCCCGACATAGTCCTGGACGATGGCGCGCAGAACCTGGAGCCTGCGTTCACTCAGCATCTCGCGCACACCTCCAGAGGTCGTGTCCCTTGGCGTCTTTCCTGGCACTCTGTCCGTCCGAGTGCCAGCCGTCCCCGGCCCAGTGTACGGCCGTGGGGTACGCCCCGGGCAAGGCCGGTCCGGCACCGCCGTGCTCGACGGTGGTGTCTTGGTTAGCGTCGCGGTATGACGGTGACTTGGGAAGAGCTGGGGTGGGAGCGGCTGGCGGCCGGGGTGGGCCGGTGCCGGCTTCCGGTGTGGGACTGCACGGTGGGGCTGGTCGTCGGGGACGGGGCGGCGCTGATCGTCGACGCCGGTTCGAGCCTCGCGGAGGGCACGCGACTGCGCACCCAGGCGCAGTGGCTCGCGGGTCATCGTGTGACTCATCTCGCGCTCACGCATCCCCATTTCGACCATGTCTTCGGGGCGGCGGCGTTCGCGGGCACGGAGGTGTACGGCGCGGTCGGCGTGGACACGGTCCTCGGTGGCCGGCACGCGCGCGAGGAACTGCGCGGGGACGCGATCCGAGGCGGCCTGGACGCCGCCGCGGCGGAGGAGGCCGTGGACGCGCTGGTCCGCCCCCACCACCAGGTGAGCGGCGAGTGGACCCTCGACCTGGCCGGCGGCCGCCAGGTGCTGCTGGCGAACGTGGGCCCCGCCCACACGGCCCACGACCTGGTGGTGCTCGTGCCGGGCGAGCTTCCCGGCGACCGGGAGGTGGTCTTCTGCGGCGACCTGGTGGAGGAGTCGGGCGAACCGCAGGCCGGCCCGGACGCCGTACCGTCGCACTGGCCGGCGGCCCTGGACCGCCTCCTGGAGCTGGGCGGCGAGGACGCGCTGTACGTGCCCGGTCACGGAGCGGTGGTGGACGCGGAGTTCGTACGGCGCCAGCGAGACGAGCTCGCCTCGAGATTCGGCGTGTCGCGGTGATCCGGGGGACGCGCGGGGCGCGCTTCTCCTATCGTCATCCGAATGCGCCAGTACTCACCGGACCTGACCCCGCCCTGGAAGAAGCCCCGGCAGGTACCGGAAGTACCCGCTGAACCGGGCCTGGTCGTGGAGGAGCCCGGCACGGGTTTCTGCGGCGCGGTGATCCGCTGCGAGGCGGGCACGGTGACCCTGGAGGACCGCTTCGGCAAGCACCGGGTGTTCCCGCTGGAGCCGAGGGGATTCCTGCTGGAGGGCAAGGTCGTGACCCTGGTCCGGCCGTCGGGCGCGGCTCCGGTACGTCCCACCCGTACGGCGTCCGGTTCGGTCGCCGTCCCCGGCGCCCGCGCGCGCGTGGCCCGCGCCGGCCGTATCTACGTGGAGGGCCGCCACGACGCCGAGCTGGTCGAGAAGGTGTGGGGCGACGACCTGCGCATCGAGGGCGTGGTCGTGGAGTATCTGGAGGGCGTCGACGACCTGCCGTCGATCGTGGCCGACTTCGCGCCGGGTCCGGACGCACGCCTGGGGGTCCTGGTGGACCACTTGGTGCCGGGCTCGAAGGAGTGGCGGATCGCCGAGTCGGTGACGAGCGAGCACGCCCTGGTGGTGGGCCACCCGTACATCGACATCTGGGAGGCGGTGAAGCCGTCGTCGCTGGGGATCGCGGGCTGGCCGCGGGTGCCGCACGGCGAGGACTGGAAGACGGGGGTGTGCCGGGCGCTGGGGTGGCCTTCGGAGAACACCGGGGCTGTGTGGCAGGCGATTCTCAAGCGGGTGGGGTCTTACAGGGACCTTGAGCCGGAGTTGTTGGGGCGGGTGGAGGAGTTGATCGATTTCGTTACGGTAGGCGGTGAGGCCTGACGCCCTTGTAAGTGTCGAACTCGGTGGTGTCCAGTTCGATACCCAGAGGCCTCAATGGCACGGGCGCGCCGAACCTCGTCACCCGCTGCACCTCGTAGTCCGCTTCTTCTCCCGCGCCCGTCGGCTCGGTGAGCATGACGCAATGCCCCACGATCGGGTCGATGATCAGATAGACGGGAACACCGCCGGCGGCATAGATCGAACGCTTGATCCCGTAATCACGCTCCACACTTGTCTTGGATACAACCTCGAGAAGCATGCTGATGACCTTGGACGGCATCAGGTGGCCCGCACGCGGACCGACGCCGCGCTCGATCAGCACGAGGTCCGGCAACGGCTCGCTGGTCTCTTGCAGGATGGCGACGGCCTGTGTCTGAAGCCTCCTCCAGTCCCGGCGCGGGAACTGGTCGAGAACCGCTTCGACGATGTCGTTGTGCACCACATCCGGCGCCGCCATCATCACGATTTCCCCCCGGAGGAGCTCCGCCTTGTATCCCTCGGGAACCTCGAGGTTCTCGAAGAACTCCACGACATCGGTGGTCATCGGTCGGTCGTCCACAGCGGTCATCTCCGCAGCCCTCCGGTTTCCGCCACCGTCAATTACAGCGGCAGACTACGAACCAGGTTAGGGATCGAACCGGCGTTCCGCACCGATTCACCCGCCCGAGTGATCAGTCCACCAAATCCCTGACCACCGCATCCGCCAGCAACCGCCCCCGCAACGTCAGCACCGCACGCCCGTGCGCGTACGGCCCCGCCTGCAGCAGGCCCTCCCCCAGCGCCCGCTGGGAAGCCGCAAGCCCTTCCTCCCGCAGCAGCTCCAGCGGCACCCCCTCCCGAAGCCGCAGCTCCAGCAGGATCCGCTCGACCCTGCGGTCCTCCTCAGACAGCAGCTCCCGCCCCGCCCCCGGCGACCGCCCCCCAGCCAGCGCCGCCGCATACGCGCCCGGATGCTTCACGTTCCACCAGCGCACCCCGCCCACGTGCGAGTGCGCCCCCGGACCCGCCCCCCACCAGTCCGCGCCCCGCCAGTACAGCTCGTTGTGCAGGCACCGGGCGGCCTCCGAGGTCGCCCAGTTCGACACCTCGTACCAGTCGAAACCGGCCTCCGACAGCACGGACTCCGCGATCAGGTACCGGTCGGCGTGCACGTCGTCGTCCGTCATCGGCACCTCGCCCCGGCGGATTCGGCGGGCCAGCTGGGTGCCCTCCTCGACGATCAGGGCGTAGGCGCTGACGTGGTCCGGCCCGGCGCCGAGTGCCGCCTCCAGCGACGTCCTCCAGTCGTCGTCCGACTCCCCCGGCGTGCCGTAGATCAGGTCCAGGTTCACGTGCTCGAAGCCCGCCGCACGGGCCTCGGCCACGCACGCCTCCGGCCGTCCCGGCGTATGCGTCCGGTCCAGCACGCGCAGCACATGCTGCTTCGCGCTCTGCATCCCGAAGGAGATCCGGTTGAAGCCGCCCTCGCGGAGCGTGGCCAGGTACGCCGGATCCACCGACTCCGGGTTCGCCTCCGTCGTGATCTCCGCGTCCGGTGCCAGGCCGAACTCGTCGCGGATCGCCCCCAGCATCCGTACGAGATCGCCGGCGGCCAGCAGCGTCGGCGTACCGCCGCCCACGAAGACCGTGCGGACCTCGCGCGGATCGTCGCCGAGGACCTTGCGGGCCAGGCGGATCTCGTCGACGAGGGTGTCGGCGTAGTTGTCGCGGGAGGCCAGCACTCCGCCCGTGCCGCGCAGCTCGGTCGCCGTGTAGGTGTTGAAGTCGCAGTAGCCGCAGCGGGTCGCGCAGTACGGGACGTGCAGGTAGAAGCCGAGGGGGCGGTCGGCCGCGTCGGCGAGCGCGTGCGGCGGCAGCGCGCCGTCGGTGGGGACGGGCTCGCCGTCGGGGAGTGCGGAAGGCATGGGTTCTATTGTCCCGTACCTCTGTCCCGTACCTCGCCGGTGTCCCGTTCCGCGTCGGTCACTCGGCCTGCAGCACCAGCAGCGCAAGATCGTCCTCCGGAGGACGGCCGCTGAACTCGTGCACCAGCCTGCGGATCCGTTCCGCGATCAACTGGGCGTTCATGCCCGCGCACCCGGCGAGCGCGGTCGCGAGGCCGTCGCCGTCGTCGAACTGGCGGGAGCCGCTGCGCCGCTCGGTCACCCCGTCGGTCACGCACAGGAGAGTGTCGCCGGAGCGCAGCTCGAAGGTCTCGCTCGTGTACGTGGCGTCCTCGACGACCCCGAGGATGGTCTGGGGCTCCGCGGCCGTGTGGACCTCGCCGCCCGCGCCCAGCAGCAGGGGCAGGGGGTGTCCGGCGGACGCGAGGGTGCAGCTGATGCCGCCGTCGAAGGGGGTCAGTTCGCCGTAGAGCAGGGACAGGAAGCGGGTCTGCGGGCCGTCGCCGGGGGCGACCGGGCCCACCAGGGCGCGGGCGGCGGCGTCGGCGGCCTCCGTGGCGTCGTCGAGGAGGAGCTGGTTGAGGCGGTCGAGGACGTCGGCGACCCGGTAGCCCTCGCGGGCGAGCAGCCGCAGCCAGGGGCGGGCGATGCCGATCACCACGGCAGCCTCGGGCCCCTTGCCCTGGACGTCGCCGATGGCGAAGCACCAGCGGCCGTCGCCCGCCGGGAACAGGTCGTAGAAGTCGCCGCTCGGGCCGCCCTTGTCGCACGGCTCGTACACCAGGGCGCTGGCCACCCCGGGGATCTCCGCGACCGCGCCGGGCAGCAGTCCGCGCTGCAGCACCCGGCTGATGGTCTCCTGCCGGGCGTACTGGCGGGCGGCTCCGATGGCGAGGGCCACCCGGCGGCTGAGGTCCTCCACGAGCCCGGTGACCTCGTCGGGGAAGCGGCTGAGGCCGGCCCGGCCGATGACCAGCGTGCCCAGCGGGCGGCCGCCCGCGATCAGGCGGTACGCGAGCGCCGTGCCGCGGACTCCGCGCTCGCCGAGCGCCTCACCGGGCCAGGGGTAGGGGACGGGGCCGGTGCGGTGGTCGTCGTCCGGCTCCGGCGGCTCCTTCTCCAGGGCGCGGCGCAGTTCCTCGATGAGGTTCTCGGAGCCGTGCCAGACGCGGGCGAGCCGGGGCCCGGCCCCCGCGGCACCCTCCACCGGCCGGCCTCCGCCGCCCCCGGTCTCGCCGGACCGGTGGTAGCCCCAGCGCCCGGCGACCTCGTCCTCCAGCCACACCGCGCACCAGTCCGCGAGCCGCGGCACGATCAGCTGGCCGGCGAGCGCGGCGACCAGGTTCTCGTCGAGCTGACCGGCGAGCAGGTCGGAGGCCTCGGCGAGGAAGGACAGGGCGCCCCGGTTGAGCCAGTCCCGTTCGCGTTCGGGGCGATGGGGGTACGCCGGGTGGTCCGAGTAGCCCAGGTCTCCGTGTTCGAACGAGGCCGGCGAGGCCGGTGGGTGCCCCTGGGTGAGGGAAGCCGGAGGGTCTGCCTGGGCGAGGGAAGCATGAGGGTCCCCCTGGGCGAGGGACGCCGGAGAGTTCCCGTCCGCGAGGGAAGCCCGAGGGTCCCCCTCCGCGAGCGGCGCCGAGGCGTCCCCCTGCTCGCCCGAGGCCGGGAACGCGGGCCCGGCCGAAACCGGCGGCGGCTCCGGCGCGAGGATCTCCGCCACGCGCAACCCGCGCTCCAGCGCACGCTCCTGCGCGTACGCCTCGATGTCGTCCCTGGCCGCTACGGGATCCTCGGCGGGCAGCCGCGCCCACACGGTCTTGGCGCCGGTCCGGTAGGTGACGCCCCAGGACTCGGCGAGCCGGGCCACCAGCCGCAGGCCTCGGCCGTACTCGGGAGTCTCGTACGGCGCGTCGACCTCACCGTCGCGCGGGGCGCGCGAGGGGTGGTGGTCCAGCACCTCGACGAGGAGGGCGCCGGTGTCCTCCTCGAGCCGGCAGGTGAGCTCGACGTCGGTGCCGGCGTGCACGACGGCGTTGGTGACCAGCTCGCTGACGGCCACGACGGCGTCGTCGACGAGCCGGTCGCTGAGGAGTTCGGTGCCGGGGAGCCCGGAGGCGGCCCACTCGGTGAGGGCGGCGCGCACGAGGGAGCGGGCGGAGCCCGGGGAGAGCGGGGTGCCGGGGAGGGAGGTACGGGTTTCCGGGCGCATGACTTCCCCCGCGCACGGGTGGGATTCGCGATCCGTGCGCGGGCGTGCGCCCTCGTGCGCAGGCGCATCAGAGGCACGGGTAACGGTCTCCCGTTGCGCCGGAATGGCCCCCATGGACAGCTCCCCGAACGGTTCGGACGAATACGCCTCAGTCGACGCCGACAGAGTGACAGACTGGCCACGCCCATAAGCACCGAGTTACCGAAGTGGGCCGCCATGAGTGAGAACCGTGCTACGCGTGTGCTCGAAGACGGACAGAAAGACGGTCAAATTCGAGCATCGGACCTGCGTCCCCTGCTCGCCGCGATGACCGCGGCCCGCGACGGCGACTTCCGCCAGCTCCCGGAGACAGGTGACGGAGTCGTCGCCGAATTGACGGCGGTCTTCAACCAGATCGTGCACCGCAGCACCCACTTCAACGGCGAAGTGCAGCGGGTCAAGCGGGAGTTGGTGCGCCACGGCAGGCTCGACGAGCGGCTCTCGGCGAGCCCCGGGCAGGGCGGCTGGATGACCCGGGTCAACGACGTCAACCAACTGCTCGACGCCCTGGTGGCCCCGGCGGCGAACGCGACCCGTGTCCTGGACGCGGTCGCCGGCGGTGACCTCACCCAGCGCGTCGACCTGCACGACGGCACCCGCCAGTTACGCGGTGACCTGCGGCGCCTCGGCCGGGCCGTGAACAAGATGGTCGACCAGCTGTCCCTGTTCACCGGCGAGGTGACCCGGGTGGCCCGCGAGGTCGGCACCGAGGGCCGGCTCGGCGGCCGGGCCAAGGTGCAGGGGCTGTCGGGCAGTTGGCGGGACGTGACCGAGGCGGTCAACGCGATGGCGTCCCGGCTGACGGCGCAGGTGCGCGACATCGCGGCGGTGACCACGGCCGTGGCCCGCGGCGACCTGACCCGTACGGTCACCGTCGAGGCGACCGGCGAGCTGCTCGAACTCAAGCTGACCGTCAACACGATGGTGGACCAGCTCTCCGCCTTCGCCGACGAGGTCACGCGCGTGGCCCGCGAGGTGGGTACGGAAGGGCAGCTGGGCGGACGCGCCCAGGTGCGGGGCGTCAGCGGCGTATGGAAGGACCTCACCGACAACGTCAATTTCATGGCGTCGAACCTGACCTCCCAGGTCCGCAACATCGCCCAGGTCACCACCGCCGTCGCCAACGGCGACCTGTCGCAGAAGATCACCGTCGACGCCCAGGGCGAGATCCTCGAACTCAAGTCGACCATCAACACGATGGTGGACCAGCTCTCCGCCTTCGCCGACGAAGTCACCCGCGTCGCCCGCGAGGTCGGCACCGAAGGAAACCTCGGCGGCCGGGCTCAGGTGCGGGGCGTCAGCGGCGTATGGAAAGACCTCACCGACAACGTCAATTTCATGGCGGACAACCTCACCTCCCAGGTCCGCAACATCGCCCTCGTGTCCACGGCCGTGGCCCAGGGCGACCTCGGCAAGAAGATCACGGTCGAGGCGAAGGGCGAGATCCTCGAACTCAAGTCGACCATCAACACGATGGTGGACCAGCTCTCCGCCTTCGCCGACGAGGTCACCCGCGTCGCCCGCGAGGTCGGCACCGAAGGCAACCTCGGCGGCCAGGCCCAGGTGCGAGGCGTTTCCGGCGTATGGAAAGACCTCACCGACAACGTCAACTTCATGGCGCTGAACCTGACCTCCCAGGTCCGCAACATCGCCCAGGTCACCACCGCCGTCGCCAACGGCGACCTGTCCAAGAAGATCACCGTCGACGCGCGCGGCGAGATCCTCGAGCTCAAGGACACCGTCAACACGATGGTGCAGCAGCTGCGCGCCTTCGCCGACGAGGTCACGCGTGTGGCCCGCGAGGTCGGCACCGACGGCCGGCTCGGCGGCCGGGCGCAGGTGCTGGGCGTCTCCGGTGTCTGGCGCGACCTGACCGACAACGTCAACTACATGGCCGACAACCTCACCTCACAGGTGCGGAACATCGCCCAGGTCGCGACGGCGGTCGCCCAGGGCGACCTGTCGAAGAAGATCGACGTGGACGCGCGCGGCGAGATCCTGGAACTCAAGACCACCATCAACACCATGGTCGACACCCTCTCCTCCTTCGCCGACGAGGTCACCCGCGTCGCCCGCGAGGTCGGCACCGAGGGCCAGCTCGGCGGCCAGGCACGGGTCGAGGGCGTGTACGGCACCTGGAAGCGCCTGACGACCAACGTGAACGAACTCGCCCTCAACCTGACCACCCAGGTCCGCGCGATCGCCGAGGTCGCCTCGGCCGTGGCCCAGGGCGACATGTCCCGCTCGATCACGGTCGAGGCGCGCGGCGAGGTCGCCGAGCTGAAGGACAACATCAACCTGATGGTGGCCAACCTGCGCGAGACGACCCGCGCGAAGGACTGGCTGGAGTCCAACCTGGCCCGCCTCGCCGCGCTGATGCAGGGCCACCGCGACCTGATGGAGGTCGCCGACCTGCTGCTGCGCGAGCTGACCCCGCTGGTGAACGCCCAGTACGGCGCGTTCTTCCTGGCCGACCCGGACGAGGAGGGCGCCGCGCTCCATACGACCGTTCCCGCGAAAGGGCTGGCGTTCATCGCCGGGTACGGCTCGGCCCAGGGCACGACCATCGAGACGGGCGGTCTCCCGGTGCACGGCCTGGTGCGGCAGGCGGCCCGCGAGAAGAAGCGGATCCTCGTCGAGGAGGCCCCGCCGGACTACATCAAGATCAACAGCGGGCTCGGCGAGGCCGCCCCGACCAGCGTCGTCATCATCCCGATCCTCTTCGAGGACAAGCTCCTCGGCGTGATCGAGCTGGCGTCCTTCTCCCGCTTCTCCGACGTCCACCTGGCGTTCTTCGACCAGTTCGTGAACACCATCGCCGTCGCGATCAACACGATCATCGCCAACTCCCGTACGGAGTCCCTGCTCGGCGAGTCCCAGCGCCTCGCCATGCAGTTGCAGGAACGCTCGGACGAACTCCAGATGCAGCAGGCGGAGTTGCAGCGCTCCAACGCCGAACTGGAGGAGAAGGCGGCCCTGCTCGCGACGTCCTCCCAGTACAAGTCGGAGTTCCTGGCGAACATGTCGCACGAACTGCGAACGCCTTTGAACTCCCTGCTGATCCTGGCCCGCCTGCTGTCGGACAACCCGGACGGCCACCTCTCCGACCAGGAGGTCCAGTTCGCGACGACGATCCACCGCTCCGGCTCCGACCTCCTCCAGCTGATCAACGACATCCTGGACCTGTCGAAGATCGAGGCGGGCCGGATGGACGTACGCCCCAAGAAGCTCCCGCTCATCAAGCTCCTCGACTACGTCCACGCCACGTTCCGCCCGCTCACCCTGGACCGGGGGCTGGCCTTCGAGGTGTCGGTCGGCGAGGGCGTGCCGCGCGAGATGTACTCGGACGAGCAGCGCCTGCAGCAGATCCTGCGCAACCTCCTGTCCAACGCGATCAAGTTCACCGCGTCCGGCAAGGTCGAGCTGCGCGTGAACCGGGTGAAGGACCCCGAGCACCAATGGGCGTCCCCCCGCTCGAGCGAAGTCGAGAGTGGGGGAGTGCGCGAGGGCGACGAGGTGATCGCGTTCGCGGTGTCCGACACCGGCATCGGCATCGCGGCGGAGAAGCTCCCGGTGATCTTCGAGGCGTTCCAGCAGGCCGACGGCACCACCAACCGCAAGTACGGCGGCACGGGCCTCGGCCTGTCCATCAGCCGGGAGATCGCGGGCCTGCTGGGCGGCCGTATCGTCGCCGAGAGCGAGCCCGGCAAGGGCTCCACCTTCACGCTGTACGTCCCGGTGATCAGCCCCGGTCACGCGGCCACCGGCCCGGCCGTCGAGGACCGTGCGCTGCCGATGCCGGAGCAGTTGTCGGCCGAGCCGTTCCCGACCGCCCACGACGCGGACGAGAGCTGGCCGACCCCGACCAAGCTGGAGGCGTGGCAGACGGGCCGGGCGGGCCGGGTGCTGCCGGGCCGGCGGGTGCTGATCGTGGACGACGACATCCGCAACGTCTTCGCGCTCACCCATGTCCTGGGCCGGGTCGGCATGCCGGTGCTGTACGCGGAGAACGGCCGCGAGGGCATCGAGACGCTGGAGCGGAACCCGGACGTCGAACTCGTCCTGATGGACATCATGATGCCGGAGATGGACGGTTACGAGACCATCTCCGCCATCCGCCGCACCCCACGCTGGACGGACCTGCCCATCGTCGCGCTGACCGCGAAGGCCATGCCGGGCGACCGGGAGAAGTCCATCGCGCGGGGTGCCAACGACTACGTACCGAAGCCGGTCGACGTGGATCAGCTGCTGACCGTCGTCTGCGACCTCCTGGACCCCGAGGGCGCGCCGGCTACCGCGGAACCGGAGAAGACAGAGACTGAATGAGGCACAGTCATCATGAGCGCTGAGGCAACGACCGACGAGCGTGCAGGCATCCTCCTGGTCGACGACATGGAGGACAACCTGATCGCGCTGGAGGCCGTCCTGGGGTCCCTCAACGAGCCGCTCGTCCGCGCGCGTTCGGGCGAGGAGGCGATGAAGGCGCTGCTGCGCCAACGCTTCGCCCTGGTCCTGCTCGACGTCCGCATGCCGGGCATGGACGGCTTCGAAACGGCCACGAACATCAAACGGCTCGACCAGACCAAGGACGTCCCGATCATCTTCCTGACCGGAGCGGAGGACGACCCCGGCTACGCGTTCCGCGGCTACGCGACGGGCGCCGCGGACTACTTGACCAAGCCGTTCGATCCGTGGGTACTGCGCGCGAAGGTGACGGTTTTCCTGGATCTGTATCGCAAGAACAGGCAACTGGAGCGACTGTTGAGCCGGGAGCACCTCCACAGCAAGGAGCTGAGCACCCAACTGGCGGCTCTGGAGGACCAGCTCTCCGGGGAAAAACCGCCGGACCTGACAGACCTACGCGCCAGGGTCCACGAGATACGCCGCCTTGTCGGGTAGGGGGCGAGTTGGACCTTTAAGGGGCGCGGGGCTCCATCGATGTGCGGCTCCGCCGTGTGGGCGCGAGCAACCACGAACCACCCGCAGCCGCCGACGATTCCCCGCCACCCCTCCCCGAAGGCGCTACGCCTCCCGCGTCCCCGCGTACATCTCCTCGATCAGATCCTTGTACTCCCGCTCCACCACCGGCCGCTTCAGCTTCAGACTCGGCGTGATCTCCCCGTGCTCCACATCGAGATCCCGCGGCAGCAACCGGAACTTCTTGATGGTCTGCCACTTCTGCAGCCCGGCGTTGAGCTTCGACACGTACCCCTCGACCATCGCAACGGTCTCCGGCGCAGCCACTACGTCGGCGTACGACTTCCCGGACAGCCCGTTCTCCTCGGCCCACCCGAGGATCGCGACCTCGTCCAGCGCGATCAGCGCCGTGCAGAAGTTCCGGTCGGCGCCGTGCACGAGGATGTTGGAGACGTAGGGGCACACCGCCTTGAACTGCCCCTCGACCTCGGCGGGCGCGATGTACTTGCCGCCCGACGTCTTGATCAGGTCCTTCTTGCGGTCGGTGATGCGCAGGTACCCGTCGGGCGACAGCTCGCCGATGTCACCGGTGTGGAACCAGCCGTCGGCCTCCAGCACCTCGGCGGTCTTGTCCGGCAGCCCGTGGTAGCCCTCCATGATGCCGGGGCCGCGCAGCAGGATCTCGCCGTCGTCCGCGATGCGCACCTCCGTGCCGGGCAGCGGCTTGCCGACCGTGCCGGTGCGGTAGGCCTCACCGGGGTTCACGAACGACGCGGCGGAGGACTCGGTGAGGCCGTAGCCCTCGAGGATGTGGATGCCCGCGCCGGCGAAGAAGTAGCCGATCTCGGGAGCGAGAGCCGCCGACCCCGACACGCACGCGCGCAGGTTTCCGCCGAAGGCCTCGCGGATCTTGGCGTACACCAGCGCGTCGGCGACCTTGTGCTTGGCACCCAGCCCGAACGGCACGGAGTGGCTGCCGGTGCGCCGGAAGTTGTCCTGGGAGACCTTGGCGTACTCGCGGCTCACCTCGGCGGCCCACTGGAAGATCTTGTACTTGGCGCCGCCGGCCGCCCGGGCCTTCGCGGCGACCCCGTTGTAGACCTTCTCGAAGATGCGGGGCACGGCCGCCATGTACGTCGGCTGCACGACCGGCAGATTCTCGATGATCTTGTCGACGCGGCCGTCGACGGCGGTGACGTGTCCGACCTCGATCTGGCCGGAGGTGAGCACCTTGCCGAAGACGTGCGCGAGCGGCAGCCACAGGTACTGCACGTCCTCGGGTCCGACGAGCCCGGTCGCGGCGATCGCCTTCGCCATGTACGCCCAGTTGTCGTGCGGCAGCCGTACGCCCTTGGGGCGTCCGGTGGTGCCCGAGGTGTAGATGAGGGTGGCGAGCTGGTCCTTGGTGATCGCGCCGACCCGCTCCTTGACCAGGTCGGCGTCCTTCTCCAGCCGGGCCGCGCCGCGCTTCTCCAGCTCGTCCAGGGTGAGGATCCAGTCGGCGGTCTCGACGCCGGCCGGGTCGATGACGACGACGTGGGTCAGGTGCGGCAGCTCCGCGCGCTTCTCCACCGCCTTGGCCAGCTGCGCCGCGTCCTCGGCGATCAGCACCCGGCTCTCGGAGTCGGAGAGGATGTACGCCGACTCCTCGGCGTTGGTCTGCGGATAGACGGTGGTGGTGGCCGCGCCGGCGCACATGATGCCCAGGTCGGCGAGTATCCACTCGATCCGGGTCGAGGAGGCGAGGGCCACCCGCTGCTCGGGCTGGACGCCCAGCTCGATGAGCCCGGCCGCGATCGCGTAGACCCGCTCGGCGGACTGCGCCCAGCTCAGCGACTTCCAGTCGTCCGGGCCCTGGCCGGAGGCGGCGGGCACCGGATAGCGGTATGCCTCGGCGTCCGGCGTTGCCGCCACGCGCTCCAGGAAGAGGGTCGCCACGCTCGGCGGACGGTTCTCGATCAGTGTCTGTGTGTCGCTCACGACATCCTCCGGGGCCCGCGACGGTGCGGCTGGCTCAAACGGCCGGCTTTCCAGTCGGCTCATTACGGCGGTTTTCACTCGCGCGCTGTTGTTTAACTCGCGAGTAACTATCGAGCAGGGATCAGAGTAAAGGTCGACCGGCCGCCGCGTAAGGGTCCGCGGCCTGTCACTTCCTCCAGACAGTCACCCCCGGTACGCACAGAAGCCCGCCGCACTTGCGTACGACGGACCCCTGTTGCACCGGTTTGCCGGGTCACCCCGTGTTACCTGCGGTTACTTCTTGCCCTTGGCCGAACCCGCGCTGTCATCACTGCTCAGTACGGCGATGAAGGCCTCCTGCGGAACCTCCACGGAACCCACCATCTTCATCCGCTTCTTGCCTTCCTTCTGCTTCTCCAGCAGCTTCCGCTTGCGGGAGATGTCACCGCCGTAGCACTTGGCGAGGACGTCCTTGCGGATGGCACGGATGGTCTCGCGGGCGATCACCCGGGAGCCGATGGCGGCCTGCACCGGCACCTCGAAGGCCTGGCGCGGGATGAGCTCCTTGAGCTTGGCGACGAGCCGCACGCCGTACGCGTACGCCTGGTCCTTGTGGGTGATCGCCGAGAAGGCGTCCACCTTGTCGCCGTGCAGCAGGATGTCGACCTTGACCAGGCTGGAGGTCTGCTCGCCGGTGGGCTCGTAGTCCAGCGACGCGTAACCACGCGTCTTCGACTTCAGCTGGTCGAAGAAGTCGAAGACGATCTCCGCGAGCGGGAGGGTGTAGCGGATCTCCACCCGGTCCTCGGAGAGGTAGTCCATGCCGAGCAGGGTGCCGCGCCGGGTCTGGCACAGCTCCATGATCGAGCCGATGAACTCGGTCGGCGCCAGGATGGTGGCGCGCACGACCGGCTCGTACACCTCGTTGATCTTGCCCTCGGGGAACTCGCTCGGGTTGGTGACGGTGTGCTCGCTGCCGTCCTCCATGACCACGCGGTAGACCACGTTCGGCGCGGTGGCGATCAGGTCGAGGCCGAACTCGCGCTCCAGCCGCTCGCGGATCACGTCGAGGTGGAGCAGGCCAAGGAAGCCGACGCGGAAGCCGAAGCCGAGGGCGGCGGAGGTCTCCGGCTCGTAGACGAGGGCGGCGTCGTTGAGCTGGAGCTTGTCGAGGGCCTCGCGCAGCTCCGGGTAGTCCGAGCCGTCCAGCGGATACAGGCCGGAGAAGACCATCGGCTTCGGGTCCTTGTAGCCGCCGAGCGCCTCGGTGGCGCCCTTGGCCTGGCTGGTGACGGTGTCACCGACCTTGGACTGGCGGACGTCCTTCACACCGGTGATCAGATAGCCCACCTCGCCGACACCGAGGCCGTCGGCCGGGAGCATCTCGGGCGAGTTCGTCCCGATCTCCAGCAGCTCGTGCGTCGCGCCCGTCGACATCATCCTGATGCGCTCGCGCTTGTTGAGCTGGCCGTCGATGACACGGACGTACGTCACGACACCGCGGTAGGAGTCGTAGACGGAGTCGAAGATCATCGCGCGCGCGGGGGCGTCCTTGACGCCGACCGGCGCCGGGATCTCCCGTACGACCTTGTCGAGCAGCGCGTCGACGCCGACACCGGTCTTGGCGGAGACCCTGAGGACGTCGTCGGGGTCGCAGCCGACCAGGTTGGCGAGCTCCTCGGCGAACTTCTCGGGCTGCGCGGCCGGCAGGTCGATCTTGTTGAGCACCGGGATGATCGTGAGGTCGTTCTCCATCGCCAGGTAGAGGTTGGCGAGGGTCTGGGCCTCGATGCCCTGGGCGGCGTCGACGAGGAGGATGGTCCCCTCGCAGGCGGCGAGCGACCGTGAGACCTCGTAGGTGAAGTCGACGTGCCCCGGGGTGTCGATCATGTTGAGGATGTGCGTGTTGCTCTTGTCGTGGGTGGGAGCCCACGGCAGACGCACCGCCTGGGACTTGATCGTGATGCCGCGCTCACGCTCGATGTCCATCCGGTCGAGGTACTGAGCACGCATCTGCCGCTGCTCGACCACACCGGTCAGCTGGAGCATCCGGTCGGCGAGCGTGGACTTGCCGTGGTCGATGTGCGCGATGATGCAGAAATTGCGGATCAGAGCCGGGTCGGTACGGCTCGGCTCGGGCACATTGTTAGGGGTCGCGGGCACGCAGGGTCCTGTCTCTTGAGGCGCCTTATGCCTCGGGTCGGATCGATACGTAGCTTCCATGGTCCCATGGGCGGCGACCGGGGGGCGGTTTGGGCCGCGATGGGGGGCTTCGCAGGCCGGTTTGGGGTGGCCGGAGGGCCACTGGTAGCCTGGGTGGCTGTGTCTCATGCCCTCTCAGCGCGAGGCACACCCCAAGAAAATCACCCGGTACGCGTCCGTGCGGCTTCCGTGCGGCCTCGTACCAGAACCTGAAAAGGCTCATTCGTGGCGAACATCAAGTCCCAGATCAAGCGGATCAAGACCAACGAGAAGGCCCGGCTGCGCAACAAGGCCGTCAAGTCCTCCCTGAAGACCGCGATCCGCAAGGCCCGTGAGGCCGCTGCCGCGGGTGACGTCGAGAAGGCCACCGAGTACCAGCGCGCCGCGTCGCGTGCGCTCGACAAGGCCGTCTCGAAGGGCGTCATCCACAAGAACCAGGCCGCCAACAAGAAGTCGGCGCTTGCTTCCCAGGTCGCGTCCCTCAAGGGCTGACACCTTTTCTTTGATCTGATCGCCGGAAGGACCCAGAGCGGGCCCTCTCTCATCCGCTCCCGACCGGCACCCTCGGAGCCGCGCGCGGCCTGCGTTCGCCACGCGGGCGCGGCTCCAGCAGCGTGAACCGAAGGCTCCGCCTTCCGCCCTTCCCCAGGGCGGCGGGCGGGGCCTTCGGCATGCGTGGGGTGCCTGTCGGCCGTCAGCTCCAGAAGTCGTTGCTCTGGTCGATGTCCTCGATGCACTCGTCGACGTCGGTCATCTTGTCCCCCACGATCCGGAAGACCAGGGCTCCGTTCTCGTCGAGGTGCTTGTCGTTCCGGTCGGCCTGGAAGCGGTGCACGGAGACCGCGTGCCCACGACCGTCGACGAGGATGTTGCGAACATCGACCTGGATTGTGCCGTTGGTCTCCTCGAAGAGCCGACGGAACATGTCGATGATCGCGTCCTGCCCCTTGAAGTCGCCCGACAACGGGTGACTTCCGGGCACATGGTGCGTACAGTCCCCGGCCATCAGCCCACGCAGGGCATCCATGTCGCCCCGCGCGAAGGCCTCGTAGCCCTTGCGGACGAGCTGGGCGTGCGGGTGTTCGGCCATGGCGCCACCTCCGTCATGCCTGGCCGGGGTTCACGACCAGAAGTCGTTGAACTGGTCGAGGTCGGCGACGCACTCGTCGAGGTCGCTGGCCTTGTCGCCGACGACCCGGAAGACGATGCCTCCGTCGATCTCCAAGTGCTTGCCCTGACGCTCAGCCGTGGCGTGGTGCACGGACATCACATGCCCACGAGCGTCGACGAAGAGCTGACGCAGTTCGACGTTCAACGTCCCGCCCGTCTCCTCGAAGAGCCGCTGGTACAGCTCGATACACGCGTCCTGGCCCTTGTAGTCGCCGGCCAGCGGGTGATCGCCCGGCAAGTGGTGCGTGGCGTCCCCCGTCATCAGGGTGCGCAGGGTGTCCATGTCGCCGCGGGAGAACGCCTCGTAGCCCTTGCGGACGACAGTCGCGTGCGGATGCTCAGCCATACCGATCGCCACCTTCCGTCAAGTCGGTCATGCTGGGCGATTTCAGGCTGTATGCACAATTCTCCTCGTAGTCGCAGCTACGGCCACTGGATCAGGACGGCGCTCGTCTGTGGCGCACGGCGGCTGCCCCTGGCGCCCGTCAGCCGCGTGTGGCCTGGTCAGCGCCTACGCCCGCGTCAGCCACGTCCCCTGGAACGCGCCGCCCTCGCGATCGTCACGACCGCCTTCTCCAGCGCGTACTCGGGGTCGTCCCCGCCGCCCTTCACGCCGGCATCGGCCTCGGCGACGGCCTGCAGCGCGACGGCCACGCCGTCGGGCGTCCACCCCCGCATCTGCTGCCGTACACGGTCGATCTTCCACGGCGGCATGCCCAGCTCGCGCGCCAGGTCGGCGGGCCGCCCGCCTCGGGCCGAGGACAGCTTCCCGATGGCCCGCACTCCCTGCGCCAGCGCACTGGTGATCATGACCGGGGCCACGCCGGTCGCCAGCGACCACCGCAGCGCCTCCAGCGCCTCCGCGGCCCGCCCCTCGACCGCCCGGTCGGCGACGGTGAAGCTCGACGCCTCGGCCCGGCCGGTGTAGTACCGCCCGACGACGGCCTCGTCGATGGTCCCCTCGACATCGGCGACCAGCTGACTCACCGCGGACGCCAGCTCCCGCAGATCGCTGCCGATGGCGTCGACGAGCGCCTGGCAGGCCTCGGGCGTCGCGGACCGCCCGGTCGCCCGGAACTCCTGCCTGACGAACGCCAGCCGGTCCGCCGGCTTCGTCATCTTCGGGCACGCCACCTCCCGCGCCCCCGCCTTGCGCGCGGCGTCGAGCAGCTTCTTGCCCTTGGCCTGACCGGCGTGCAGCAGCACCAGCGTGATCTCCTCGGCGGGCGCCGTGAGATACGCCGTGACGTCCTTGATCGTGTCCGCCGACAGATCCTGCGCATTGCGCACGACCACGACCTTGCGCTCCGCGAACAGCGAGGGGCTGGTCAACTCGGCCAGTGTGCCCGGCTGCAACTGGTCCGGCGTCAGCTCCCGCACGTCCGTGTCGGCATCGGCGGCCCGCGCGGCGACCACCACCTCCCGCACGGCACGATCGAGCAGCAGCTCCTCCTGACCCACGGCGAGGGTCACGGGGGCGAGGGGGTCGTCGTTCGCAGTCTTCCTGGCCATCGCGACAAGCATGGCACGGGGCACTGACAACGCGGCTCCCGTGCCGGTGGCGGACAGCGGGCCGAACGCCCGGCCGGCGCCCTCGCCGACCTCCCCCGGCGCCGGGTGTCCGATCAAGCTACGGCTCCTCCCGCCACCCGTCCCACTCCCCCGCGAACTCGTCCAGCTCCCCCGGATCCAGCCGCCCCTCCTCGTCCCGCAGCACCACCAGCCACTGCGCGTCCTCGGCGTCGTCCTCCCCGGCCAGCGCGTCCCGCACGAGCCGCGGCTCCTCGTCGATGGCGAACCGCTCCCCGAGCGCCTCGGCCACCTCCTCCGCCGCATCGCGGTCGGGCGGCACCAGGACATGTCTCACGTCACTCACGGAGCCATTTTCCGGCACGCCCGCCGAGGCCGACCGCCGAGGTCGACCGCCGGGCGCCGGGCGCCGGGCGCCGGGCGCCGGGCGCCCGGTTGTGCTCGCGGTGCGGGGGCAGCGGGTCACGGTCGCCAAGATCACCGGTATGTACCGGGACGAGCGGTGTGGCGTGATTCCCGGGAGCGCCCCGGACACCGCCCGCCCGGTCAACCCCGCCGGCCGGCGCCGCACACCGCCCGCCCGGTCAACCCCGCCGGTCGGCGCCGCACACCGCCCGCCCGGTCAACCCCGCCGGTCGGCGCGCACACCGCCCGCCCGGTCAATCCCGCCGGTCGGCGCCGCACACCGCCCACCCGGTCAATCCCGCCGGTCGGCGCCGCGCACCGTCGGCACCCGGTCCAGCTCGATCCCGAACCGCTCCCGGTACACCCCCAGCACCTCCTCGTCCGTGCCCAACTCCCGCTCCTCACGCTTCCCGTCGGCCGCCGTCGCCTTGAACGTGCGGCCGCTGAGCGTGATCCGCCCTCCCTCCTCCGTCACCCGCGAGCACACCAGCGACTGTGTGAAGTGCGACGCCGGCGAGGTGCTGTGCCACCACGCCCCCGCCACGAAGTCGCCGAGCACCCGGGGCCTTCGCTCCAGCCGGTACTCCGGCCGGCCGGCCATGACGACCTCCAGGTCCGCCGCCTCCGCCGCGTCGTGACCGCCCCGCACCCCGGCCGCGTCCGGCCCGGCCTCGACGATCCGGAAGACGCCTGCGGGATCCAGCTGCTCACCGCGCGCCTCGAACGCCAGCGGATAGTGACTGTGCGCCCCGAAACCCACGTCCGCGAGCCATGCACCCCCGTCCACCGTCCGCACCTTCAGCGCCATGTGGTCGTAAGGAATCCCGAGCCGCCCCTCCTGCCCGTGCACCCTCGCTGCGAGCAGCGTCACGTCGAAGCCCAGCGCGGTGAGCAACGCCCCGAAGATCCCGTTCAGTTCGTAGCAGAACCCACCCCGTCCGGCCCCCACCACCTTGTCCAGCAGTCGCTTCTCCTCCAGCACGATCTCCTCGCCGAGGTGGATCGACAGGTTCTCGAAGGGCACGGTCTGCAGATGGCGCAGATGCAGCTCACGCAGCACGTCCACGGTGGGCCACGCCGGGTGCTCGACCCCAAGTCGCCGGAGATAGGCATCAACCTCAACGGAATCCATGCCCTCAGTCTCCCGCCACCTCGAGCTCCGCGCCCGTACCAGAGACCGCCAGCGCCCCGTCCTGGTCCGTCCGCAGCACCACCGCGCCCTGCGCCCGCAGCGCCGCCACGGTGCCGGGAGCCGGGTGGCCGTACGGGTTGTCCGCACCGCAACTGATCAGCGCCAGCCTCGGCGCCGCCCGGCCTATCAGCTCCGGGTCCTGGTACGCCGAGCCATGGTGGGCGACCTTGAGCACATCCACGCCGCCCAGCAGCGCCCCGGCCGGTGATCTCAACAGCGCGCGCTGGGCCGGGGGTTCGAGATCCCCGAGCAGCAGGAGCCGCAGCCCGGCCGACCGGACGAGCATGGTGACACTGGCGTCGTTCGGGCCCTCCGGGTCCGGCACCGGCTGGGGCGGCGGCCACACCACGCGCCAGCTCAGCGCCCCGGTGCGCCGCTCCTCCCCGGCCACGGCCCGCGTCAGCGGGATGCGCCGAGCGGCCGCCTCTCTTCGTACGAACTCCATCTGGTCGACGGGCTCTTCGTGCCCGGTGGTCTCGATCGCGCCCACCTCACGCCCACGCAGCACGCCGGGCAGGCCCGCAACGTGGTCGGCGTGGTAGTGGGTCAGCACGACGAGCGGCACCCTGGTGATCCCGAGCGTGCGCAGGCACCGGTCGACCAGTGCCGGATCGGGACCGGCGTCCACGACCACACCCGTCCCCTCGCCCGCCGCGAGCACCGTCGCGTCGCCCTGTCCCACGTCGCACATCGCGAACCGCCACCCGGGCGGCGGCCATCCCGTGACCACCCGGGTCAGCGGCGGCGGCTGGACGACCAGCAGCAGGAGCAGCGCCCCGCAGGCAGCGCACCACCAGGGGTGCCGCAGCAGTCGCCGGCCGACGAGCAGGACGACCAGCGTGGCGAGGGCGAGCAGCGCCGCCCCGGCCCAGCTGCCGGGCCAGTCGACGCCCGCCCCGGGCAGAGCGGCACCTGTCCGGGCCACGTCCGCGATCCACCCGGCCGGCCAACTCGCGCACCAGGCCAGTGCCTTGGCCACCGGCATCGCGAGCGGAGCCGTGGCGAGGGCCGCGAAGCCCAGCACCGTGGCCGGCGCGATCGCGAACTCCACGAGCAGATTGCACGGCACCGCCACCAGGCTCACCCGGGCCGACAGCACCGCCACGATCGGCGCGCACAGCGCCTGCGCGGCAGCCGCGGCGGCCAGCGCCTCGGCCAACCGCGGCCGGACCCCTCGTCGGCGCAGCGCCGCGCTCCAGCGGGGCGCGAGGGTGAGCAGGGCTCCTGTGGCGAGCACGGAGAGCAGGAAGCCGTAACTGCGGGCCAGCCACGGGTCGTACAGCACCAGCAGCAGTACGGCCGTCGCCAGCGCCGGGATCAGTGATCTACGGCGACCGGTCGCCAGCGCCAGCAGTGCGACGGCCCCGCAGGCCGCGGCCCGCAGCACGCTCGGGTCCGGCCGGCACACGACGACGAACGCCAGGGTGAGCGCTCCGCCGAGCAGCGCGGTGGTCCGCAGGGAGATGCCGAGGCGGGGCGCGAGACCACGGCGCTCGGCCCGCTGGGCCAGGCCCGGTGGACCGATGAGCAGGGCGAGGATGATCGTGAGGTTGCTGCCGGAGACGGCGAGCGTGTGGGCAAGGTCGGTCTCCTTGAACGCCTCGTCCAGCTCCGGGGTGATCCGCGAGGTGTCGCCCACGACCAGCCCCGGCAACAGCGCCCGCGCGTCCGCCGGCAGCCCGTCGGTCGCCTCCCGCAACCCGCCGCGCAACCGCCCCGCCAGCCGCTGCGCCGCACTGGGCCGCCCCACGACCTGCGGCACGGCCGGTTCCCTGACCCGCAGTACGGCGGCGATCCGGTCCCCGTCGGCCAGCGGCGCCGCGAACCTGGCGGTCACACGCAGCCGCGTGGAAGGGAGAAGCCGTAGCCAGGGGGAATGCCGGTCGGTAGCGGACTGGGATGTGCCGTTGGCGCCGCCGGAAGACCCCCATCCACCGTCGACGATCATCAGTACCGGCGCCCGCGTCACCAGGGCCGCGCCGTCCGCCCCTTCGATGCGCCGCACGTCCGCGTTGATCAGTACGGAGGTCGGGGCCATGTGATTCCCTCTGACGCGGGGCCGGGTGAGCCGCGGGTCGGCGGTGACCTCGACCTCGGCGGTCACGGTGGCGTACTCCCGTGCCAGCCCCGGCACCGGTCCGCGCCGCAGATCGGCCCCGTGCAGCCCCGTGGAGAGTGCGGCCCCGGCGATACAGAGCAGGACGGCGGCGGCCGAGATACGCGGCCAGGTGAGTCGCGCGGGCGCTGTGACCTGCCCACGCGGCCCCTTGCGCGGACCCACCGAGGAGTCCCGTCGCGGCAGGGAATCCGGTCCAGATGAGGAACCCCGTCGAGGTTCCGGTCGAGGTGAGGAATCCCGTCGAGGTTCGGGTCGAGGTGAGGAACCCCGTCGAGGTTCCGGTCGAGGTGAGGAATCCCGTCGAGGTTCCGGTCGAGGTGAGGAATCCCGCCCGAGCACGGAACTGCGTCGCAGTACGGTCGCACGACCAGCGTGCCCACCACCCCGTCGCAGCAACAGCAGTACGCCTGCCGCGACCAGACAGACGACCACGGTCCCAGTCGCCCACACCGGTGGTGCATCGAGCATCAGCGCAGCCGTCGCCCAGGCGGCGAGCGCGGGTGGGACCAGTCGGAGGTCCGTCGGTCCCTCCTGTCGGGGGTGCGAGGCGCCGAGCCGGCTTCCGGAGGCGGCGTGAACGGCGGCACGGGAGGGCGCGAAGTCGGTTGTGGGTGCGTCGTCACTCATGGCCGTACGAGATTCCTCAGATCCGCGAAACGACGGGTGCCGATGCCGTTGACTTCCTGCAGTTCGTCCACTGAACGGAAGCCGCCGTGCCGGGTGCGGTAGTCGACGATGTGCTGGGCCAGCACCGGGCCGACGCCCGGGAGAGTGTCGAGCTGGTCGACGGTCGCCGTGTTGAGGGAGACCGGCGCGGCGGGCCCCGCACCGGCGCCGGCGGCACCGCCCGTGCCCGTACCGGACGCCGCCCCGGGGACCGCTGCCGGACCGCCCACGATCACTTGCTCGCCGTCCACCAGGAACCGGGCCCGGTTGAGGGTGTCGGTGTTCGTCCCGGGACGCACTCCACCGGCCGCACGCAACGCGTCCGCGACACGCGAGCCGGCCGGGAGGCGATGGATGCCCGGCTCGCGCACCTTGCCGCTGACGTCCACCACGATCTGTGCCGCTGCCGTGCCCGCGACACCCGGGACACCGGCGGCCGCCGGCGCGTCCGCCCCGGCCTCCTCACCCGGCTCCCCACCCGGGTACGGGGCTGCCGCCCGCACCACCTCGGGCGCCCGCACGGACTGCGTCCGGCCGCTCCAGAAGTGCTGTACGGCGAACCCGGCGGCCAGGACCAGCACCACGGTGAGCGCGACCACACTGCGCCGCTCCAGCCCGCACCTCGCCTGCAACCAGACCGGCATCCGCTCCCGCAGCGCCAGCCCTGCCCGCGCCCGCCAGTACCCGCTGCGGGAGTCACTGCTCCCGGCGTCAGTGCCGTGACCGGATCCGCCGGTCACACCCCCATCCACCAGGTCGTCGCGCCCTGTCCCGCCGACCGTCCCCGCATCCACCGGACCCGGGCCCAGCACAGCATCACCGGGCGGAACGTCGGAGCCCACAGCCACATCGACAGGCGGGCCCTTCGGCCGCACAGCCACATCCCCACGCCGAACATCCGGCCCCTGCGCGACACCAACCTCCGGGACCTGCGTCCCCGCCCTCGGCGGCCCCGCCCCCGACTCCCCCCACTCCACGGCGGGTTCGGCGAAAATCACCTCCGCCCGGCGGCGCAGTTCCTCCGCCGACGCCTCCCGTTGCCGGGCCCGCCCGCGGTCTCGCAGGCGTCGATGGCGAGCGCGAACGTCGGAGTGAGGACCGCGGCCCGGGCCGCTGGTCACCGTCGTCGTGCGGGTGCGTGTGCCCGTGAGTGGGCGTGTCCGGGTGCCCGTACGTGTACGTGATCGAAGTGCCATGCGACGAGGATCGGACACCTCGCCAACTCGCGATGATCTTGCTCAATTCCCGGGGATTACCGCCCAGTTGTGGATAACTCAGCCACCCGCAAGAGTGACTCAGCCACTCGAGAACGCCTCACGCGCTGGAGAGCGAGTCACACCCCTGCCGTGCCGTCACCGCGGTGAAAGTGCCGTCACCGGGGCGAAACCACAACCCCCAGCAACCCGGGCCCCGTATGCGCCCCGATCACCGCCCCCACCTCACTCACATGCAGTTCCGCCAGCCCCGGCACCCGCGCCCGCAACCGGTCCGCCAGCGCCGACGCCCGGTCGGGAGCGGCGAGATGGTGCACCGCGATGTCGACCTGTGCGCTGCCCGCCCGGTCGGCCGCGATCTCCTCCAGGCGGGCGATCGCCTTGGACGCCGTCCGCACCTTCTCCAGCGGGCCGATCCGCCCGCCCTCCAGCTGCAGCAGCGGCTTCACCGCGAGCGCCGAGCCCAGCAGTGCCTGCGCGGCACCGATGCGGCCACCGCGGCGCAGATAGTCGAGGGTGTCGACGTAGAAGTAGGCGGCCGTGGCCCCGGCTCGCTTCTCCGCGGCCGTCACGGCGTCGTCCACCGTGCCGCCCGTCTCCGCCGCCTCGGCCGCGGCGAGCGCGCAGAAGCCGAGCGCCATGGCGACCATCCCGGTGTCCACCACCCGCACCGGCACCGGCGCCTCGCGCGCCGCGAGGACCGCCGCGTCGTAGGTGCCGGAGAGCTCGGCGGACAGATGCAGGGAGACGATGCCGGTGGCGCCGGACTCGGCGACCTTGCGGTAGTGCTCCGCGAAGACCTGGGGGCTCGGGCGCGACGTGGTGACGGGGCGTCGCTTCTGCAACGCCTGGGCGAGGGAACGGGTGGAGATCTCGGTGCCCTCGTCCAGCGCCTGATCGCCGAGTACCACGGTCAGAGGTACCGCGGTGATGCCGTGGCGCTCCATCGTCCGCGGCGGCAGGTAGGCCGTTGAATCGGTGACGATCGCGACATGGCGGGACATGAGCTGGAGGTTACCTGGCGTAGCGCCCGGGCGGCAGCCCGACCCCGCTCGGCCGGGCATGCCTTGGCCTGATCATCGAGTGCTCATGCGGGCTCAAGTCGTGCTCTCGGGGCGGGTCTTCTTCTGCCAGGGGTATGTCGGGCGGGGGCCGGGCGGAGTGATGGCGGGCCTGGTCGGCTCCTCGGCCCGCTGCGTCCGGGGGCTGTTCGGCCAGGTCTGCTCGGTCGTCGCGGCGGGCTCGGGGGCCGGGGCCTCCGGCCACGGGGGCGGTGTCGACGACGGGCCTTCCGGCGGGGTCGAGGACGAGAACGGTCCTGCCGGCGGCGTCGAGGACGAGGAGGACTCCGTCGTCTGCCAGTGCCGCAGGGCGCCGGTCTCCATGTCGATCTGCGCGCCGAGGGTGTCCAGGTCGTCCTCGGCGAAGCGGCGGGCCCGGTCGCGCGCGGCCCAGCGCAGGGAGTCCGCCGACTGCACGATGCGCTCGGTGCGCTCACGCAGCTCGGGCAGTCGCTCGGCGAGCTGTGCGCGGTCCGGCTCCGACTCCAGCCGCCGCAGTTCGGCGTCCAGTTCGTGCCCGTGGGCACTGAGGCGGTGGAAGAGGCCGAGGGACTCCTTGAGGGACTCGTCCTCGCCGACGCCCGCCTCCAGCGCGTCCTGGGTGGCCCGCATGGAGGTGCGCAGCTTCAGCCGCAGCTGGGCGAGTTCACCCGCCGGGCCCGGCTGGGCGAAGGACTTGGCCCGCAGGGTGTGGTCCTCGACCGTGCGCCGGGCGTGTGTGATCGTCTCGTCCACACGGCGTTTGGCCGCGCCGACCACCTTCACCGTGGCATAGGCCCCCAGCACGACGAAGAGCACGAAGAGCAGGGCGACGACTGCGATCACTGCATCCACGAACGCCTCCTCCGGCCGACCACGACACACGCCGCGTCACTCTTCAACGGTAAACGCAGCGGGCAGGCCCGGAGTTCCAGCAGAACCCCGAACCTGCCCGTAGGGGATCACCCCGAGCAGGATCACCCGGAGACATCCGTCACACTCACGGCGGCAGCGAGCCGCCCGCCACGCTCACGGAACCAACCCGGCCCCGGTCCTCAGCCCAGACCCTCAGCCCGAGCCAAGGCCCTCAGCCCGAGCCCAGAGCCTCAGCCAGACCTCAGCCCTGGCCCTGGCCCTGGTCCTGGCCCTCAGTCAAGATCCAACCGCCGGATCCCTACGCCGGAACGATGTTCACCAGCTTCGGCGCCCGCACGATCACCTTGCGGATCCCGGCCCCGTCCAGCGCCGCCACGACCTTCTCGTCGGACAGCGCGACCTTCTCCAGCTCCTCCTCGGAGATGGCCGGCGAGACCTCCAGGCGGGCCTTGACCTTGCCCTTGATCTGCACCACGCAGGTCACGGTCTCGTCCACGACGTACGCGGGGTCGGCGACCGGGAAGTCCTGGTGGACGACGGAGTCGGTGTGGCCCAGCTTGCGCCACAGCTCCTCGGCGATGTGCGGGGCCAGCGGCGCGGCCATCAGCACCAGCGACTCGGCGACCGAGCGCGGAACCGGGCCGCCCGCCTTGGTCAGGTGGTTGTTCAGCTCGGTGACCTTGGCGATGGCGGTGTTGAACCGCATGCCCTCCAGGTCCCCGCGCACCCCGTCGATCGCCTTGTGCAGGGCACGCAGCGTGTCCTCGTCGGGCTCGGCGTCGACGACCGAAACCTCACCGGTCGCCTCGTCGACGACGTTGCGCCACAGCCGCTGCAGCAGCCGGAACTGGCCGACCACCGCGCGCGTGTCCCACGGCCGGGACACGTCCAGCGGGCCCATCGCCATCTCGTACAGCCGCAGCGTGTCGGCGCCGTACTCGGCGGCGATCTCGTCCGGAGTGACGGCGTTCTTCAGGGACTTGCCCATCTTGCCCAGCAGCCGGGAGACCTTCTCGCCCTGGTAGTAGTAGGCGCCGTCGCGCTCCTCCACCTCGGCGGCCGGTACGGCGATCCCGCGCGCGTCCCGGTAGACGTAGGCCTGGATCATGCCCTGGTTGAACAGCTTGTGGAACGGCTCCGCGGACGAGACGTGCCCCAGGTCGAACAGCACCTTGGACCAGAAGCGGGCGTACAGCAGGTGCAGCACGGCGTGCTCGGCGCCGCCGACGTACAGGTCGACACCGCCGTGCGGCTGGCCCTCGCGCGGGCCCATCCAGTACTGCTCGATCTCCGGGTCGACCAGCTGCTCGCTGTTGTGCGGGTCCAGGTAGCGCAGCTCGTACCAGCAGGAACCGGCCCAGTTGGGCATGGTGTTGGTCTCACGCCGGTACCGCTTCGGGCCGTCGCCCAGGTCCAGCGTGACGTTGACCCACTCCTCGTTGCGCGACAGCGGCGTCTCGGGCTGGGTGTTCGCGTCGTCCGGGTCGAAGGTGCGCGGCGAGTAGTCCTCGACCTCGGGCAGCTCCAGCGGCAGCATCGACTCGGGCAGCGCGTGGGCGATGCCGTCCTCGTCGTAGACGATCGGGAAGGGCTCGCCCCAGTAGCGCTGGCGGCTGAACAGCCAGTCGCGCAGCCGGAAGTTGACGGTGCCCTCGCCGATGCCCTTGCGCTCCAGCCATTCGGTGATGCGCGCCTTGGCCTCGGCGACGCCCAGGCCGTCCAGGGAGATCTCGTCGTTGGCGGAGTTGATGATCTTCGCGTCGTACGACGAGAAGGCGTCCTCCCACGTCGAGGTGTCCGTGCCCCGGCCGTCGGTCGGCTCGACGATGCAGACGATCGGCAGCTCGAAGGCGCGCGCGAACTCGAAGTCGCGCTGGTCGCCCGCCGGCACCGCCATGATCGCGCCGGTGCCGTAGCCCATCAGGACGTAGTCGGCGATGAAGACGGGGACCTGCTCGCCGTTGACCGGGTTGGTCGCGTACGAGCCGATGAAGACGCCGGTCTTGTCCTTGGCCTCGGCCTGACGCTCGACGTCGGACTTCGAGGCGGCCTGCGCGCGGTAGGCGGCGACGGCCTCGGCCGGGGTGGCGTGACCGCCGGTCCAGACGTCGTGGGTGCCCTCGGGCCAGGCGTCCGGGGTGAACTTGTCGACCAGCGGGTGCTCGGGCGCCAGCACCATGTAGCTCGCGCCGAACAGGGTGTCGGGGCGCGTGGTGAAGACGGTGATGCGCTCGCCGTCGATCGGGAAGTCGACGCGGGCGCCCTCGGAGCGGCCGATCCAGTTGCGCTGCTGCAGCTTGATGGCCTCGGGCCAGTCCAGCTCGTTCAGGTCCTCCAGCAGCCGGTCGGCGTACGCGGTGATGCGCATGTTCCACTGGCGCAGCTTGGCCTTGAAGACCGGGAAGTTGCCGCGCTCGGAGCGGCCCTCGGCCGTGACCTCCTCGTTGGCCAGGACGGTGCCCAGGCCGGGGCACCAGTTGACCGGCGCGTCGGAGGCGTATGCCAGGCGGTACTCGCCCAGGACGTCGGCGCGCTCGGCGGCGCTCAGCTCGCTCCACGCGCGCGTGCCGCCGTCGGTTCCGGGTACCGGGCGCTCACCCGACTCGAACTGGGCGACCAGCTCCGCGATCGGCCGGGCCTTCTTCGCCTCGTCGTCGTACCAGGAGTTGAAGATCTGCAGGAAGATCCACTGGGTCCACTTGTAGTAGTCCGGGTCGATCGTGGCGAACGAGCGGCGCTTGTCGTGGCCCAGGCCCAGCCGGCGCAGCTGGGCCTTCATGTTCTCGATGTTGGCCTCGGTGGAGACGCGCGGGTGCGTGCCGGTCTGCACGGCGTACTGCTCGGCGGGCAGGCCGAAGGCGTCGAAGCCCAGGGTGTGCAGGACGTTGTGGCCGGTCATGCGCTGGAAGCGCGCGAAGACGTCGGTGGCGATGTAGCCCAGCGGGTGGCCGACGTGCAGGCCCGCACCGGAGGGGTACGGGAACATGTCCATGATGAACTTCTTGGGCCGGGCGACGACCGAGGGGTCGCCCGCCAGGTCGCCCTTCGGGTTCGGGGCGGCGTAGGTGCCCTCCGCGTCCCAGAAGTCCTGCCAGCGTGCCTCGATGTCGGCCGCCATGGCGGCCGTGTAGCGGTGCGGCGCTGCTGCCTCGGCGGCGGCAGCGGGGTTCGTCTCGCTCATGATCCTCAAAGCTCCATCGATCGTCTCTGCCAGCGGCTGCGGTTCTCTGGAAACGAAAAATCCCCTCGCACAGGAGGGGACGCCGCGCCGATTCCGACCATCCGATTCGCCCGGTGGTCGGGACTGATCAGCGCGGCCCGCTAAGCAGAAGGCGTACGGCACGCATGGCGTCAGGGTACCGCAGCGCCGGAGCGGGTCGCGACGGGCTTTCGACGGGGGCGCGGGCGGGCTTTCGGCAGGGGCGCGCGTGAACAACGGCGCCCCGGGTTCCGTACCTGAGAGTTGTGAAGACCTCGAAAAGCTGAAGAACGTTCAATTGTTACCTGGCGTAACAGTCGCTAAGGGACATCGCACGCCCCTCGCTGCCCGCAGATAACAACGCAATAACTCAAACGCCGTACCCCCCGGTATGGAGCCACTTAGAGTGCGGCACCGGGACCGCCTTCCCGAACCGCTCGGAGTTGCCCCCATGAACCCTCGTCGTAGTAACAGTTCGCTTCCCCAACCGGGCCGGTCGGCCTACGGGGTGGCGACCGCTGCTGTCCTGCTGCTCATACCCCTGGTCGTGCTGCTCGGCGGCACCTGGCTCCAGGAGTTCCTCAACTTCGGTGCCGGTGTCCTGTCACTCGTCTGCCTCACCTGCTCGGTGATCTGGGGCCTGGTCGCCCAGGACCGGATGATCCTCAACACCCGCCAGCGGATCATCGCGCAGGGCATCCACCGGGTGACCGCCGTGGCCTCGATCGCGTTCCTCCTGGTGCACATCGGCGTCAAGCTGGCCCTGGACCACGCCAGCCCGATCGCCGCGCTGATCCCCTTCAGCCTCTTCGTCTTCGGCGGCGACGAGATCCCCGGCAGCGCCTTCCTCATCGGCCTGGGCTCCCTTGCCGCGCTGCTCATGATCTTCGTGGGCGTCACCGGCGCGCTGCGCAACCAGTTCGCCTCCCCCGCGCCGGTCGCCGCGCGCTGGCGCGCCATGCACATGCTGGCCTACCCGGCCTGGTGCGCCGCCCTGATCCACGGCCTGTTCGCCGGCCGCCCGGCGAAGACCTTCTTCATGGTCTGCTACGAGCTGTGCGTGGTCGCCGTCGCCGCGGCCCTCGCGCTGCGCGCCGCCCCGCGCCCGGTCAAGCGCAAGTTCGCCGACCGGATCGCGCAGCTCATCGGCAACGAGCCGGGGGCCCGCGAGGACCTGGAGGAGAGCCGCGCCAGGGCGGCGTCCGGGTCCTCACTGCCGGGCTACGAGGACCCGCGCCCGTCCCGTTCGTCCCGACCGTCGCGCGACGAACGGACCGGCCCCCTGCCCGGCATGCCCGCCACTGCCCCATCGGCCGCGGAGACCACAGGCGGCTTCGCGGCCGCCTACCGCGCCGTCAACCCCCGCCGCGGGCAGCGACAGCAGCCGTACGCCGACCAGACCGCGCGCATGGACCTGCCCCTGGACATGCAGCCGACGGAGGCGATCCCACGCGTGGACGGCGGCGGAGGCGGCACCGGCAGCTGGCCGATCCCCTCGCCACCGCCGGTCGGCGAGGCGCCCCCGTCGGCCTACGACCCGCTCAACGACACGGGATACAACATCCCCGTCTACGGCGATTCGGGCACCCCGGGCTATGGCTCGGGGGCTTCTGGCTACGGTTCGAGTGATGTGTACGACACCGCTGAGACGAACGCCGTCTTCGGTACGTACAACCAGAACGACACGTACAACAACAGCGGTCCCGCCACTGAAACAATGCCCGGTGCGTCCTACGACTTCGACGCGCCGGGTTCGGGCGAACCTTGGAACACGCCTTCCGGAGGCTTTAAGTGAACGAGGCCCTGCCCGACGTCCCCGAAGTCCGCGTCGTCGGCCTTCCCCAGCTGACGTCGGGCTTCGACCTTGTCGAAAGACTCGATCTGCCCATGCACCTGAAGGTGCACGGGCCGCTCGAACCGATGGGCGGCGAGCAACTCGCCAAACTCGCCGAGAACATCAACCTGAAGGGCCGCGGCGGCGCGGGGTTCCCCTTCCACAAGAAGCTGCGCTCGGTCGCCGAGTCCGCGATCAAGCGCGGGGTACGGCCGGTCGTCGTGGTCAACGGCAGCGAGGACGAACCGGCCTGCCGCAAGGACACGGTGATGATCAACCGTGCCCCGCATCTCATCCTGGACGGCGCGCTGCTGTGCGCCGAGGCCCTGGGTGCCCGCACGCTCGTGGTGGCGGTCACCCGGGAATCGACCCAGCGCTCCATGGAGGCCGCCCTCGCCGAACGCGGCCTCAGCAACAGCCGCCGCTCCGCTCTACGCGCGTGGGTGCAGCGCAACCCGGTCCGCATGGTCACCGGCGCCGCCGCCTCCGTGATCCGCTCCATCGACGGCGGCCCGGCGATCCCGCCCGGCCGCAAGGTCAGCGCCTCGCAGAACGGCGTCGGCGGCGCACCCACCCTGCTGTCCAACGCCGAGACGTTCGCCCAGCTGGCCATCGCCGCGCGCATCGGCCCGGAGCGCTACGGCAACACGGGCCTGTACGACGAGCCGGGCACCGTCATGCTCACGGTCTCCGGCGCGGTCGCCCGCCCCATGGTCATCGAGGTCCCGACGGGCGTGCCGCTGCGCTACGTTCTCCAGCTCGCCGGCGCCCCGCCGGTCCCGCAGGGCGTGCTGACCGGCGGTTACCACGGCAAGTGGATCGACGCTGCGACGGTCAACGAGGCGATCGTCTCGCGCAACTCCCTGGACGCCGTGGGCGGTTCGCTCGGGGCCGGCGCGATCCTGCCGATCACTCAGGAGACCTGCCCGCTCGGCGAGTCCCTGCGCGTCGCCCAGTGGCTGGCCGAGGAGAGCGCGGGCCAGTGCGGGCCCTGCTACCTCGGTCTGCCGGCCGCCGCGCGCGGCATGGAGGACATCCTCAACGGCGGCGGCCCGGCCGCCCTGGAAGCCCTCAAGCAGGTCGCCAAGAACGTGAAGCGGCGCGGCGCGTGCTCGCACCCGGACGGCTCAGCGATGTTCCTGGAGTCGACCATCAAGGCGTTCACGGACGACCTCGCGGCGCACGTCCTCGGCAACGGCTGCGGACGGCCCGTGGAGGGCGTTCTGCCGCTCTTCGAGGGCGGCAGGGCACCCACGGGCATCCCGGGCGGCGCAGAGGAGGAGGAGAACGGCCCCAGCCGCCAGAAGATCTACGTCGACTGGACACTGTGCCGTGGCCACGGCCTGTGCGCCGACATCCTCCCGGAGGTCTTCCAACTCGGCGCCGACGGCTTCCCCACCGTCGCCCAGGCGAAGGTCCCGCGCTACGCCGAGGCCAAGGCCCTGCGCGCGGTGCGCCGTTGCCCGGCCCTCGCGCTGCGCATCGAGGAGGACACCCGCGCGCAGGACTCCTCCCGCAACAACCTCCCTGTTCTCTCCCAGGGCCGGGGCAGGCGCGCGCTGGGACGCTGAGACCGGGCACACGCGCGTGGAGGGGCCGTCCAAGCCGGACGGCCCCTCAATCACCTCTGAAACCAGGCGAACCAGGGATCCCGCGGCCTCCGCCTGACCAGAAATCCCGTCGCCTCCGCAACAAAAAAGATCCCGCCGGATCGAACTGACCCGGCGGGATCCTGCTGTGGAGCTAAGGAGAATTGAACTCCTGACCTCCTGCATGCCATGCAGGCGCTCTACCAACTGAGCTATAGCCCCTTGTTTTGGTCCGCCCGGTTTCCCCGGCGGCGACGCCAACATTACCGGTCGACCTGGTGCAGCACCAAATCGTTTCCACTCCGCACCGATACGGGCACTAATGTCGGGTTCCGTGACCGTGATCGCGTCCTCCGGAGTTCGCCGTCGAGCGCCGGTCGCCATGGGGGCCTGCCTGGCCTCCTTCGCACTGTTCTGGGTCGCCCAGCGGGCCGCGCACGTCTCGATGATCGACCTGATGGTGTACCGGGCCGAGGGCTTGACCGTACGCGCGGGAGGCGACCTGTACGCGCTCCGCACGACGGACGCCCGACTGCCCACCACCTACCCGCCGTTCGCCGCCCTGCTGTTCACTCCCCTGACGCTCCTCGACACGGCGACCATGCGCACCCTGGGGACGGCAGGGAATCTCGCTCTGCTCGTGGTGTTCGTACGACTGTCCCTGCGCCTTGTCGGGCACGCGCGCGTGGAGAGCGTCTGGTGGGTCGCGGCGGTGGCCGTGTGGTGCGAGCCGGTGTGGACGACGCTGCGGTACGGGCAGATCAACCTGCTGCTCGCCGTCCTGGTGCTGTGGGATCTGTCACGGCGCCCGGCTGACCGCTGGGCCGGCGCGGCCATCGGGCTCGCGGCGGCCGTCAAGCTGACGCCCGCGTTGTTCGCGGTGTTCCTGCTCGTCACGGGTGCCGTCGCCCGCCACCGGCACGGCTCCGGCGGGCCCTGGCTGCGGCACGCGTGCGCGGCGGCCGCCTCGTTCGCCGGGGCGACCCTGCTGGCCGCGGCCGTACTGCCGTACGACTCCTGGCGTTTCTGGACCCGGATGGTGTTCGCGGCGCGGCGCGTCGGGCACGCCGAGGACACCGCGAACCAGGCCCTGCGCGGCGTTCTGGCGCGGCTGCTGCACACGCCGGAGCCCGGCGCCGTCTGGGTCGTCACTGCGGCCGTGGTGGCCGTGGCGGGGCTGGGCATGGCCGTGGCGGCGGAGTTGCGCGGGATGCGGGCCTGGGCGGTGACCGCGTGCGCTATGACGGCGCTGCTCGTCAGTCCGGTGTCCTGGTCGCACCACTGGGTGTGGTGCGTGCCGGTCGTCCTGCTGCTCGCCACGCGCGCGTGGCGGGCGACGGCTTCGGGGACGCTGCTGGTCTTCTCCTCGTACGCACTGTGGTGGGTGCCACACGGCCCGGGACGGCACGAACTGCACCAAAAGGGAATCGAGTTGGTGATGTCGGCCGGCTACGCGGCGGCAGGCTGCCTTTTCCTCGTGATCGCCGGGATCTCCCTCGGGAACCCCGGCCGTCGTCAAGCCGTGACGAAGGAATAGAAGCGCTTGAGTGTGCAGTGTTCTTCGAGGAGGCGGCCGTAGATCGGTTCGCCCTCGAGTTCACGGTAGGTCTCGATGGGGTCGCCTTTTATGATCAGCGCCCGTGCGCATTCCTCGCACCAGTACTGGTAGTCGGGGTTCACCGGTTCCATGTCACGGACGATCGGCGTTCCGCTGCCGCACCAGTCGCACTTTCGCCTGTGTGCACCCATCGATCAGCTCCAGCTGTGGCCGCAGGCCGTGCACACGTAGGAAACTCCGCCGTTGTCCCCGAGGAGCTGGGCGACATGGACGGAACCGCAGGAAGGGCAGCTGAGGCGGGTGATCGTATCCCGTGTCAACGCTGCTTCGAAGAGGTGACCGACCTCTTCGAGGATGCTCGCAGGCATCGCTACTCCCTCCCGTCGGGTCGCGCCCCCTTCCGGCCGTTTGATTCTGCCACGGCCGGACCAATACGGTCAGCGACGCCTCAGTACCAGTCCGGCCACGGCGGCATCCATGGCCGTACTGACCGTGCGAACACGCACCCCAAAGCGCCTCTTGAGAGGTATACGCCTGCGAGGGCCGAGTGACTCAAGCCGGACCCGAACACTTCAGCGGATACCAGAAGATCCCGCCGATCGAAGCGATCGGCGGGATCTTGTTGTCTCACTGTGGAGCTAAGGAGAATTGAACTCCTGACCTCCTGCATGCCATGCAGGCGCTCTACCAACTGAGCTATAGCCCCTCGCCATGCGGCGGAGCCGCATGATGTTTCCGTCTCCCCGCTCGGCGGGGCGAACAAGAAGAACTTTAGCCTGCGACCTGCCGGAAAGTGAAATCCGGGTCCCGGGTCGCCCCGACCGGGACCCTGGTGGCTCAGTCGTCGTCGCCGAGCACCGGCTCCGGCAGCGTGCCGGCGTTGTGTTCCAGCAGTCGCCAGCCGCGGGCGCCCTCGCCGAGGACGGACCAGCAGCAGTTGGTGAGGCCGCCGAGGCTCTCCCAGTAGCGGGGCTCCAGGCCGAGGAGGCGGCCGATGGTCGTACGGATCGTGCCGCCGTGGCTGACCACGACCAGCGTGCCTTCGTCCGGGAGCTTCTCGGCGTGCCGGAGCACCACGGGCGCGGCGCGGTCGGCGACCTCGGTCTCCAGCTCGCCGCCTCCGCGGCGCACCGGCTCACCGCGCTTCCACGCGGCGTACTCCTCGCCGTGGCGGGCGATGATCTCGTCGTGGGTCAGCCCCTGCCAGACGCCGGCGTAGGTCTCGCGCAGGCCCTCGTCGTGCGTCACCTCCAGGCCGGTGAGCGCGGCCAGCTCGGCGGCCGTGTGGGCGGCGCGCTGGAGGTCGGAGGCGATGATCGCGTCGGGCTTGAGGCCCGCGAGCAGCCGGGCGGCGCGGCGGGCCTGGGAGACGCCCGCCTCGGTGAGGGCGACGTCCGTGGAACCCTGGAAGCGGCGCTCCACGTTCCAGGAGGTCTGGCCGTGCCGCCACAGGATGACGCGGCGGCCCCGGCCGGCCTTGCCCGCGGCCACCTCACCGGTGGCGCTCATCGCCACTCACCGCCCAGCTCGGCCGCCTCCTCGGCGGCCTGCAGCTTGGCGTGCTCCTCGGCCTTGCCGCGGGTGGCCTTGGCGTCGTCGGGCAGCTCGAGCTCGGGGCAGTCCTTCCACAGCCGCTCCAGGGCGTAGAAGACGCGCTCCTCGCTGTGCTGGACGTGGACCACGATGTCGACGTAGTCGAGCAGCACCCAGCGGGCCTCGCGGTCGCCCTCGCGGCGCACCGGCTTGGCGCCGAGCTCCTTGAGGAGCCGCTCCTCGATCTCGTCGACGATCGACTTGACCTGGCGGTCGTTGGGCGCGGAGGCCAGCAGGAAGGCGTCCGTGATCGACAGGACGTCGCTGACGTCGTAGGCGATGATGTCGTGCGCGAGCTTGTCGGCGGCCGCCTGGGCGGCGGTGGTGACGAGCTCGAGAGAACGGTCGGTAGCGGTCACTACAAGGCTTTCGGTCGGCGGACACTTGAACTCACTCGGACTCAAGGGTCTCACGGACCGGTGACAGCACCCCACGTGATTACCGGCTCACGTGGGGTGGCCTGCGGTTATGTGCCTTCTGCGGCTACGGGGACGCCGACTCGTAGTCCTGTCCGAGGACCACCGTGACGTCGGCGTTCCCGGAGACGTCGCCCTTGGTGACCGCGTCGGCGGACAGGCCCAGGGTCTTGGCGACCTCGGTGGCGTTCGCCTTGTCGGCGGCGTCGGCGTAGACGACCTCGGACGTGGCCTCGGTGGCTGCCGTACCGCCCTCCAGGAAGGTGAAGCCGCCGTTGAGCAGCACCACGCGTGCCTTCTCCGTGTTGTCCTTGGCGCCACTGGCGTTCCGGACGGACACGCGGACGGCGGCGTCCTTGTCGGGGCTCTTTGCGGTGCCGCCGAGGACGTTCTTGACGACACTGGCGCTCGCCTGGGCGCTCAGCGTGCCGTCGGTCTGGACGGGCAGCATGGCCGTCTTGTAGTCGCCGCCCTTGGCGAGTTCGGCGAGCTTGGCGAGGAAGGCGCCGAGGTCCTTGTCGGTGAGCGGCGGCTCGATGATCATGCCGAGAGTCTGCACGGTGACGGTCGCGCCCTCGGTGTCCGAGGTCAGCTTGCGCAGCGTGGCCTGCATGACCTGCCCGAACCGCTCCAGCTGGGCGTTCTGGGCCTCGCCGGAGCCCTGGTAGGTGGCGTAGGCGACGGCCATCTTGCCGCTGAGGGTCTGGGCCTTGCCCTTGCGGACGAGGGGCGCGGCGCCCTTGGTCTTGGCGTCCGGGTCGGGCACGTCGGCGTTGGTGTCGACCTCGATGTTGCCGACCAGGTCGACGAGGTTCTGCAGGTACGGGGTGTCCAGCCGCCAGGTGCCCTGGATCTCGGTGCCGAGGACGGTGTCGATCGCGTCGCGCGTCCCGGCGGAGCCGTCGTCGTCGACGGACTTGGCGAGTGTGGTCGTGGTGCCGTCGTCGCCGGACAGGGCGAGCGAGTTGGGCAGCAGGACGGTGGTGCCCTGCTGGGTGGTGGTGTTGTCGACGAGCAGCGCCGTGGAGGTGCCGCCCTTCTTGGTGTTGTGCAGGTGGACGACGATCACGTCCCGCTTCTGGGCGGCGACGGGGGTGTCGGTGCCGCTCTTGTCGTCCGACGACGACAGCCCGGGCAGCTTTCCGGCGTACCAGAGGTAGCCGACGCCGCCGGCCGCGACGAGCGCCAGCACGACCACGAGGGCGATCACACGCGCGCGTGCCCGGCGCCGGGCCTCCTCGCGGCGCTCGGTGCGGTTCTCGGTGAACTTCAGCCAGTCGATGACGTCCTCGGAGTCCGAGTCGGGCTCCTCGACGAAGGCGAACTGCTCGGTGCGGTAGTCCCGCTCCCCCCGGTCCTGCATGCCCGTGTCCTCGACCGGCCCGGCCTGGTGCGGGATGTAGGCGGTCTGCTCGGCGACCCGGGGCTGGTGACCGCTGGTGGCGGTACGCCCGTACGGGTCGTAGGGCGGTGAGTGCGCGCCGGCCTGCTGCTGGTGGGTGCCGGTGCCGTACGGGTCGTAGGACGGCGTGGGCGGCTGCTGACCGGTGTCGCCGGCGCCGTAGGCGTCGTACGGCGGGACCGGTTGCTGCGGGCCGGTCGCGTACGGGTCGTAGCCGTAGCCCTGCTGTGCGTAGGGGTCGTACTGCTGCTGGGGCGGCTGTTGCTGCGGGACCTGTCGGTACACCGGCCGTCCGTACTCGTCGTAGCCGACGAGTTCGTACTGGTCGGCGCCGTGCCCTGCGGCCCCCGCGTCGTATCGGTCGTTCACCGGTAGCCCCTCTCGGCTCACTGCCTCACTCGCCGCGGTACAGCTCACGTTTGTCGATGTAGCGCACGACTCCGTCGGGCACCAGATACCAGATGGGGTCTCCCTTCGCGACTCTCGCGCGGCAATCGGTGGACGAGATGGCCAGCGCGGGCACCTCGACGAGCGACACGCCGCCTTCCGGGAGCCCGGCGTCGTCGAGGTGGTGGCCGGGCCGGGTGACGCCGATGAAGTGCGCGAGGGAGAACAGTTCCTCCGAGTCGCGCCAGGTCAGGATCTGGCCGAGGGCGTCGGCGCCGGTGATGAAGAAGAGGTCGGTGTCCGGGTTGAGCGCGCGTAGATCGCGCAGGGTGTCCACCGTGTACGTCGGGCCGCCGCGGTCGATGTCGATGCGGCTGACGGAGAACTGCGGGTTCTCGGCGGTGGCGATGACCGTCATCAGATAGCGGTCCTCGGCCGGGGAGACGTGCCGGTGGCTCTTCTGCCAGGGCTGGCCGGTGGGCACGAACACGACCTCGTCGAGGTGGAACGTCGCGGCGACCTCGCTGGCCGCGACGAGGTGGCCGTGGTGGATCGGGTCGAACGTTCCGCCCATGACGCCGAGGCGGCGCTTGCCGGCGTTCGACGGGCCGTTTCCGGGGCCGGTAGGCATGTCCTGCTCTCCCATGCGTGCAGACCCTACCGGCCCCGCCTGAGAACTCCGGCCGACAGCTGTCCGGGCGGAGCGGGAGGGGCCTGGCAGGCGCTCAGCGGTCGCGGTTGAAGCGGGTCGTGATCCACAGCAGCAGCATGAGGATGATGAACGCGCCACCGCCGGTGACCCAGGCGTTGAGGCTGTCGTGGTTGCCGCCGTGCTCCTCGCCCTCGGCGGCGAGGGTGACCAACTGGGCAGCTGCGCTGTGGAAGCTCATCTTCGGCGTGACCTATCGGGTGTGGGCGGGATAAAGATGTCGGCCCATCGTAAGCGGGCGCCATGACGGCGATCACGCCGACTCCACCGTTGGGACGCCCGGTACGAGCCGTGGGGAACCTTCCCGCGGGCTCATTCGTCCTTCCGCCTGTAGCCCCGCAACAGCAACCACGCGGTCAGCACACAGCCCACGACCATCACGATCAGCACGACCCGGAGCAGATTCCCGGCCCCCTGTTGCTCGGCCGCGCTCGCGGCCTCGGTGAGCCAGGCGGCTGCGGGGTTGTGCTCCATGGCGCGGAACTCCTTCGCTGTAGTGCCCGTCCACGGTAACTCCGCCTAGGCTGGGCTCTGCTTCGGGGGCGCAAAGGGCGGAACAAGGCTCCGCAAAGGGCCGGCACAGAGCCATCCACACGCACATGGGGGAAGACATGTCCGACGGCCACGAGCACAACGGGCACGAGAACGTACCGAGCAGGCAGCGCAGGCGTTTCCCGGGGATCTCCTCGCGCGCCTACGAGCACCCGGCCGACCGCTCGGCCCTGGTGGCCCTGCGCAAGCTCAGCGGCTTCGACACCGTCTTCAAGGCGCTGAGCGGCCTGCTGCCCGAGCGCAGCCTGAGGCTGCTGTTCCTGTCGGACTCGGTCCGGGTGTCGGACCAGCAGTTCACGCACCTCAACGACATGCTGCGGGACGCCTGTTACATCCTGGACCTGGAGAAGGTCCCGCCGATGTACGTCAACCAGGACCCGGTGCCCAACGCGATGTGCATCGGCCTGGACGAGCCGATCATCGTCGTCACCACCGGTCTGGTGGAGCTGCTCGACGAGGAGGAGATGCGGGCGGTGATCGGCCACGAGGTGGGCCACGCCCTCTCCGGCCACTCGGTCTACCGCACGATCCTGCTCTTCCTGACCAGCCTCGCCGTCCGGGTCGCGTGGATCCCGCTGGGCAACCTCGCGATCATGGCGATCGTGACGGCGCTGCGGGAGTGGTTCCGCAAGTCGGAGCTGTCCGCCGACCGGGCCGGTCTGCTCGTCGGCCAGGACCTCCAGGCCTCGATGCGCGGTCTGATGAAGCTGGCGGGCGGCCACCATCTGCACCAGATGAACGTGGACGCGTTCCTGAAGCAGGCCGAGGAGTACGAGGCGGGCGGCGACCTGCGCGACTCGGTGCTGAAGATCCTGAACGTCCTGCCCCGCTCCCACCCGTTCACCACGGTCCGCGCCGCCGAGCTGAAGAAGTGGGCCGAGTCCCGCGACCACCAGCGGATCATGGACGGCCACTACCCGCGCCGCTCGGAGGACAAGGACACCTCGGTGACGGACTCCTTCCGCGAGTCGGCGTCCCACTACGCCACCCACGTCAAGTCCTCCAAGGACCCCCTGATGAAGCTGGTCACGGACATCGCCGGCGGCGCGGGCGACCTGGGCGGCCGGGTACGACGCGGCTTCGGAGGCTTCACGAGCGCGCCTCCGAAGGACGGGCCGAGGCGGGACGACACGGATGACCAAGGGGCGGGCAACTGATTTTCAGCCCGTCCGGGGGCGGCAGCCCCCAGAAGGACCCGGGGTCTGAGGAGCAGCGCCCCTGGAGGACGGGACGTGCAGGGGCGGCGGGGGCGGCTGCGTTTATCAGCGGCTCCGCCGCGGGCCCCCCGCCTCACACCCGCGGCTGGGAACCCGCCGCCAACGACCCGCAAAGCGCCGTGGCCCCACCCGTGGCATAGGGATCGGTCCCCGCCGGGCCCCCCTCCTTCGCCGTCTGCCCCGCCAGCAACGGATGCAGCCGGTTCGTCGAGTCGTCCGCACAGGACAGCGGCCCGGCCTGCACGTAGGACACGACAAGCTGCGTCTGATGCAGCCGCAGATCCTCCCGGTCGAACCGGAAGTGCAGCTCACGCCGGACGGTGAAGAGCGACGCCTCGCTCGCCTTCTCCCCCGCCTCCACCGGCCGCAGGGCGTACACGAACGTATGGTCCGCCGTGACCTCCAGGGTTGCGGAGTCGGTCTCGGCGGCCTGGAGCGTCCCCTGCACCCGGACCTGGCGATCGGCCAGCTCGGCCTGCGAGGGGTCGAAGCGAACCAGCCACCCGGTCGGTGCGTGCCGCCCGTCCGCGGCCGGCTGCCGGAAGCTCTGGTCGAACTGGTCGAGTTGATCGGGGTCGAGCAGCACCCGGACCGGCCGGACCTGGTCGCCGGTGAGCACCTCGGGATAGAGCGAGGACCGCACGATGTAGTCCTTCGCGATACTCAGCGCGTTGGTCACCTGACTGTCCGAGAAGTGCGCCGTCCGCCGCGCGGCCGGAAGCGGAATGCCTTCCGCGCCGATACGGAACTGTGCGGCGGGGCTCTGCGCGTACAGGTGCTCGGTGTCGTTCGTCCCGGGCACCTTGCCCTGCGGGGCGAGCGGGATGACGGTCATCCGCAGGGGCTCGGCGGGCGGCCCGGAATCGGCGGGGTTCTGGTAGGGATGCCGTACGCCCATGTAGATCGCCGTACCGAAGGCCACGGCGATCAGGAGGACGAGGATCAGTGCCTGCCGGGACAGGCCCCGGCGCATGGGTGGACGGCGGCGTACGGCGGGCGCGTGGTCGCCAATGCGCTCCTGGGCGGAGAACTCCTGGAGGCGGGCAGCGCGTACGAACGACTCGTCGAACACGACGGATCGGTACTCGTCGTCTCCACCTCCGGGGCCGCCCTCGGGTGTCCCCTCGGGTGGGTCTCCAGGCCCTCCCATACTTTCAGGGTAGGTCGCCGGGGGCTCAGGTAAACGCCCTGCTGCGCGACAAGTTCTGACAGGTTCTCACCAGGTTGGTCGGGCAGCTCGCAGTAGCGTTCAGGCCCTCGATCAGGTCCGATCAGGGGGTGCGCGGGGTCGCCGATATGGCCGGCTGGGAGTGGTCGGCGGAGACGGAGGGAGTGGCTCCGCTGCCCTGTTCCAGTCCGGTGGACGCGGGCGGCGGTACCTGGTCCCGGCTGGAGGAGGCGCCGCGGTAGACCGCCGTGAAGGCCAGCGCGACCATGCCGATGCCCATCACGAGGGCGAGGACCCAGGCGACGGGACGGTGCCAGCGGATCTGCTTGCCGTACGTTCCCGGGGCGCCGTAACGGCCCTCGAGAATGTCCGTGTCGTCCAGATCGTCCAGCTCGGGATCATGGCCGAATCCGGCGCGGCCGTCGGGGCCGTACCCGTCGTCGTACCGCTCGCCCCGGCCGTGTGTCCGGCGCGCTTCCGCCTCGGAGGCCTCCGCTCTCGCCTGGGCGGCTGCCAGGAGGCGTTCGACGGCGGTCGGCTCGTGCACCACGGCCGCCCGTACGAAGGCCTCGTCGAAGACCACGGAGGCGAACTCTTCGTCCGACACCCCGCGGTCGTGGTCGTCGTCGGGCTCCCAGCCGTCAGGGAACGGCGTGCCCCCCACGTCCTCCGGCACGGCTCCAGAGTAGTCCTGGGGGGTCAATTTGGGCAGACGGTATGGAAATTCATCCGCCTTGTGAGACACCCCTTGTGCGGCACGGACGCAGTCGGGGGCGCGTGTCGGACGCATATGCCCTGATCGCGCGCCACGCGCCCCACGGCCCAGCGACGCGCCCCCTGCTCCCGCATGCGGCGTGATTCAGCGCCGTACGTGCCCGTCCCCGGTGACGATGTACTTCGTGCTGGTGAGCTCCGGCAGCCCCATCGGGCCGCGGGCGTGCAGCTTCTGCGTGGAGATGCCGATCTCCGCGCCGAAGCCGAACTGGCCGCCGTCGGTGAAGCGCGTCGAGGCGTTCACCGCGACCGTCGTGGAGTCGACCAGCTGGGTGAAGCGGCGGGCGGCCTGCTGCGAGGTCGTGACGATGGCCTCGGTGTGGCCGGAGGTCCACAGGCGGATGTGCTCGACGGCCTTGTCCAGCGAGTCCACGACCGCGGCGGCGATGTCGTACGACAGGTACTCGGCCTCCCAGTCCTCCGCCGTGGCTTCGACAACGGTCGCCTTGGAGTCCTTGGCGTACGCCAGCACCCTCTCGTCCGCGTGCACGGTCACGCCGGCGTCCGCGAGGGCGTCCAGGGCGCGCGGCAGGAACTCGGGGGCGATGTCCTGGTGGACGAGGAGGGTCTCGGCGGCGTTGCAGACGCTGACGCGCTGGGCCTTGGAGTTGATCAGGATCTCGATGGCCATGTCGAGGTCGGCGTGGGCGTCGACGTAGACGTGGCAGTTGCCGGTGCCGGTCTCGATGACGGGGACGATCGACTCCGAGACGACCGTCTGGATCAGCGAGGCGCCACCGCGCGGGATCAGCACGTCGACCAGGCCGCGGGCGCGCATCAGCTCGCGCACGCTCTCCCGGCTCTCCCCGGGCACCAGCTGCACGGCGTCGGCGGGCAGCCCGGCCCCGCCCACCGCGTCCCGGATCACCCGGACGAGGGCGGTGTTCGACTCGTACGCCGAGGCCGAGCCGCGCAGCAGCACGGCGTTGCCGGACTTCAGACAGAGGGCGGCGGCGTCCACGGTGACGTTCGGGCGGGCCTCGTAGATGATCCCGACGACGCCCAGCGGGACGCGGACCTGGCGCAGGTCGATGCCGTTGGGGAGGGTGGAGCCGCGCACGACCTCGCCGACCGGGTCGGGCAGTGCGACGACGTCCCGTACGTCGGAGGCGATGGCCCGCACACGCTCCGGCGTCAGCGTCAGCCGGTCGATGATCGCCTCGCTGGTGCCGGCCTCCCGGGCCTTGGCGATGTCCCTGGCGTTGGCCTCGACGATTTCGCTCGTACGGACCTCCAGGGCGTCCGCGATGGCGAGCAGCGCGTCGTCCTTCTCGGCCCGCGGCAGCGGGGCGAGGTCGGCGGCGGCGGCCTTGGCGCGGTAGGCGGCCTGGGTGACCGGGGTCATGGAGTCGTACGGCGAGAGCGTGGTCATGAAAGAAGGGTAGTGCGCTCGCGAGGCCGGTCCATCGAGCATTCCGAACCGCGAGACAAGACGCCCAGGGCCGGTCAATAGGGGTGGACACCTACCGGAGTCGCCGGTGGCGGTCCGTAGCCCTCGGCGATGCGCTGGTGGTAGGTCTCCCGGTCGATGACCTCCAGGCCGACGATCTCCCAGGGCGGCAGTCCCGCGCTCTGCCGGTGCTCGCCCCACAGACGCAGGGCGACGGCGGCAGCGTCGTGCAGGTCGCGGGCCTCTTCCCAGTAGCGGATCTCGGCGTGGTCGTTGGCGTACCGGCTGGTCAGCAGAAAGGGGTGGTCGTGGGCGAGCTGTTCGAGTGCGCGCCGCACCTCCTTCAGCGGGGCCTCCCGGCCGGAGACGCTCAGGGTGACGTGCCACAGGCGGGGCAGGTCCTTGGGCTCCTCGTACCGGTCGCCGGCCGCGACGCTCGTCAAGGCGCGCTCCTCACCGGCCGCACGGGACGAGGCCCCTCCGGCACCGCGGGACGCCGTCCCAGGGCGCACTCGTCTCACGACGGCCTCCTTTACGCAGTGACCGAACCGTCTCGTGCGGAATGTGTCCCTGAGACAAAGTTGAGCAGGCCGGGGGCGTTCGCGGGGCGATTTTGCGGAACGTGGACCTCAACGTCCACCTCAGGGCGACTTCGATCGCAGGGCGTTCCCCCCGTTTTCGGCCCATGGTTCGCAGTCCGGATCCGGGTCCGGGGTCGGAGGACGGCCGAGCGGCCCGGCGGTCCCGGCGGACGTCACACAGCCCTCAGGGCTGCAGGATCACCAGATCGTCCCGATGGACGACCTCCCGCTCGTACTCCGCCCCCAGCTCCCGCGCCAGCTCCCGCGTCGACCGCCCGAGCAGCTGCGGGATCTCCTTGGCGTCGAAGTTGACGAGCCCGCGTGCGACCGCGTGCCCCGCGCTGTCGCGCAGCTCGACCGGGTCGCCCGCGCTGAACTCGCCCTCGACGGCGGCGATTCCGGCCGGCAGGAGCGACATACGGCGCTCGACGACCGCCCGTACCGCGCCGTCGTCCAGGGTCAGCGATCCCTGCGGTGTGGAGGCGTGCTGCAGCCACAGCAGCCGGTCGGCGGAGCGCCTGCCGGTGGCGTGGAAGTAGGTGCCGGTGTCGCCGCCGTGCAGCGCCTCGGCGGCGTGGATCGCGCTGGTGAGGACGACCGGGATGCCGGCGGCGGCCGCGATCCGGGCCGCCTCGACCTTGGTGACCATGCCGCCGGTGCCGACGCCCGCCTTGCCGGCGCTGCCGATCTCCACCTCCGCGAGGTCCTCGGGTCCCCGTACCTCCGCTATCCGCGAGGTGCCCGGCTTGCTGGGGTCGCCGTCGTACACGCCGTCCACGTCGGACAGCAGCACCAGCAGATCCGCCCGTACGAGATGGGCGACGAGGGCCGCGAGCCGGTCGTTGTCACCGAAGCGGATCTCGTCCGTGGCGACGGTGTCGTTCTCGTTGACGATCGGGAACGCGCCCATCGCGAGCAGCTTGTCGAGGGTGCGGGAGGCGTTGCGGTGGTGGGCGCGGCGGCTCATGTCGTCGCTGGTCAGCAGCACCTGGCCGACGCGGACGCCGTAGCGGGCGAAGGAGGCGGTGTAGCGGGCCACGAGCAGGCCCTGGCCGACGCTGGCGGCGGCCTGCTGGCGGGCCAGGTCCTTGGGGCGCCGGCGCAGGCCCAGTGGGGCGAGTCCGGCCGCGATGGCGCCGGAGGAGACGAGGACGACCTCCTTCTCGCCGCCGCTGCGGCTCTTGGCGAGCACGTCGACGAGCGCGTCCACGCGGTCGGCGTCCAGGCCGCCCGACGCGGTGGTCAGCGACGAGGAGCCCACCTTGACGACGACCCTGCGGGCTTCGCGCACACCCTGCCTTGCCCCTGCCACCTGTGCTTCTTCCCCTCGCGTGCATCCGGTTCCCTGATCGGCAATCTACGCGAAGCGGATCGTGTGGCGCGCGGCGATTCCAGCCTCCGGACAGACGGGCGGACAGGCGTGCGGAAAGGCGGCCGGCAGGCGAGCGGTAACTGTTTGCTCACGGGTCGCATACGGCAAAAAGGTTGCGTTGGTTGCCTATAGAAAACAACGACTGGGCAAACTTATTTTGAACGCTGTGTCACACAATGCCCACCATGGTCAGCGCGAGAAGCGCATCCTGCTCCGCTCGGGTAAGAGCCCCTACGACGTCGTTCCCGTTGAGGAGGCGCTGCACCGAGACGTCATCGCCACCAACGCCGGCAACCTGATCTTCAGCGACGCCACCCACAAGGTCCTCGAGACACCGCACACCGAGGTCGTCTCGAACGGCATCCGCACCGATGTCTCGGCGGCGGGCCGGATCAACGAGGAGTACGACGCGTTCGTCGTACCGCTCGCCAACGCGTTCCGGCCTTCGTTCGAGGCCCAGTTGAAGCGGCTGACGCGGCTGATCGGCAAGCTGAGGATCCCGGTGGTCGTGGTGGGGGTCGGCGCGCAGGCCGGGCTGGGCTACAACCCGGCGCGGCTGAAGCCCATCGAGCCCGCCGTGCGCGCGTTCGTCTCCGCCGTGCTCGACCGCAGCGCCTCGATCGGTGTCCGGGGCGAGTTCACCGAGAAGTACCTCAGGGATCTGGGCTTCCGGGACGTCGAGGTCATCGGCTGCCCCTCGCTCTTCATGTACGGCAAGGAGCTCACCGTCACCAAGCGGGAGCCCGCCCTCGGCGCCGGCTCCCGGATCGCGGTCAACGGCTCGCACAGCGCGGTGAAGTCGCAGGGCCTGGACCGGGTCATCGCCCGCGCCCACGCCCGCTACCCCAGCCTGCGCTTCATCGGCCAGAACATCAGCGACGCGCGGCAGTTGCACTGGCGGGACCTGTCGGACCCGAACGGCCTGGTGACGGCGATGCCGACGCACCCCGAGCACCCGATGTACCGCGAGGACAAGGTCCGCGTCTACATCGATCCGGTCACCTGGATCGACGACCTGCGCGGGTTCGACTTCTCCTTCGGCTCCCGCATCCACGGCAACATAGCCGCTCTGCTCGCGGGCACACCGGCGACGGTGCTGTGCGGTGACTCGCGCACGCTGGAGCTGTGCCGCTACTTCGACATCCCGCACCGCCGGATCGACCGGCTGCCCGAGGACCTGGACCCCACGTCGCTGTACGAGGAGGCCGACTTCGGCGCCCTGATGCGCGGCCACCAGGAGCGGTTCGAGCGGTTCACGGCGTTCCTGGAGCGCAACGGCCTGGACAACACGTTCACGCACGGCGACGGCGGCGCCGCCTTCGAGGAACGCATGCGGTCACTGTCCTTCCCGGCGGGCATCCGCCCCTGGAACGACGTCGACCTCGCCTCGCTCACCACCCGGTTCGGCTGGCTGCAGAGCCGTATCTCCGAACTCGCCACGGACAACGACCGGTTGAGACGGGAGCTGGCCCGCACCGGCAAGACGGGCACGGCCCTTGCGGCGCCGTCCGTCTACCGCCGGGCCCGCCGCGCGGTGGGCGGCCCGATCCGCCGGGCGCTGCAGTCGGGACGCTAGGCCCGGCCCAGGACTCTCATACTCCAGGCCACTCCAAACCCTCCGGACACTCGCGTGTCGTCCGGAGGTCGGCGGGCGTTAACCCGGACGCACGACGTCCCCGCCGACCTTGGAGTGACCGCAGTTGCCCACACCCTTGTCCCGCTTCCCGGTGAGAGCGCTCGTCACGGCTCTCCTGGCCGTCGCCTTCGGCGCCCAGGCCGTGGCGGCGCTGCGCCCGCACATCCCGCTGCTGCTCGCGGCGACCCTCGCCTCGCTGGCCGCCGAGGGCGTGCTGTACCGCTGGCAGCGCGGCATGCTGTCGCTGTTCGCCAAGTCGCACGCGGACATCACCGTGCGGCATGTGCTGCGGGACCTGCTGCTGGTCGTGGCCCTGCTGCGGCTCGGCGAGCAGCACCGGGAGACGGTGTACACGCCGCTGGTCGCGGGCCTGCTCGCCTTCTACGCGCTGCACTGCGCGATCCAGGCGGTCTCCGTCCTGGTCCGCCGCACCCGCACCCTCCCCGTGGTCACCCGCAACATCGACGCCTCCGCCCTGCGCCTGTCCCCCGCCCCGCCGATACTGCTGCGCCGCCCAGGCCACCGCCTGCCGGCCTTCGGCCTCCCGGCCACCGCGGGCCTGCTGACCACGGCGGCCACCGACGACCCCCGCTGCGCGGCCCTCGGCATCGCGTTCTCCCTGGGGCTCGCCCTGGTGGGCCTGTACGACCTTCTCGTACGGCTGCTGCCGAGCCGTCGCCCGGCGAGCGAGCGGGAGACGCTGGACTGGCTGGACGCCTGGCTGGCCGAGTACCGGCCGACGGTCGGGCTCTACTTCTCCGGCGGCGCGTCCTCCGCCTACCAGGCGAACATGTGGCTGGAGCCGCTCGCCCAGTTGGACGGGCGTCCGCTGATCGTGCTGCGCGAACGGTTCATGGTGCAGAAGATCGGCCCGACGGACGTGCCGATCCTGTGCCTGCCGAAGGTCTCCACGCTGATGCGCCTGGAGCAGTCCACGCTCGAGGTCCTCATCCACCCCGCCAACTCCGGCAAGACCTCCCAGGTCCTGCGCATCCCCACGCTCAAGCACACCTTCGTCAACCACGGGGAGAGCGACAAGCTGTCGTCCTGCAACCCGTACGCGAAGGCCTACGACCAGGTGTGGGTGGCCGGTCCGGCGGCTCGGGAGCGGTATGCGGCGGCCGAGGTCGGCGTCGAGGACAAGGACGTGGTGGAGATCGGCCGCCCGCAGCTGGACACCGTACGGCCGTACGCCGGCCCGCCGGCTGGTAGGTACACGACGGTCCTCTACGCGCCGACCTGGGAGGGCTGGGACGGCAACCCCGGCAACACCTCGGTGATCGAGGCCGGCGAGAACCTCGTACGGGCGCTGCTCGCGGACCCGGGCGTACGGCTGCTGTACAAGCCGCATCCGCTGACGGGGTCGGTGGATGCGCGGGCCGGGGCGGCCGATCTGCGCATCCGGGAGCTGATCCGGGCGGCGAACCGGGAGCGGACGGGCGAGCGGCCCGGCGGCGCCGGTGAACTCGCCCTGCGTACGAAGGAGTTGGAGCGGCTCACCACGACGACCGTGCGGGCGAGCGCCGACCAGGTCGAGCGGATGATGTTCCAGTCGGCGCCGGAGCCGGGGCGGGCGGAGGCGGTGGCGCGGGCCACGGCGGCCTGGCAAGAGGCGTACTGGGCCTCACTTCCGGAGGGGGAGCACCAGGTCGTCACCGACGTGCGGCCCGAGCTGTACGCCTGCTTCAACGAGGCCGACCTGCTGATCAGCGATGTGTCGAGCGTGATCAGCGACTTCCTGGCGAGCGGGAAGCCGTACGCCGTGGCGAACACCAGCGGCCTCGCGGAGGAGGTGTTCCGCAAGGCCTTCCCGACCGTGCGCGCGGCGACCGTGCTGACGCCGGACGCGGCCGGGGTGCCGGAGCTGCTGGACGTGGTGCGGCACCCCGAGAAGGACGAACTGGTTCAGGCCCGGGCCGAGTTGAAGCGGCACCTGCTGGGACCGGACGAGCCGTCGTCGCAGGTGCGCTTCGACGAGGCCGTACAGGCGCTGTGCGCGGCGGCCCGGGAGCACCGGGCGCGGATGGCGCGGCGGCTGGCCGCCGAGGACCTCGCGGAGATCCCGGACCAGCGCGGCCGCGTCACGCCGCAGCAGCCCTCCCGCCCGGTGTAGCCCCGCGCGAGGACCTCAGCATCCGCCGCGCCTTGCGCACCGCCCGCCGCAGGAACGAGTCCGCTCCGCCCCCCCGGTATCCGGGGAAGGCGCGGGCCTCGCGCGGTTCGGCGAGGTACACGGAGTCGGGTATCCCCGCGGCGGCGTCCCGGAAGTGCGGGTAGGCGAGGTAGAGCCGGCGGCCCTTCTTCTCCAGGAGGGCCGCCGCCTGCTTCTTGGCCTTGATGAACTCCACGACGGGCAACAGGAGTTCGGGACGCTGCTCGGCGACCAGGTGCAGGCGCAGCCGCTCGTGGACCTTGAGGCGGCGGGCGATGTCCGGGGTCCAGTAGGCGTCCATGAGGGGCTTGGCCAGTTCGAGCTTGTGCTGCCGGACCTTCTCGCTGTCCTTGGCGTACTTGGGCCCGAACTGCGGCAGCAGGGTGATGAGGAAGGGGCGCACCATGAGCAGGTCGCGGCGGTCACCCGCGGGCACGTGCTCGGCGATCAGGTTCATCAGGGCGCGCGCCGAGTCGAAGCGCAGGGTGTAACCGCCGCTCTTCGTCACGTGCTTGCCGTCGTCGCGGCCGACCAGGTAGTAGCAGGTGTAGTCGGCGATCACGGAGACGCCGTTCGCCCGCAGATAGGCCTCCATCGTGAACAGCGCGTCCTCGCCGGTCCACAGGGACTCGTCGAAGCGCATGTCGTGCCGGGTGAGCAGCTCGCGGCGGAACAGCTTCTGCGCGCTCAGCGTGAACTTGATGTTGGAGGAGAAGACGTCGGTCCGGTCCAGCGTCTTGCCCCACATCGACTTGGGCGCGGTGCGGTTGACGCCCTCGACGCGGCCGAGGACCACGTCGGTGCCGTTCTTGTCGGCCATCGCGACCATGCGCTCCAGGGCCTCGGGGCCCAGCCGGTCGTCGGCGTCCAGGAAGAAGACGTAACGCCCGGTCGCCTTGCCCAGACCGACGTTGCGGGGGCCGCTGGGGCCCCCGGAGTTCTCCTGCCGGATCACGGTCACCGGCATCGGCACGCGGGCCGCGAACTCCTCCAGGCACTCCCCCGTGCCGTCCGTCGAGCCGTCGTCCACGGCGATGACCTCGATGCGCTCCGGGTCGATGGTCTGTGCCTCGACGGATGCGAGGCACTCGACCAGATACGGCATCGCTTCGTACGCCCCGATGATCACAGTCACATCAGGCTGCGTGACGGTCACGTTTCCCCCTTGTCAACGGGATATTTCCCCCGTATCGCCTCATTCGCTACCTGGTAGACGGCTGGGCGATGGAAGCGGTTGCCTCACAGTCATGTTTTGGTGAGTCAGATCACAGGGGGTGGCTGACATGGAGTCACGCTATGCGGGCAACGTAAGAGGCCCGCAAGAAGCGGCCGTTGACGAGAAACGGCCCCCGAGGATCGCTCCTCGGGGGCCGCGCTGTCGGTTCGCGGGTCAGGCGGTCACATCGTCGTCGGCGGTCGCCATCCGCTGCTCGGGTACGGCCGCCAGCCGTGACTCCTGGCCGACGTTGCGCGTCTCGGCCTTGATCGCGAGGTTGGTCACCGCGGTGTTGAACTGCTCGATGGAGGTCGGCTCGTCCGGGCCCAGCAGGTACCGCTTGAGGTCCTTGCGGTCCTCGGCCAGCGGGTCGGCCGCCGGGTCGCGTACGGCGTCCAGCAGCTCGCCCAGCTCGGCCGCGCTGTTGGACAGGATCGTCGCGGCGCGCACCGCGGTGTTCGCCCGCTTGAACTCCTCGACGCCCACCTCGGCTGAGTCCGTGACGGCGTACGGCTTGCCGCTGGCGATGAAGTCGGAGACCACGCTGGAGATGTCGGAGACCATCGCGTCGGAGACGTTGAAGCAGTCGTACAGACGGGGCTCGGCGCCGGTGATGACGCGGTGCTCGTGGCTGCCGAAGGAACGCCAGTACGCGGTGTTCCACTCGGCGCGCAGCCGGGCGACCTCCTCGTGCCGGGCCACGTCGACGAGCCCGTCGCGGGTGGCCTCGGCCTCGTCGCCGCCCTTGCCGTTCCCGCTGCCCTTGCCCTTGCCGGACAGCTCGGCGAGGCGGGCCTCGATACGGGCCAGCTCGGCCTTGGCGGCGGCCTGCGCGGCGCTGTCGGGCTGGAAGCGGGAGTCGGTGGCCCGCTCGGCGGCGGCCTGCTCGACCAGGGCGGTGATCCGGCGGTGCGCGGCGCCGGCCTCCTTGCTGACGGTGCCGGTGAAGGGGTGCGGCTTGTACAGGACGCGGACCGGCGGATCGGCCTTGACCAGCTTCTTCACGATGTTCTCGCCGGCCAGCACGATCGAGGTGTTCCCGGGGTTGCCGTCCCAGCCCTCCCAGGTCGGCGCGTAGAGCACGGTCGGGATCCGGCCCTCGGGGACGCCGTTCCAGCTCTGGATCGGCGCCAGCTGCGGGCGGCCGACCTCGACGATGTCGTCGTCGCGGACGCCGACGTCGGCGATGGCGTACCGGTCGCGGCCCGCGCGCCCGGCGGTCCACACCTCGTCGTAGACCTTGCTGTACGGGTTGACGCTGGCCAGCTTGTCGCTGTCCCCGTGGCCGATGAAGACGTGCTTCATGGTGGGGACGCGCAGCAGGTGGATGTTCTTGCCGACGTTCGCGGCGTACAGGGCGACGCGCACGTTGGACAGGTCCATGTTCATCAGGTGCACGCCACCGGGCACGCAGATCACGGGGACCGTGGTGGGCGCCAGGTTGTTCAGGATGACGCGCTCGCGCAGGATGATCAGCGGCTTGGAGTCCAGCTGCTCCATGGTCTCCAGCCACATGTTGACCTGGTAGGCGGAGTCCTTGGAGCCGGAGAAGTACAGCACCGTCTCGGGCCGGTACTCGCCCAGCCAGTCGTCGACGGCGGCCAGCACGGTCTCGGCGTTCGGCGGGATCTTGCGGCCGCGGATGTACGGCACGAGGGCGAGTACGTACAGGCAGCCCAGGCCCACCGTGACGCCGATGCCGATGAAGCCGGCGACGGCCGACTCCAGGGCGGCCGAGACCAGGATGCCGACGACGGCCGCGAGGTCGAGGTGCAGCATCTTCTCGGCGGAGCGGTGCAGCAGCCGGCGCGGCGGGGCGTCCGGGATGCGGATGCGCGAGGCGAGGTCGACGTTGCGGGTGGCGACCGGCATACGGCGGCGGTTGCGGATCAGGGTGACCAGCGCGCCGTGCGGGGCCTGGAGGCCGTAGAAGGCGATGAAGCAGGCGATGGCGCCGTAGTAGATCAGGTCGTCCGCGAGGCCGAGCCGGGCAAGCAGCAGGATCAGCAGCAGCTGGCGGATCAGGAAGCGGATCGACAGACCGGCCCGGACCTTGCTCAGGCGGTTGACCAGATAGCTGCCCTTGCGGTGCAGATAGTGGTCCGCCAGGTACGTCACGGCGGCCGCGGCCGCGAAGGCGGGGACGCTCGGGACGAGCGCGGCCAGCATGAGCGCCGGGAAGCCCAGGATCATGAGGGCCGCCGCGGCCAGCTCGGCCGGGCTGCCCACCCGGGCGACGCGAATAGCGGTGGATATCACGGAGAACCTGCTCAGGGAGAGGGGCCGGTCTGAAGGGGGGTGAGGGGGGTGAAGGACTCAGGCCCCTGTGAATTCTTCGTGAACGAAGAATCGCAGAGGCCTGAATTCCATAAGGCTTATTGACTTCTGATTATGCCATGCCGTCCTGGCGGTCCAGGACACTGGCGAGCGCCTGCTCGAAGCCGGACGCCTTGCCGGCGGCCGCCGTCGGGTCCTGCTGGCGGACGTCGATCACATGGCCGGTCAGCTCGGAGAGCAGCACGTCGAGGGAGGTGCGGGCGACGGCCTCGGAGGAGAGCAGGGAGCCCGCCGGCTCCTGGCCGAAGGCCTTGGTGCGCATCGGGGTGGCGGTGCGCTCCGGATTGATGCAGTTCACGCGGATGCCGTCGCCGGCCCACTCGTCGGACAGGGCCTGGGTGAGGTTCACCATGGCGGCCTTGGTCGAGGAGTACAGGCTGTACTCGGCGCGACCGCGGGTGTAGCTGCTGGAGGTGTACAGCAGCAGCTGGCCGTTGGTCTCCGCCAGGTACTTGTACGAGGAGCGCGCGATCTGCACCGGGGCCAGGTAGTTGACCTTCAGCGCCTCCTCGATGGTGGCGTTGTCGGTCTCGGCGAGCTTGCCGATGCGCAGCACACCGGCGGTGTTCACGACGTAGTCGATGCGCCCGGTCTCGGCGTACGCCTTGGACAGCGCGTCGTCGACCTCCTCCGGGTTCTCCACGTGGGTGCCGGTGGTGGAGCGGCCCAGCGCGTACACCGTGGCGCCGTAGGACTCGGCGAGTTCGGCGATGTCCTTGCCGATGCCGTAACTGCCGCCGAAGACGACGATCGTCTTGCCGGTCAGGAGCTGACGGTAGGCCTCCTCGCTCACCTGCTCGGGAGCGGCGGTGGAGGCCAGCTGGAACAGCTTGTCGGCGATGAAGACGTCGACGGGCTGGGTGACCTTCATGTTGTACTCGTCACCCGCGACGACGTGGATCGGCACGTCCGGCAGGTACTTGAGCACGACGGAGCAGTCGTCCGTCGCCTGGAAGTTGGGGTCACCGGCGGCGACCTCGTAGGCCCGCTTGATCGTGGACAGCTTGAAGGCCTGCGGGGTCTGGCCGCGGCGCAGGCGGGAGCGGTCCGGGATCTCGGTGATGAACTCGCCGTCCTCGCCGTGCGTGCGGGTCACGATGATGGTGTCCGCGGACGGGATGGCGACGTCGACGGCCTGGTAGCGCTCCAGCGCCACGACACAGTCGTCGATCACGCGCTGCGACAGCAGGGGGCGTACGGCGTCGTGGAACAGGACGTTGAGGTCCTCGCCCTCGGCCAGGCCCTCGCCGAGGGCGGCGATGGCGCGCTCGGTCGTCTCGTTGCGGGTGCTGCCACCCTCGATGATCTTCTTGACCTTCGTGAACCCCGCCTTGGCGACGATCTTCTCGATGTCCGGCACGTAGCCGGGCGCCATCAGCACGATGACGTCGTCGATCGAGTCGGCCTTCTCGAAGGTGGTCAGGGTGTGCTCGATGACTGCCTTGCCGGCGATCTTCAGCAGCTGCTTGGGGATCGACAGACCCACGCGCTGACCGGTACCGCCGGCCAGGATCACTGCGGTGGTACGGGGCTTGGCTATGTGCTGGGACACAGGTGACCTACCTTGTGGCGACTGGGAACTTGGAAATGGTCCCACTTGGGGTTACCGCAGTGCAAGGTGAGCGTCCCCGGCCGCATATGTGCGCGCAACCTGTCATTCACCTTGTACGCATGCTCCTTGCCGAGAGTGTGCGCGGACGTTCACGGAATTGCTGTGAGTAACGGCACAGGCTCAGCGAAGCCGCAGTCGCTTGAGGCAGCGATGGCCGAGGACCCGCACCAGTTCCTTGGACGTCGTCTGGTGAACCGTGCGCGACTTGGCGGCCGCGGTGTGCCGCAGGGGAGCGGCGGCGGCCGCGGCGAGGGCGCCGTAGAGCGCCTGGGCTGCGGCTTCCGGGGTGATGCGCGGCACTCCTTCGGTGCGTGTCGCGGGCTTTTGCATTTCCGACAAAAGCCGCATGTCTCCGATGACTCGGACGCCCGTCCCGCCAATACGCTCCGCGATCTCCGCGCCGATCTCGGCGGCGGCCTCGACGGCCCATCGCGGGGTGCCGATCTTCACGTCGCCGGGACCGGGAGTGCACGTGTTCTTCATATGCATCACGGCGCCGTTCCGGACGAGCTGCGAATAGAGCTCCTCGGGCAGTTCATTGGCGCGGAATTCCTTATTAAGATTCCGCAGCATTTCGGTCTCGGCGAGGGTGAGCGAGCGATTCGCGGTGTCCGGAACCGGTCTCAGCAGCCCGATGGGCAGGCCGAGCAGCGCCTCGAAAGTCCGCATCAGGCCCCCTTTGTCCCGTTCGTCGACCACGACGACGGTCACCCGCTCCGGCCCGACCACCCGGGCCCAGCGCTCGACGAGCCGGTCATGCCGGTGCCGGTGCCAGAAGCTGGGGTTGGGCTTCTCGTACGGCGGCTTGCGGAGCATGTGCTCCAGCCACTCCTCGTAGCCCATGCGCAGACCGTTCTGCACGTACTGCTGCCACTGCGAGGGCATGATCCGCGCCAGCGGGCGCAGCGTGACCAGGACGTGTACGCGGTCGCCGCCGAGCTGCTCGACGATCCGCTCGATCGTCGCGGCGTCCGGGGCGTCGGCGAAGAACTCGCTGCTGATCACGGATGTACGGCGGCCTGTGGCGCGCACGCGCTCCAGAAGCCGCTCCCAGTGCCGCTCGGTGGGCTCGGTGTCGCCCATCATTCCGGTGCGCGCACAGGCGGCCAGGACCGCTTCCATGGGGTGCCGGGTGGTGGCCGGCCACTCGACGCCGTGCCGGGCCATCTCGTCCCTGGCCTCGAACAGCGCGCCCTGGATCGAGGTGGTGCCCGTTTTGTGCGGGCCGATGTGCAGCAGGCGGGTCCCGGCGGGCAGCGGGGTGATCACGCTGCCGTTCGCAGGGAGTTCATCTCTCGTACAGTCCGTCTCCATGGTCAGAGGACGGTAAGAGCACTCCCTGAGACTGTGCTGAGAGTGACCTGGGACACGGATGAGTCCCAGGCCCTCCACCAACGGTGACGGGAGTCACACCACCTCGACGCCCGGCCGCCCCGCCTCCACCCGCAGCCGCGCCAGCGTGCTCGGCGTGGCCGTCTGCTGACGCACCGTGTCCACGATCCTCACCTGCGCGTCGATGCCGTCACGGCGGATGTCGAAGAGGTGGTAGCCGCGGTGGGCGTCGAGCAGCTTCCAGTGCGGGTTGTCCGGCAGGCGCGGGTCCCACTCCTTGTGGAAGGCGGCCTGGTCCTGGTCGCCGTTGCTGGAGATGGACGTACCCACGAACTCGGCGCCGACGACGGCGGAGTTCGGGTCGGCGTAGTCCTCCTTGAGGTCGCTGATCATCGTGAGGTGACGGTCGCCGGTGAACACGACCGGGTTGCGGACGTGCTTCAACTCCTCCATGAGGGCGTTGCGTTCGACCTGGTAGCCGTCCCAGGCGTCGTAGTACCAGAGCTTGCCCTCGCCGACCTTGAGGTCGGTCTCGGCCATCATGATCTGCGAGCCGATCATGTTCCAGCGGGCCGGCGAGTGGCGCAGCCCGTCGATCAGCCACTGCTTCTGCTCGGCGCCGAGCATGGTCAGCGAGGGGTCCTGGGCGCCCTCCTGGCTGGTGGCCTGGTCGCTGCGGTACTGCCGGGTGTCCAGCACGCTGAGCCGGGCCAGGCGGCCGAACTCCAGACGGCGGTACATCTGGATGTGCGGGCCGTTCGGGATGGCGCTCGCGCGCACCGGCATGTGTTCGTAGAACGCCTGGTAGCCGGCGGTCAGCCGGGCCACGAAGGCGTCGTGCGGCTGCTTGTCCGGGTCCTGCGGGATCTCGCCGGCGAAGTCGTTGTCGACCTCGTGGTCGTCGAAGGTGACCACGAAGGGCGCGTTCGCGTGCATCGCGGCGAGGTCCGGGTCGGTGCGGTACTGGGCGTACCGGTTGCGGTACTGGACCAGGGTGTACGGCTCGTCGGTGCCCTCGTGCCTGCGCAGGGCGGTCGCCGACGGCCGGGACTCGTAGATGTAGTCGCCGACGAACAGGACGAAGTCGGGGTCCTGGGCCAGCATGTCGGCGTACGGCGTGAAGTAGCCGTGCTGCCAGTTCTGGCAGGAGGCCAGCGCCATGCGCAGCCGGCCGCCGGAGCTGTTCGGGTGGGGCGCGGTGCGGGTGCGGCCGGTGGGCGAGAGCTGGCCGCCGACGCGGAAGCGGTACCAGTACGTACGGCCCGGGCGCAGCCGCCGTACGTCCACGTGAACGCTGTGCCCCAACTCGGGCCGGGCCTGGGCGACACCGCGGCGCACCGGCTTGCGGAACCGCTCGTCCTCGGCGAGCTCCCACTCGACGGTCACCACGCTGTCGGGCATCCCGCCGCCGTTCAGCGGGTCGGGTGCGAGCCGGGTCCACAGCACGATGCCGTCGGGCAGCGGGTCGCCGGAGGCCACGCCGAGGCTGAACACGCCGTCGGGCAGCGGGGTTTCGGCGGCCCGGGCGGCCGTCGGCAGCCACAGCTGGGCGGAGGCCGCGGCCCCGAGCACGGCGGCTCCGGCGGTCAGGAAACGGCGTCGGTCGGGGGACACGGACCCGGTCTCCGGGGTCATCGGCGAACTCCCTTGCCTCGCTGGCCTCTTGGACACTTCGGATGCTCACGCCCGTGGGCGGTCCGGTTGCTGAACTGTGCGCTTCGCGTGCATGACAAACAGGGAGACAACAGAAGACCCGTTGCGGCACGGCAGGGTGCCCTTGCCACAACGGGTCCGGTGTTCGATCAGGGGTTGAACCCGTGGGGATCAGTAGTTGAACCCGGAGCCCAGCCTCGCGTTGGCCGCGACCGTGCCGAGCGTCCCCGCCCCGAAGGTGAACGAGCCGGTCGGTGTGATCCCGGCCGACGTGGAGGGGAACACCCACACCGACCCGGCGTTCGCGTTCTCACCCGGTGCGCCGACGACGAGTTCGGCGCGTCCGTCGCCGTTGCCGTCGACGAGACGGGTGGTGGCGCCGAAGACGTCGTTGCTCTCGGCCGCGCCCGGCACCCCGGCGGTGTTCTGGTTGACGCCCTTGGCACCGATGCCGGTCAGACCGTTCGCACCGCCGCGCAGGACGACGACACCGCCGGCGTTGCTCAGCCCGTCGAAGTCCTCGAACGGCACACCGGCGGCGACGTCGTCGTAGCCGTCGCCGTCGACGTCCGCGACGGACACGTCGGCGCCGAAGCGGTCGTACAGCTCGGCGGCGCCCGGGACCCCGGCGCTGTCCTGGTTGACGTACATCGCCTTGGTGCCGACGGGCCCGTCCGCGGAACCCGGCACGAACGCGACCCGGCCGCCCTCGGGGATCGGGGTCGACAGGTCGCTGTCGGCGCCGTCGTAGCGGCCGACCACGATGTCGTCGTAGCCGTCGCCGTTCACATCGCCCAGGTCCAGCGACTCGCCGCCCTGCACCCGCCAGCCCCTGCTGTCCTCGATCACGACCTTGTCGGCGAGCCCGTCCGGCGTGCCCCGCCAGTACGTGATGCGGCGGGCGTCGCCCTCGTCACCGTCGTGCATGGTGCCCACGACATCGTCGATGCCGTCGCCGTTCACGTCACCGGTGGCCAGGTCCAGGAAGCGGGGGTCGGAGTCGTCGAAGACGATCTGCTCCCCGCCGCTCGACGAACCGTCACGGCCGAAGGGCCCCTTGACGACCCGCAGCCTGACGAGGCCCTGGACGACGACCAGGTCGGTGGCTCCGTCCCCGTTCACATCCCCGACGGTGAGCTCTCCCCGAGCGCTGAGCCCGTCGTACGTCTCGCGCCCGTACGCCAGCGGCGCCCCGCCCGACAGCCCGTTCGCCCCGCCCCAGACGACCTGCACGAGCCCGGTCAGGGCGCCCCCTTCCACCGAGTCCTCGCCGGTGACGCCGACGATCAGGTCCGCGTACCCGTCCCGGTCGAGGTCGGCGCTGCTCACCGCGCTGCCGAACAGGTCTTCGCTCTCGGCCGAGTCGGTGACACCGGCCGTGTTCTGGCTGATGACCTGCCTGGCAGAGGTCTTGAGCCCGCTCGCCGACCCGTACACGACGGCGACGTACCCGGCCCGTGTCTTGCCGTCGACGGTCGCGTCGGGCGCCGCCACGGCGAGGTCGGCGTAGCCGTCCCCGTTGAAGTCGTCCTTCAGCTCCGCGGTGGCCGGCCGGGCGTCGGCCACGGCGTGTGCCGCGGGAAGGGAGGCCCCCGTGACGGCCAGGACGACGGCGAGACTGACGCGCCAGGCCTTCCGGTGTCGGTTCATGTCACTGTCCTGTTCTGCTGGTTACGAGGAGGGGGCGCCGTCAGTCGGCCAGCGAGGCTCCGAAGGAGGCCCCGAGCGAGGTCAGGCCCATCGTGGAAGGGCCGAAGGAGAAGGAACCGGCGGCGGTGACACCGCTGGAGGTGGCCGGGAAGACCCACGCGGCCCCATGTCCGAAGTTCTCGGCCGGGTCGCCCACCACGAGGCCGTCCCTCTTGTCGGAGTCGGCGTCGACGAGGGCGGTCTCGGCACCGAACTTGTCGCCGTTCTCGGCCGTGCCGGGCACACCGCTGGTGTTCTGGGTGAACGCCTTGATGCCGGTGGTGGTCAGGCCGCCCGCGCTGCCGCGCAGCACGAGGACGCCGCCCGCGTCGGCGACGCTGCCGAGATCCTCGCCGGGCAGGCCGGTCACCACGTCGAGGTAGCCGTCGCCGTTGGTGTCGCCGATGGACAGGCCCGTCCCCATGCCGTCGCCGCGCTCGCCCGAGCCCGGCACACCAGCCGTGTCCTGGTTGATCCACAGCGGCGCCCGGGTGGTCGAGACGCCGCTCGGACCGCCGTACACGACGGCCAGCGCACCGCCCTTCGTGGGCAGTCCGGCGTCGCTGTCGTAGTCGTCCTTGGAGTGGCCGACGACGATCTCGCCGTACCCGTCCTTGTTCAGGTCGCCGATCGCGACGTCCTCGCCGCCGATGATCCGCCCCTGGGCGTCCTTGAGGTTGCCCTGGTAGGTGAGACCGTCGGGGCCGCCCGTGAGCAGGGAGACGGCACGCGAGTCCGGTTCGTCCTGGGAGGAGGTGCGCACGGCGAGGTCGGCGATGCCGTCGCCGTTCACGTCACCGGCCGCCACCGAGTGATGGTTCGAGCGCTCATCGGCGCCGATGGCGAAGAGGTCCTTCTTCGCGGGCTGTCCGGCGCGGGTGAACGGGCCGTGCCACACCTCGCCGGGTGCTTCGTTCTCCGGTACGTCGTCGCTCACCATCACGATGTCGGGTCGCTTGTCGCCGTCCACGTCCGCGACGGTGAACCGGCCGGCCCACTCGTAGCCGATGCTCCATGTCAGCTGCGTCGGCGTGGCCGACAGCCCCTTCGGACCACCCCAGTTGACGAGGAGGGCGACGCCGTAGTCCACGTACGGCTTCTCCGACTCGGCGGTCGTCACCAGGTCGGCGTATCCGTCCCCGTCCAGGTCCGCGCTCGCCAGCTCCGCCCCGTAATAGGCCTCGTTCGTACGGTCCGGCCAGGTCAGCACCTGCTTGCGCGAGGTCGACAACCCGCTGGAGGAGCCGTACAGCACGCTGATCGCGCCGCGCAGCTGCTTGCCGCCCACCGTGGCGGCGGGGGCACCGATCGCCACATCGGGATACCCGTCCCCGTTGAAGTCGTCGTGCAGCCGCTTGGCGCTCGGCGTGGTTGCCGCGGTCTCGGTGGCGGCGTTGACGGCGGGCACCGCCAGCGCGCCGGCGACGACCGCGACGCCGGTGGCGAGAGCGAGGCGTCCGCGGCGGGTGAGCGGAGTACGGCGGTGGGAACGCGAAGCCATGTGATTCCTGACGCAGGGAAGACGTGTGGGCGGAAGACGTGTGGGCGGGTGTGAAGGGATGCGGGTCAGCGCGGGAACCGGTGGCCGAGCCAGGCCCCGGTGGCGACCGTCCCGAGGGTGCGGGCGCCGACGGCGAAGGAGTTCTTGGCCGTGACCCCCGTCGAGCCGGACGGGAACACCCACACACCACCGGCGTACGAGTCCTCCCCGACCGCGGCGACGACGGGCTCGGCCCGCCCGTCGCCGTTGCCGTCGACGAGATGCACGCGCTCGCCGAAGCCGTCGCCCTTCTCGGCGGTGCCGGGAACGTCCGCGCTGTTCTGACTGAAGAGTCTGCCGCCGGCCCCGGTGGGACCGTCCGGTCCGCCGGGTACGACGACGAAGGTCCCGGCCTCCCTCAGCGTGCCCAGGTCCTCGTACGGGTCGCCGGCCAGGACGTCGCCGTAACCGTCGCCGTTGACGTCGGCGACCGCCAGGTCGTACCCGAGCACGTCCCCGGCCTCGTCGGTGCCGGGCATGCCGGGGGTGTCCTGGGTGATGGTGTGGGCGCCGACGGCATTGGCCGGGCCGTTCGCCGTGCCGTAGATGAACCGGAGGCCTCCGTAGCCCATGACGATGTCCCCGCGGCGGTCGCCGTTGACGTCGCCGATGGTCAGGGTCCAACCGGGTCTGATCTCCTCGCCCTGCGCGTCCTTGAGGACGACGAGCGGCCGTATGCCCTCGCGGCTGCCGCGCAGGAAGTTCAGGTGCTCGCCCCGGTTGCCCTCGTCGTCGGCGTCATACGACCGAGCCAGGGTGACGAGGTCGGTGATGCCGTCGCCGTCCACGTCACCGGCCACGACCTTGACCAGTTCGATGTCGCCGTCGTAGAGCCGCACCCCGGTCGTACCGGCGGGCACACCGTCGCGCCCGAACGGCCCGTACTCCATGCGGCCGCTGTAGAGCAGGTCCTCGTGTCCGTCCCCGTTGAAGTCGCCGGTGACGGTTGAGGAGCCGCTCTGGTACGGGCTGTCGCCGATCGCGGGCCGCACCTTCCCCGAGGTGAAGCCGCCCGGGCCGCCCCACAGCACGGTCCGGCTGCCCTTGCGGGCGATGCCGCCCTGCTCCCACTGCTCGCCGTCGGCCGACACCTGCAGGTCGCTGTACCCGTCGCCGTCCAGGTCGGCGGCGACGAGATCCGAGCCGAAGCGGTCCCCGGCCTCGACGGTGCCCGCAATCCCGGCGGAGGCCTGCGTGTACACCTTCCTGACCGTGGTGCGCAGCCCGCTCGCGGACCCGTACAGCACGGCGACGTAGCCGGCCCGCGTCTTGCCGTTCACGGTGGCGTTGGGAGCGGTGACGGCGAGATCGCCGTACCCGTCGCCGTTGAAGTCCTGCCGCACGGTGGCGGTCGCCGCCCGGGCATCCCCGACCGGCAGCACACCGACGCTCGCGGCCGCCAGGGCGACAGCCATGGCAACGGTACGCCGCGTTCTGTACGAAACAGCCTCGACCACGTCGACTCCGGGAATTCGCTGGGCAGTTGACGGTGGTGAGGTCCTGAGAATTCAAGATCCTCATCCACGCCGCCCAGTACGACTCACGGAGGGACGAAGGGGTTGCCCCCAGATGCGCCGGGAATTTTCCCGGCGTTAACCGATCCGGCCAGTCCGGCCAGTCCGGCGATCGCGACCGGGGCCGGGGCCGTTCACGGCAAAGCGAAGGGCCGGGGGCTGCAGCCCCCGGCCCACGGTCACGACAGCGCTACGCGCCCGCCCGGACCTAGAACGGCTCGAAGTCGTCGAACTCCTGCGCCGCTTCATCACGCTCGGCCTGCTTGTCACGCCGACGCTGCGCCGAGGGTCGAGGCGCCTCGAAGCGGTGGTCCTCGCCACGCCGCCCGAGCATCTCCGCGCCGGCCATCAGCGTGGGCTCCCAGTCGAAGACGACGGCGTTGTCCTCGGGCCCGATGGCGACGCCGTCGCCGGAGCGGGCCCCCGCCTTCATCAACTCCTCTTCCACACCGAGGCGGTTGAGCCGGTCGGCGAGGTAGCCGACGGCCTCGTCGTTGTTGAAGTCGGTCTGCCGCACCCAGCGTTCGGGCTTCTCGCCACGCACCCGGAACAGCGGCTCGCCCGCGACCTCCTCGCGGGTCACGGTGAAGCCCGCGTCGTCGACGGCCTTCGGCCGGATCACGATCCGCGTCGCTTCTTCCTTCGGCTTGGCGGCACGCGCCCTGCCCACCAGGTCCACCAGCGCGAACGACAGTTCCTTCAGCCCGGTGTGGGCAACGGCGGACACCTCGTAGACCCGGTATCCACGGGCCTCCAGATCCGGCCGCACCATCTCGGCGAGGTCCTTGCCGTCGGGTACGTCGATCTTGTTCAGGACCACGATCCGGGGCCGGTTGTCGAGACCGCCGTACTCGCGCAGCTCCGCCTCGATGACGTCCAGGTCGGAGACGGGGTCCCGGTCGGACTCCAGCGTCGCCGTGTCCAGGACGTGCACGAGCACACTGCACCGCTCGACGTGCCGCAGGAACTCCAGGCCCAGGCCCTTGCCCTGGCTGGCGCCCGGGATGAGCCCCGGGACGTCGGCGATGGTGTAGACGGTCGAACCGGCGGTCACCACGCCGAGGTTGGGCACGAGGGTCGTGAACGGGTAGTCCGCGATCTTCGGCTTGGCCGCGCTCAGCACGGAGATCAGCGAGGACTTGCCGGCGCTCGGGTAGCCGACCAGTGCCACGTCGGCGACGGTCTTCAGCTCCAGGACGATGTCCTGCAGGTCCCCCGGCTCACCGAGCAGCGCGAACCCCGGCGCCTTGCGCCGCGCCGACGCCAGCGCCGCGTTGCCGAGCCCGCCCCGGCCGCCCTGCGCGGCGACGTACGACGTGCCGTGCCCGACCAGGTCGGCGAGGACGTTGCCGGCCTTGTCGAGGACGACGGTGCCGTCCGGCACGGAAAGGACCAGGTCCTGCCCGTCCTTGCCCGACCGGTTGCCGCCCTCGCCGGGCTTGCCGTTGGTGGCCTTGCGGTGCGGGGAGTGGTGGTACTCGAGCAGCGTGGTGATCGACTGGTCGACGGTGAGGATCACGTCCCCGCCGCGCCCGCCGTTGCCGCCGTCGGGCCCGCCGAGCGGCTTGAACTTCTCACGGTGGACGGAGGCACAGCCGTGGCCTCCGTTACCCGCGGCGACGTGCAGCTCGACGCGGTCCACGAAGGTGGTCATGGTTCAGTGCCTCCAGTTACCTACGGAAATGTCTTAGACGTAACACGCGAAAGGCGGACCCGCCTTCCCACAGGGGAAGTGAGGTCCGCCTCGCGAAACGCTCTACGGCGCCTGAGCCCGGAACCGGGCTGCCCTGAGGGGGCTGTGTCAGGCGACCGGAACGATGTTCACGACCTTGCGGCCACGGCTGGTGCCGAACTCCACCGCACCGGCCTGCAGCGCGAACAGCGTGTCGTCGCCGCCACGGCCGACGCCGGCGCCCGGGTGGAAGTGGGTGCCGCGCTGACGGACCAGGATCTCGCCCGCGTTGACGACCTGACCGCCGAAGCGCTTCACGCCGAGGCGCTGAGCGTTGGAGTCACGACCGTTACGGGTGGACGATGCGCCCTTCTTGTGTGCCATCTCTCCTCAGTCCCTTACTTCGCAGCCGCGGGGATCTCAGTGACCTTGATCGCCGTGTACTGCTGGCGGTGGCCCTGACGACGGCGGTAGCCGGTCTTGTTCTTGTAGCGCAGAATGTCGATCTTCTGGCCCTTGTGGTGGTCCACGACCTCGGCCTGGACCTTGATGCCGGCCAGCACCCACGGGTCACTGGTCACAGCGTCGCCGTCGACAACGAGCAGGGTCGAGAGCTCGACCGTGTCGCCAACCTTGGCAGTGGAAATCTTGTCAACCTCAACGATGTCGCCGACAGCAACCTTGTGCTGGCGACCACCGCTGCGCACGATGGCGTACACGCGGATCTCACTCTCTCGCTCGGAAACGGCACCCCCGCAGTCCAGCCACCACGCACGCGGGCGGCCTCTCCGGAACACCCTGTGCTCCGGAGGAAGAGGTTTACGGGGATGTGGCGCGTCCTATATCTGTGGACACGCCGAGGGTCAAGGTTACGGGGCCCTGGCCGAGAGGGTCAAACCGGGCCGGGCCCCACGGGTGTGCGGCCGGTCACGTGGACCGGCCGCACCCCACACAGCCCCCGGATCGCCGCGCACCTCACAGCGGTGGCGGCCGGCGACCGGGGCTTGTTACCCGGCAACCAGGCCCCGCCCCGAA